>JANQJJ010000469.1 GCA_028281725.1 Pirellulaceae bacterium | reverse complement strand
CTCGTGGAAAGGCACGCATATTGCAACTGATGAAGTACCTGGAACAGTTGCCGTTGAGTGGGAGTGATACCGATGTTGGACGGGCTGCCCGCGGACTGCTGCATCGCAGTCGCCGAAGCGGCATGGCGGTCGTTATCAGCGATTTGTTCGATCAGCAAGGCTACCAGCGTGGACTCGACCAACTCCGGTATCACAAATTCGATTCTCATGTGATTCAACTCTACGATCCACGAGAGGCCGACCCTGCCCTGCTCGGCGATGCAGAGTTGGCGGATGTTGAGAATCAGTCGCTGCGAAAGGTGACGGTCACTGAGAAGAATTTACGACGCTATAAGCAACTGTTCCAGCAACACCAGATGTCGGTACGCGATTACTGTCAAAACTACGGGCTCGGCTGTACGCAAGCGGTCGCAACCGTTCCCTTTGACGAGTTGGTGATGCGCATGATGCGGGAAGCGGGCACGGTAGGATAGAGGTTTTTAGGGGGGCGAGCGCTGCGATTTCAGGCTCATGCTGTGACTTCGGGCCGGCCGGCGAGCGAAGCTGGTAGCAGGACGCGTCCAGTCGAAGCGACTCGGAAGTTCGGCATCCTGGATACTGGGTTTTCCAAACAACCAAGATAGATTCACTCATGTCACTCGCAACACCTTACGCACTTGTTCTCACCGCGCTAGCGCTGCCGGTACTGGTGTTCTACATCCTCAAAGTCCGGTTGCGCCGTGTTCCTGTATCGACCAATCTGTTTTGGAAGCAGATTTACGATGAGAAACCGCCTCGATCCCTTTGGCAGCGTTTGCGACACTTGCTCTCGCTGCTGGCGCAATTGTTGATCTTAGCGCTGTTGGTGCTGGCCGTTGCCGATCCCTACTTCTACTGGCAGCTACTGCGGGCTCGTCGTATGGTCATCGTGATTGACAATTCGGCCAGTATGCAAGCCACCGATGTCCAGCCGACCAGATTTCAGGCAGCTGTGGACGCGGCAGTCCATTTGGCTGACGGCCTGCGTTATCGCGATGAGACCGCCATCATCGTTGCTGGGCCACAGCCCCAAGTGTTGTTGGGAATGAGTGGTCATGTACCGACGATCAAACGCACGCTACGAACAATCGCGGTTTCGGACAATCCCACCGAACTGAGTTCGGCAATCGACCTGGGCAAACGGTTGGTCGGCGATGATGACCAGGGAGAGGTGGTGGTGTTCACCGACGGCTGTGAGGCTACGCTGCGCGGTGACGTGATGCGGCTCTCCGACGAACTCGACGATTCTTCGGTGTCGGCACGCCGGGCGAGTTCACCTGGCGCCGGCGCGTCGGCGGTTGACCAAGCAGACGATCACCATGAGTCGCCTAAGGTCCATTTCGAGCTGTTCGGTACGGAAGTTTCGAATATCGGTATTACGCAGTTGCAGGTCCGCCGCAGCTTGATCGATAGTATTGGCTACGAAGTTCTGGTTGCGGTACGCAATGCGTCCGGCTCGTCAGCGCGGTGCCGTTTGGAACTGGAGCTCAACGGCGCGCCCTTGGACGTGTTACCACTGAAGTTAAAACCGAATGAACTCTGGACTCGCTCTCTAGAAAAGACATCCCTCGACGGCGGTCGGTTGGTCGCGCGTTTGACCAGTTTCGAGTTGGACTCGTCAGACAGCTTTTTGAGCACGGAGGCCGATTCCGGCGGGGCTACCGATGGTGGCGATGGACGCACGTCTACCAATGCGCTCGACGTCGATGACGTCGCTTGGGCAATCCTGCCCGATAGGAAAGTACAGCCAGTGCTACTGATCACGGAAGGCAATCTATTTCTGCGCAAAGTCTTCGAGGCCAATCCGCTGGTTCGTGTTTCAGTCAGAGAAGATTTCCCCCAGCAGTGGCCCCTGAATACTTTGATTGTTTTTCATGGGGAAGTTCCGGACGTGTTGCCCGATGGGGATGTGCTGGTTGTCGATCCACGCAGCGATTGCGACCAATGGACGCTCGGGGAGACGATCGAACATCCAATCGTCACCGAGCAAGATCAGGCGGCCAGTTTGATGGTCCACGTCAACCTGGACAACGTGGTCATGCCCGAAGCCAGGAAGCTTCAGTTCCAGCGTCCACCCCATGTGCTCGCCGGCGCACTTTCCGGTGATCCCGTATACGCGCGCGTCCTGCGCGACAACGGACAATGTCTGGTGTTGACGATCAATTTGGAACGGAGCGACTTGGCCTTTCGAACGGCGTTCCCGATCATGATGACCAATGCACTCGGTTGGTACGCCGGCACTGAGGGAGACTTGCGGCCGTCTAGCAGTACCGGGACGATTACCACGCTTTCGCCCACAGATACCGACAGCCCAACACCTGCCGGAGCTGGCAGCGAGAGCTGGTTGCTTCGCTCACCCAGCGGCAAGGAAACGCCGGTCATCGCCTCGACCGCGGGTGGGTTGGTAGACGGCGAGATGAGAGACGCTCCGCACTCTGAAGCTCGATTGTCACTTGGCCCCTTCGATGAGTCTGGAATCTGGACGCTGCTGCCCGCTCGACCGACCGCCAGCCAAGCATCCGAAGCCTCAGGCAATCGGAGCATGGAACCCGCAGCGGAAGACGTCCAGGCTGCGGCATTTGCTGTGAATCTTGCGAGTGTTGCCGAAAGCGATTTGCGGCCTTCGAAGACCCATCTTCAGCTAACTGGCCGAGCAATGCGGGGCTCTCGACTATTGTCGCGGCCGCTCTGGTTTTACCTGGCTTCGCTGGTATGCGGACTGTTACTGCTCGAATGGGTGTTGTACCAGCGACGCGTCCTGACCTGATCAACGGGGCATCACGTACTTCCAACGTAGCATTGGCGATTCATGATACCTTTTGAACTGACAAGACCCTGGGCATTGCTGATTTTGCTGGTCGTGGTCCCAGTTTGCGCAGCGCTGTATTATCGAAGCCTTAGCGATTTCCCACGGCCGCAGCGTAGGGTATCGCTGGCCGTTCGCTGTCTCATCCTACTGCTGGTGATACTCTCCCTGGCCGGCTTCACTTATCTGAGACAGACCCAGGAGCGGTTTTTTCTGTTTTTGGTCGACCAGAGTTTGAGTGTCGACAGTCGCGCATCTGAGCTCTCGCATGAATTCCTCGAAGAAGCAACCGAGTTGCTAGGCGAACAACGCGTTGCCTACTTGCCGTTTGCCAGTACCGTAGGCATGGTTTCCGACGAACCACCCGAGCTGATGACCGCATCGACAGACGGCGAATTTCGTGTCGATCAAGAAGGTTCAAAGCAGACGGACCTTCCCGAGGACTCGGCGGCAGGCAATCCCGGTTCCGATGAAAATCTCGACAGCAGCCAGGACGAAGCGAGCGAGCAAACCTCCCAGATATTGTCAACGACCGACAGCCCGGCCACGGCCGATGCCCAACGGGATGCGTTTCGAGACGGTACGGATATATCCGCGGCGATCGAAGCTGCGGCAGGTTATGTTCCGCCCGGCTATCTGCCCGAAATCATTCTGCTAACCGATGGCAACGAGACGGCCGGTGATGCGGTTGCGGCGGCAACCCATAGCCGGGTTCCGATCACCACCATTCCGCTGCCAACGAGATCGGAGCCGGAAGTCCAGATTTCCGAGGTGGCAGTCCCGGCGGAAGTCCGAGAAGGCGAGCCTTTCTTCGTCGAAGTCGTCGCGCATTCGAATCATGAAGACGAAGGCCGTATCGAGGTTTTTCGGGGTGACTACAAGGTCATCGACGAGAAACGAAAACTCAAACAAGGTGAAAACCGGTTTCGCTTCCAACAATCGATTGAGCGGGCTCGGCTGGCAGCTTATACGGTCCGCATCTCCCAGTGCGAGCAAGACACGCTGCTGGACAACAATATGGAGTCGGGACTGGTCTACGCGTCGGGCAAACCACGCGTTCTGATTATCGAAAGTAATCCGACTCTCATTCGTGACTTGGCGTTTGCACTCGAAGAACAGGGCATCCAGTCCGATGTGCGGCCTCCACAGGGAATGCCCGAAACGTTGGCTGACCTGCAGAACTACGAATGTATCGTGCTATCCAACGTACCTTCGACGATTCTGACGCAGCACCAAATGGAAATCGCGCGGACGTATGTTCAGGAACTTGGCGGCGGCTTTATCATGCTCGGCGGCGAACAGTCATTCGGCTTGGGCGGATACTATAAGACGGCCCTCGAAGAGATTCTGCCGGTTCGAAGCGACTTCGAGAAGGAAAAGGAGACGCCCTCCCTAGGGATGGTGTTGGTGATCGACAAATCGGGATCGATGAACGGCGACAAAATCGAGATGGCCAAGTCGGCCGCCCGCAGCGCCGCAGAGCTTCTCGGGCGTCGCGACAAACTCGCAGTACTGGCGTTCGACGGAGATACCTATGTCATCAGTGAAATGCAGTCGGCCTCGAACAAGGCCAAGATCAGCGATGAGATTTCTCGGATCGATGCCGGCGGTGGGACTTCCATGTTTCCAGCAATGGAGATGGCTTTTGACATGCTGCAGGCTACTTCGGCCAAGTTGAAACATGCCATCTTGTTGACCGATGGGGTCTCCGCACCGGGAGATTTCGAAGGCATGGCGCAGCAGATGGTCTCAAGCAAGATGACGGTTTCCAGTGTTGCCATCGGTGACGGTGCCGATACGGAACTGCTCGAAGCCATCGCACGCATCGGCAAGGGCCGCTATTATTTCACAACAGATGCCGCTCAGGTCCCTCAGATTTTTGCCAAAGAGACGGTAACGGCCAGCAAGTCGGCAATTGACGAGCAACCCTTTTTGCCGCAAGTCATCCGCAAGACACACGCGCTGGCCGATCTGGATATGGAGGTCGCTCCGTTTTTACTGGGCTACGTCATGACCCGTCCCAAGCCGACCTGTGAAGTTATCTTGGCGACGGAGAGGGGAGATCCCCTGCTGGCTTGGTGGCGGTACGGTTTGGGAATGACAGCCGCTTTTACCAGCGATGCCAAGAGTCGTTGGGCTGCGGAGTGGTTGACGTGGGAAGGATTCGGTAAATTTTGGACGCAGGTTTGCCGGCATACGATGCGTAAGAGTGATGCGCGCGGCATCGCCATCCAAACCGAGAGAAGCGATAAGTCCATGAGAGTGAGTCTAGATGCCGTCGATGAGATTGGTCGCTACATGAATGGTGCGGAAGTCGAACTGACGGTCATTGACCCACTCCTCAGGCGCGACAAGTCATTGCTTCTCCAGTCGGCACCTGGACGTTACGCGTCGTCGCTCCAGACGCCGCAACCCGGTGCTTACCACTTGGAGTTTGCTATCAAGCAGGGGGATCAGGTGGTATATCGGCAATCGCGCGGGTTTACCGTAGGTTACAGTGATGAACTCCGGATTCGTCCGACCAACAGCGCATTGCTACGCCAGCTGTCTCAGGTTTCCGGCGGTAAGTACTCGCCGGAGGCTAGTGAATTGTTAACGCCAAATGAAGAGACCGCATCGCGACCAACTCCTCTTTGGCCTTTTCTGCTAACGGCCGCATTGTGGCTGCTAGTATTGGATGTTGCCCTCCGCCGAATCGACTTCAGCCTTCATTGGCCTTTTCGGAAATTGCCCGTAGCAGGGTGATTCTCTGGCCCGCGTGCGGTCGGGAAAAGGTTTCTGGCACAAATGGTGTGCAGCACCCGTTGGGCCGCTGGCCTATATGCCTCCCAATGTGTGTTAGCCCATTTTGATTTGCCCGATTGCTATGCCGAACTCAGCCAAAGAGGAGGGATTAGGCAGAAGTGATTTTCCCGGCTACAAGATTCTCTTAGGTGGCAGGATGGCGTTGGCTGTCAGGATGCCTCCGACCAGTGAGATGGCCACAATGACCATATTGAAGGCGAGATCGACGGCGGCCACGGTTTCATGGTCCAAGAAGGCAGTCAGTGAACGGTAGCCCAGCGAGCCGGGGACGAGCACAATGATGCCGGGCGTCAGAGGCACCAGTGCGGGGCGATCGCGCAGCCGTGCGTAGAGGTTACTTCCCAGACCGACGGCGACTGCTCCACAGAACGCGCCGACTTCGATGCCCCATTGTTGCCCTGCGTGCAGACTCGCTACAAACCCGGCCACAGAAACGGCCAGGATCGTGGGCCATTGGCGCCAACGCGCTCTGAAGACAATAGCGAAGGCAAGCGGCGCAACGAGGATCGCGAGCCATTGCCAAGCCTCGCCCAACTGCCAAGCTGCTGGTTCGGGAATGTGACGCCAGCCGCCGGCGATTCGCCATCCCAGGGCAACGCCTACCGTCATGGTCAGCAACGACACGCCGGCTCCGGCCAATCTCGCAACGCCGGCTGAGAGATGTCCCACGGCAAGCTCCGTCAGGGCGACGGTGAGCCTGAGACCGGGAATCATCACGATCAGGGCTGACAGCGTCACCAAGCGATCGTCGATGGGAGTGATCCATCGCGCGAATGCCAGCGCGCCGATAGCAGCGACAAATCCCGCTACAGGCTCCAAGAAGCCATGTTCCCAGCGGAGCCGAGCGTGCGCCACTTCCAGCAGAGATACGACCAAACCCAAACCCGCCGATGCGACTATTTCAATCGGACTCCCGCGGAAAAAGATGGCAATCGCGCCGCAGGAAACGGCACACGCGATGAGCGTTAACCCGGTGGAAAACGGCGGACGTGACTTGGCGATCTCGTCGATCCGCTCACTCGCTTGAGCAAGCGTGAGTGTTCCCGCTTCAAGACGTTCCAGGGTTTCATCAAAGCGAATGAGCTTGTCCACGTCGACCGCACCCGAGTCCACTCGCCGCAAATAGGTGCTTTCTCCAGATTCGTCGGTGATCGAGAGAATCAGCGCCGTCGGCGTATACAAGAAAACTCCCTGCACGCCCAAGGTCTCGGCCACTTGAGTCATGACCCGTTCGAGCCGATGTGAGGGCGTACCATAACGATGCAACAGGACTCCCACTTCGATCAGGAATTTGTGAACTTCGTGCATTTGGCAGACAGCTAAAGTGGGGATGGCGAGTGCCTGAGCTCTGGATCGCCTGACATGCCCGCAAGCCGAATAATGTATCGCCTGCAGTTCTGCCGCCTAGCCGGGCTATTGACGTCGATTGCATCGATTCAGC
>JANQJJ010000419.1 GCA_028281725.1 Pirellulaceae bacterium | reverse complement strand
AATTCAGGCATGGCGAGTGGTGTCGGATGGTCCATCGGCAGGCCACCGTCATAGAGCAGCGTCGATTGGCGGCGGGCTCGACCGAACGCTTCCGCATTGACATTTACGAACGCGTCATGATCCACATGACTCGAACATGAGGCTAAGGCCAGCATTCCGTCAGATCGGGTCACCTTGGAAGCTAGCCGGGCTAACCGCCCGTAGGCAGAAAGTGCCTTCTCACGGGCCCTTTCGCTGGGGGCAAAAGAGGGGGGATCACAGATCACTAGATCCCAGCGGCCCCGTGCTGCGACCGCTTGTTCTAAGAACTCAAAACAATCCATCACTTCGCCATGGTGACCAGCCGGCGGTAGACCGTTTGCCCGCCAATGGGCATCCGCAGCCTCGACGGCGCGTGCTGCGATATCTACCGAGACGACCTCCTCGGCTCCTCCCTCGCCTGCTGCTACTGAAAAACCACCGTTAAAACTGAACAAGTTGAGTACACTCAGGCCTCCGCTGATCCGCCGCACCAAGGCGCGGTTGTCGCGCTGGTCTAAAAAGAAGCCGGTCTTCTGCCCACGCAATACATCCGCAGTAAATTCCAATCCGTTTTCCAGAAACGAAACGGGCTCCGTGGGCGTCGTACCGAGCAGGCACTCCCCTGCCCTGCCTCGCTCGCGCGTTCTCAAGACAACGCGCTGGACAGGCAGCCTTTCCTGCAACCAACTCGCGATGCCTGCGGGTTGATAAAATGCCTCGGGTGCTCCACCATCAAGCTTCATCACGGCGGTTGAATCGTAGACATCAATGATCAGCCCGGGCAGCCCATCCCCTTCGCCTGCCACCAATCGATAACCGGTCGTGCAGCCGTCAAAACTCCTTCTGCGCAACTCAACCGCGGCCGACAACCGGTCACTGAGCCAAGCATCATCCAGCTGCAGCGGCGGCTGAGTGCGACAGATTCGGAGCGGAAGCGCATGATCGGGATCGTAGATTCCGCTGGCGATACGTTCTTCCCCTTTGCGATCGACCAGGATCGCGACCGAGCCGGACTCGGCGGCAACCCGATCGATCGCGTCCGAATACAGCCAAGCATGGCCGCGTTTGATCGAACGGGTAAGCTCCTTGCGCAGACGAACGGTTACGGGCTTACCCCGGCGTACCATGCTCATCACGTTCATTGCCCCGCCATGAAAAACAGCAGCGCGACAAGCAACCCGATGAGCAAGACGATCACGGCCACCACGCCGCCTACCCTTCGAACCGACCAAGGCTTCTCACCAATGGTTTTTCCGGTTTGTCCATTGACCAGAAAACGAAAAATCCGATCTCGATAGCGATAGCTCAGAACATGGACCGGAAGCAACACCAGATCGCTTCCGTTGACCTTCAACTGGGTTTTGACGGATACACTGCGATGCGTATCACCTGGTAGGAATCGCGCCACTGCGACTTCCTGGCGTCGGCGGAACTCCGCTTTACTGAGCTCGATCGCGGCATCCATCGCAATCGAATACTCCTCAGCCATCCATCCGGCCAAGAAGTAAGGCCGATAACGCGCGAGCGCCGACAGCTGATAAGGCTGAATTGCCGAAGCTTCCTTGGCCGTGATGCCTTGAGTGGCCGGAACCAGATAGCCGGAATAGTATTGATGGTGTCGACCGCTCAGCGGAAACCATTCCGTCTCTCGAACCCGGCGTGTCCGAGTTACCGTTTTACCTTTGGCGTCCTTGGTGGTGTAAGTCTCTGTGCGATACCAGCACTCACCGATACTCGCCGACCAACGGCTTTCTGCGAGCATGGAGAAATGCCAGAACGGAAGGTAAACTCCCCTTTGCTTCTCGGCGACCGCCGTGCGCGCCAAGTCCCCCGGGCGAAACCACGCGTTCTTGCCCAGCCACCGAAAATACTTTTCCCGGGCCTGCTGGGCGGAAACCGCGAATCCGACCACGAACTCAGGACGCTGCCGGCCGGTCCGCTCAAGGGGTATCTCCGTCACATAAGACGAGTCGCAAAAGGGACAAACGTAGCTTCGCTGCTCCTTGCTGGTGGCTACCTCGCTGCCACAGTTGCTGCACTTGAATGAATGGTTCGGCAACGCATCGGCACTCGAACCGCTGTCGCCGGAGATAACCACCGGAACATCAGGAGTTTCCAGCGGAGCTCCGCAGGCGGTGCAAAACTTCGACGTGCCTTCACGCGGGGCGCCACACGCTTGACACGGCGCACCTACCTGAGGTCGGCTCTCGGCAGACACAAGCTCCGCCTGCACCACCACCCCCGATTCCTCGGCGTGGGCAGGCAGCACTTGATTCCGGGGCTGCAGTCGCGTGCGCATACTCTCTGGTTCGGTCATCGTTTGGTCGGGAAGCTCCGGTTGGCCATCTACTCTATACCACTACACGCTATTGTCTGTGGAAACGAACTCCATCGCCACCACGCCATGCCAATTCGAAGCCAACCGATCTGCAGCAAGCACTGCCTGGCTCCCGGTCAGCTCCAGGATGGCTGATGCCGGGCAGTCGCCACCTGGAGTTCGTTGAACTGGTTCATCGCAAATTCTGCATCGAGATACCTGACAGTGATGGTATGCTCGGCCGGTCCCGCCGCTGCAGAGTCGACCTGCAGCGTGGCCATGTTCCATCTGCGATCCAGTGGCGATTGGGCAAACAGGAGAGTCTGGATCCGATCATAAAATGCAAAACTGAGTTTGCGTGTAAAAATTCCACTGCGAAACGCGATTCCCCAGTCGGTGCGCGCGTAGCGAACGGCGCGGCTGTGCTTCCATGCCAACCAGACGAACAGCGGCAGCAGCAGACCACCCAACGTCCATCCCCATGGTCGCGTGAGCCCAAGCCCAACCAGGCCGGTTATCAGACTGCAGATCAATGCCTGGCGCATCAGACGAGGCCACGTGCGCGGGGAAACTGCGTGCCAAGTGACGCTCGGTTCATGCCAGTTCAAACCGGGCCTTAGCTCGGCCAACAGTCCGACCACCTCGCTTTCTTCAATGACGGGCACAAACCACCGCCGAGAAACCGTTGCGGCGGCACTCTCATTCTCGTTGCCCGCACCGCCGGCGGTTTCGATGCGTATCGATGCCAGACCAATCTGGCGCATCAGCAGCGGACGATGAATACTGATGAACTGAATTCGACGCCGCGGTACGGTCGCGCTGACTTTGGTAAAAAGCCCGCAGGAGATATGCAAGTCCTCTCCACAGCGCTGGAGCTGATAACCATAAAACCGTAGAACGTACCAAGCTACACTCACAACTCGTAAGACGAGCATGAGGGCGAGGCCCGCCAGGAGCGCCAAAAGTACCAGGCTCGCCGGTTCCGCTTGCTCCAACCGGGGGTCCTCCAAAAAATCTAGAGAGAAGCGATCGCTCATATCGCCGAAATAGTCACCCTGAAAATAGAATCCCAGCAACACTCCCAACAGAACCAAGCCACGGTTGTTGGCCAGCCCAGCGGCCACCAGCCGCCCGAGCGGGATTGTTAGCAGTCTCTGTGACTGGATTGCCTGAGTCGCAGCGGCACTTGCCTCCGGCAAGCGCGGGAGTGCTTCCTGGGAAACTCCGGTGGCCCGTTCGCTGGCTGCGTCGGAATAGTCAGCACTGGAACTGGCTCCCCTTGGGCTCGAATCGTGGCGACTGACTTCGGACGTCCGAGCACCGAAGATTGCTTGCCGTAGTTCGGCGATCTGCGCTCGCGTCAGCACCCGTAGCGTTGCTTCAGGCTCTGTACCGGAGGCCGTCTCAATGTTCACCTCAGCTACGCCGAATATCCGATGCAAAACATTTTGTACCAAATCCATATTCTGGATGCGGCGGATGGGCACCGACCGCACACGACGGAAAAGCAAGCCTTCGGTCACGATGAAATCATCGCCTTGGACACGGTAGCGAAGCGTGAAGTAGCGGAAGAGCGTCGAGACAAACGATCCACAGAAGACGAACCCCGCGATCCCCAAGCCCCATTGACCGCCCTGTGCAGCACTGTAAACAGCGATGCCTGCGGGCACCAAGTACTTGCGTATGTGAGAAATCGTGTCGAACAAAATCGACGATGGGTGTAGCAGGGTCGGCTTGCTCAGCAGCGGTCCACCACCCGAGCTCGCCGCCTGCTCATGCCCGGCCATTTGCCCAGTACCAGGTGCCGCTACGACACGGGGTTCTGTTAAGACATGAGGTTCTGCGACGGCATCAGGTTCTGCGACGACATCAGGTTCTGCTGCCTGCTCGGCGTTTGGCTCGGCAGGTGTCTGGGCATCCTGGGGCTGTTCAGGTGACATCGCGTGTCCCTTTCTGCTCAATCAACAGATCGCGCAGCTGCATCGCCCGAGCGTGTTCTAGCCCGTCCAGCTCGACCGAGGCGTTTTTGGTGCCTGCGGTATGGATCGTTAACTTGCCCAGCCCAAACAGCCGCTGCACGGGTCCCTGGGAAACGTCAACATGCTGAACTCGCGCTGCGGGAATCGCGATTCGGTGCTTCCACCAAACGCCGCGGTGAATCTCCATCCCCGATTCGACAAGCCGCCACCTGGCGTGTCGATGCGAAATCACGGGCCAAAAATGGGAAGATACAAACAGGACGATGGCCAGCAGCAACCAACCGGAAACCAACAGCAGCAAGCCCCACCAGACCTGCACTGCCAACCACACCAGCGGAGTTGTCGCCAACCAAACGATGCAACCACCAATCGCGGCGGCGACGTAACCGGTCCTTTGTTCGAACACCACATGCTGCGGAGCAAGCCGATGGAAGCCTTCGTCAGGCTCGAGGGTC
This sequence comes from Pirellulaceae bacterium, assembly GCA_028281725.1. Lineage (GTDB taxonomy): Bacteria > Planctomycetota > Planctomycetia > Pirellulales > Pirellulaceae > Aureliella. The sequence goes on along the minus strand of JANQJJ010000419.1, from coordinate 6,993 downwards.
TCGGTGTGGCCGCAAACCGGCGGAACACCTGGCTGAGAGTCATCCATCAAGCGGTTGCTTCCTGTGGAATGTGCGTTCAAATGGTTCCGGCGGCCATTGGCAGCTACCACCGTTACGTAAGCGGCAGGATCTAATCGTTGGCTAGGCGCTACCCGGCGCGGCGTCCAACCCGAGAATTGGGGCAGCGGCCGCCTTCGGAAAGCGGGTGGCCCCCAAACTCCGGCTCGGACAACGCACTAGCTTAGGACCTGACTCCCGAACATGAAAGAGACGAACTTTGACCGATTCTACCCCGACTTATCGCGTCTTGCTCCACAAGGAACAGCTGGTTTTTAGCGCGGCGCATTTCATTACGTTCGCAGGCGACATATGCGAGTCTATTCACGGACACAACTACGGCGTCAAAGCGGAGGTGGCCGGCCCACTGGATGAAAACCAGTACGTCGTCGACTTTATCGCCTTCCGCGACACTCTCGGTGAAATCGTCCGCCAGCTCGACCACCATGTGCTGCTGCCGCTGACCCACCCGCTAATCCAAGTTCAAGAGAGTGAACGGGAAGTCGTAGCCAAGTTCCGAGAGAAGCGTTGGGTTTTCCCACGTGAGGACTGCGCGATACTACCTATAACGAATACAACGGCTGAGCAGATTGCTTGGTGGATTGCAGGCCAACTACGGGAGACTATGAAACCCAAAGTCGGCGGAGCCATCGAGTCACTGGAGGTGAGCGTGGATGAGAATCACGGACAATGGGGGATTTGCAAAATCGATTGGTAAGAACACTACAAACTAACCCCGCCGGTCGCGTTTCGGCCCGAAACCTTGACAAGACTCTGAATTCGGTCGCCACCACCCGATAGAGAACCTTGTGTGTCTGTGCCTGAACCGTTCCCGCTCTGGATTAGTTGGAAATGTCGACTCCAACCACTGTCACAATCACCGAAGGTGTGCGGAAAGCAGCAATTCTGCTGATGAGCCTCGAGGAGGATGATGCGGCCAACGTCCTGTCAATGCTGCCCAGGCGGTACGTTGAACAAGTCTCTCTGGCCATTGCCCAGCTGGACACCATTACCGGTAGAGAGCAAGAGCGGATCATCCATGAATTCTTGCATAGTCGCCCCAGCGTCATTGGACCCAATGCGGGTGGCCTCACCAAGGCAAAGAACTTGGTCAAGAAAGCTCTGGGCAACGACGCTGGTGACATGCTCAGCGTGCTCCAGCAGACTCTCGAAGCGCTACCGTTTGGGTTTCTGCACAAAGCAGATCCGCAGAACATCCTCTCATTTTTGATCGATGAGCATCCACAGACGATTGCTTTGGTACTCAGCAACATTCCTCCTGACGTGGCAGCCGGCGTGCTCAGCGGCCTACAACCTTCGCGTCAATTAGCCGTTATCGAACGCATCGCCGAGATGGGCCAAACCGGCCCCGAAGCGATTGAAGAAGTGGAAAAAGCGCTCACGACGCGCATGGCACTCTTCATGACGCAAGCCTACCAAAAGGCGGGTGGCGTGCCCGCGGTTGCGGAAATGTTGAACGTCTCGGATCGCTCGACCGAACGCACCATTCTGGACGGACTATCGAAAGACAAGCCCGATCTGGTCGATGAAATCCGGCGTTTGATGTTCGTATTCGAAGACATCATCAAACTCAATGACAAAGATATTCAGACGGTTCTCAAGGGCGTGGAGACCAGCCAGTGGGCTCTGGCCCTCAAGGGTGCCAGCAAGCCACTGCAACAAAAAATCCTGAGCAACATGTCACAACGCGCCGCGGACATGCTCCGCGAGGAAATGGAGTTCCTCGGCAAAGTACGTCTCAGCGAGGTCGAGGCGATGCAACAAAAAGTGGTCGATGTCGTCCGAAGCCTGGAAGATTCTGGTCAACTGTCTCGGCCCAACAGCGACGAAGAAGAAGAGTTTGTCGCCTAATGATCGCCGATCCCCTGATGGGCTCATCAGGGGAATCAGCTTATGCAATGTGGACGCGTCGGTGGGCACGACCCGAGACGAGAGCAGATTCTGCCACCGGCCCGCTGCTTGCCACGCCTTGATTCTACCGCGCGTTGGGGGATACTCTGACGGACTCGAGCTCTCTATCTTTTTTTGCCGGCCGGCAGGAAGGCCATCTCAACATGACCGTTTCGCCCATGATGCGTCAATACGAAGAGGCCAAGGCCGCGTGTGGAGACGCTCTGCTCTTGTTTCGCATGGGCGATTTCTACGAACTCTTCCACGAAGACGCCAAGATTTGTGCGCGCGTGCTCGGGTTGACGTTGACGAGTCGTGATAAGGGCGAGAATCCAATTCCCATGGCCGGGTTTCCCTACCACCAGTTGGAAGGCTACCTGGCCAAGCTCATTCGACAGGGACATCGTGTCGCTGTGTGCGACCAGGTAGAGGACCCGCGCGAGGCCAAAGGAATTGTCCGTCGCGAGGTAACGCGTATCGTGACCGCGGGTACGTTGACCGATGAAGCCTTGCTGGACCCGCTTCAAACCAATCTGCTGGTGGCGATCTATTCCGCCAAGCCTGGTAAGGCAACAACGCAGAGCGAAGATACGCTTGTTGGCATGGCCTGGACGGAGCTGTCTACCGGACGCTTCGAAGCTGGTTGGTTCCCTCGGGGACGCATACTCGATGAGCTCGCCAGACTGGAACCGTCAGAAGTCCTGATTCGCGAAGACGATGGAATCCTCTCTCCAGGCAACGACTACGATTGGACCGTTACGCTCCGGCCCACGTGGCAGTTCAGTCCGGATGAAGCGCTGCGCCAGCTCTGCCAGCACTTCCAAACCCAAAACTTGGAAGGGATGGGATGGGAGCCGGAGGGCGACGGACTGGCGATTGGCGCTGCCGGCGCCGTGCTGGCCTACTTGCAGGAAACCCAAAAAACATCTCTGGGACATCTTCGTCAGCTACTGCCTCATCGTCAGGGCCGGGCGCTGGAAATCGATGCAGCCACCCGCCGCAGCCTGGAATTGACTCATACGATGCGCGACCGAGACCGCCATGGCTCACTGCTATCGGTCTTGGATCACACCAGTACCTCCATGGGTGCCAGGTTACTGGCCAGCTGGCTCGCATCCCCTTTGCTGGATCACGATGGCATTCAACTTCGGCATGGGGCCGTTGACGAGTTGCTCGGTGATAGCCGACTGAGAAGCCGCGTTCGTGAAGCGCTGAGCGAGATTTATGACCTGGAACGCTTGCTAGGCCGGGTCGCTACGGGTAGAGCCAGCCCGCGCGATCTCAGGCAGGTGGGCTCCACGCTCACTCAGCTACCGCAGCTCAAGGCGATTTTGGCCGCCTGCAGCAGCCAACGTCTGGGCGAACTCGAAGAGCAATTACTCTTGTGCGAAGCGCTGCGTGATCACTTGCTTTCCGCCCTGAACGATGATTGCCCCTTGCACCTGCGGGATGGCGGTTTTGTTCGCGATGGCTACCATCAGCAGCTCGATGAACTTCGGCAACTGGCCTCGGGCGGCAAGCAGTGGATTGCGCAGTACCAGGCCCAACAAATTGAGACCACCGGAATCACCAGCCTCAAGGTTGGATTTACGAAGGTATTCGGTTACTACCTCGAAGTCACCAATGCGCATCGAGACAAAGTCCCCGTCCATTTCGTTCGCAAGCAGACGCTCAAGAACGCCGAACGCTATATCACCGACGAGTTGAAACAATATGAATCCAAAGTCATCTCGGCCGATGAACAAGCATTGGCACTAGAGCTGGAACTATTTCACGCGCTGCGAAGCGAAGTAGCTACGCATTTGGCTCAGCTTCAGCAAACCGCCAGAGTGCTCTCTGAATTGGACGTCCTGGCCGGATTGGCAGAATTAGCCCACCGCCAGGACTACGTGCGACCCGAGCTCGTTGATTCTGGCGAGCTGGAGATCATCGAGGGGCGGCATCCGGTGTTGGATGCGACCGCATCCAAAGGCACCTTTGTACCGAACGATTGCCAAATTGGCGACGCGCACGGTTCGGTCATGTTGATCACCGGTCCCAACATGGCCGGTAAGAGCACCTACATCCGGCAGGTCGCCCTGCTCACTCTGATGGCCCAGTTGGGCAGCTTTGTGCCGGCCAAACGAGCTCGCATCGGACTGGCAGACCGCATTTTTGCTCGGGTGGGTGCCAGCGATGAACTGTCCAAAGGACAAAGTACGTTCATGGTAGAAATGGTTGAGACGGCCAGGATTCTGAACACGGCTACGGACCGCAGCTTGGTCATCTTGGATGAGATCGGCCGCGGCACCAGCACCTATGACGGTCTGAGCCTCGCCTGGGCCATCGTCGAACACGTTCACGACTCAGTCGGCGCGCGGACGTTGTTTGCAACGCACTACCACGAGCTGACGCAACTCGATAAATCCTTGCCAGGTGTTCGCAATTTTAATGTGGCAGTCAAGGAGTGGGACGACAACATCGTCTTCCTGCATCGCATCGTGCCCGGCGGTGCGGACAAGAGTTACGGGATTCACGTGGCCCGACTCGCCGGTATTCCGCAAAACGTAAACGAAAGAGCCAAGGATATCCTGGCACAATTGGAAGCTGACCATCTCAACAATCGCGGTGACTCTAAAATCACCCCACCCCGCCGTAAGGCCGATTCCCCTATACAACTTACGCTGTTTGAATTCGGCGAGCACCCAGTTGTCGAAAAGCTGCGCAACCTGGACGTCGCTTCGACAGCCCCCATGGAGGCTCTGCAGCTGCTCGAAAAATGGCAACAGGAGTTAGATGCCAGAGGATAACGGCAATCGGCGGATTGAAAAAAAAGACACCGAAGGGTGCGGGAGTTCGCCCTCCGATGTCTTTGCGGGAAGAACGCGGTTTTTGCAGGAGCCACACAGGCCGGCCTGATAAGGATAGAGATTTTTTTCCTATGGTTTAGCCAGTTTGCAGCGAGCAGCGCGCCAGAAACCGCCGGATAGTACAGGCTCTATGGGTGGCGGGCTTGCGCCAGGCTCGGCAGAGCGAGGCGCCAGCCGTTCAGAAATCGCGCAGACCACCGGCAAGTCGCCACAGCTTGGCCGTCAATTGCGTAGCGGATTGACGATCGTCGTCGGCCGGGCGTCTCGACGGGGCGGCAAACGCTGGACTGTCTTCTTCGGAAGCGGACTTAGCTGGCGAGTACTGACTTTGGCCGACGCGGAAACCACTGGTGAATCCAAGTCGCTCAAGGAAAGCCGTACCACTCCGTTGCGCGAACTCGTGTTTTCAGCCAAGCTAACGCGCGGCGAACGCGAGCCAGGTCGCTCTCGGCGCCAGCTGGCCTGAGGATCGTAGCTATCTCCGTAGCTCATTTCGCGTGGCTTGTGATACTGGATCGTCCGTGCTGGCACGCGCCGTACATGACTGGCCGTATCATCTTGAAAAGGATCAACCTGCTGGTCACGCATTGGCAATGGCTCCGGTACCGTTTCCGGAGACAATACTCTGGGGGGAGCCGGAGCGGGCTCAAACCCTTGTCCTGTCGGTAGTCGATCCTGGTCAAGCATCATGTAGGGTGCGACGCTCGGAGCCGATTGGGCCGGCCTTCGAGCGTGCTGGCAGGCGGCGCGACTTTCGCAGCCGCAGGCGATTTCATCGCAAGCATGCCGGTTGCACCGCCGCGAATCAAAAAGGTTGGACTGGAACCGGACGGCCAACGAATCCACGATGTCGAGCAACCCGCGATCATCGCAGCACGAGCGGGAACAGCAGCATGGTCCTGCGGTGTCGCAACCATCACACGCGGCGGCCGCATTGCCGATTGCCAACCAGGCAGACAGCAACACGCAAGCTAAATGACTTCGTTTCATCAAATCGGGCTCCATTCCCATTTCTGCCAGACCAGGACTCTTTGCCGCTTGACCGGTAGCCGCCAAGACTCTCTCGCACAGCCGGTGCCAGCCATCCGAACAGCAGCAAACTAGTGAATCTGTGCCGAAGTAACCTTAGGCACTACTTTCCACATAACTGATCGAACCACTAAGGTAGGAATTTTCAGCTCTTTCCTTACATGCGCCATACACGCCCTGGTTTGCCCACCTTGAAATGGCTAGTGCCCAGAGAATCACCGCCCCACGAATCGAAAAAGGGCCGCTGGGAACGCCCGAAAAACCGGGGTCCTTCTGGCTGCAACCACGCCCTCCGCACACTCTGGGCCCGGGGATTGAAGACAGTTCGCCGGCTTTCAGCTACAATGCCGGGCTTTATCAAAACGGCCGATCCAACGGCGAATCTGCATCAACGTTTGAGAAGAATTCATGGCACAACCAGGGCCCCAGACCGATCCATTCAACGCCAGAGATACCTTCAAGACCCCCGCTGGGGAAATTGGTTTCTATAGCTTGAAGAAAATTCAGGCCAGTGGCGTCGGTAATATCTCCAAACTCCCATTTTCCATCCGCATCCTGCTGGAGGCGGTCTTGCGCAATTGCGATGGCTATGTGGTCCGCGAGGAAGACGTCCGGAACCTGGCAACGTGGAATGCAGCTCAACCGGCAGCGGTCGAAGTCCCCTTTATGCCAGCCCGCGTTGTGCTGCAGGACTTTACGGGAGTCCCCTGCGTCGTCGATCTAGCCGCCATGCGCGACGGCATGCAGGCCATCGGAGGCGATCCCCGGAAGATCAACCCACTCATTCCTGTCGATTTGGTGATTGATCACTCGGTCCAAGTCGACACCTTCGGGACACTCGATGCCCTGACCCGCAATGTTGAAATCGAGTTCCAACGGAACAAGGAACGCTACGAATTCTTACGTTGGGGCCAACAGGCGTTCGACAACTTCCGAGTGGTGCCACCCAATACAGGGATCGTTCACCAAGTCAATCTCGAGTATCTGGCGCACGGCGTTTTTGTACGCGAAGACCACGCCGGCAAAGTGGCTCTGCCAGATACGCTGGTCGGCACCGACTCTCACACCACCATGATTAACGGTTTGGGAGTCTTGGGCTGGGGTGTCGGAGGCATCGAGGCGGAAGCAGGCATGCTGGGACAACCGC
>JANQJJ010000353.1 GCA_028281725.1 Pirellulaceae bacterium | reverse complement strand
CCTTGTCTTCGAGGCTTTGCCTCGTCTGCGATCCGTCATTGGTCACTCCACGGCTCGTAGCCGTGGCAGGCAGAGCCTGCGGGTCACTCACTTACCAGGCGGAGCCGAGTAACCAGATGGTGACGCGGACCGAGAAGTGTCTGGAAATCTGCTATTGCAGCTCCCACAATCGCACAGTGTCATCAAAGCTTCCAGTGACCAGCAGCTCGCCGTCTTTCGCAAAACCCAATGAAGTCACAGACTCTTTGTGGGAAACCAAGCAGGCCAACAACTGCCCCCTGGCCACGTCCCAAATGCGAACCATGTTGTCACTGCCCGATGACGCCAATAGCGAGTCATCCGGCGAGAATGCGACGCGATGGACGCGGTGGACATGCCCCGTCAGCGCATGCTGCTGTCGGCCTTTGGTAGTGTCCCAAATGCGGACAACACCATCCTCGCCCGCCGACGCCAACATCCGCCCGTCGGAAGACAAGTCGATGCAATCAAAGCCGCCAGCTTGTGCCATTCCCAACTCGCTAGCCGGCATTTCGATCCTCCAAGACGTCTGTCGGCGAGACATGTCCCAACCGATCACTCTGCCCCTGCCCCACTGGTGCCATCCCATCTGCTGGCCGTCACCGGAAAGCGCCAGCCGATGAACGCCCGACGCGGAAAAGTGCTTGGGACGTGCCGAGTCCAGACGATACTCGGAAACGGATTCATGCAAGAAAGGCTCGGCCAACCAAAGTGACTGATCGTCGGAAAACAAGGCACCCAGCGCAATCGATGACCGAAGTTGGAACGTCGTCAGCAACGCGCCGTTGTCCGTGTCATAGATCATCACGTTTCCCGAACTCACCCCCACCGAAAGCTTTTCGCCATCAGGGGAAAAGGCAATGGTCTGTGCATAGCCAGGATGTTCTGACGAGATTTCCACGAACGTATCGTCGGTGAGGTGCGTGATGCGGGTGTTCGCGAAGGAGTTTCCGGTCACCCAAGCCAGTTTGTCTCCATGCGAAGAGACGGCAACAAGAGGTGGCTCACCCGTGGGCAGTGTCTTGATGAGTTTGATTGTCGGCCCACCTTCCGCCATACGGTCACAATAGACGACGTCGGGCGTGTGGTCAGAAACAATGATGCAGCCGGGCAGCTTCGAGGCCAGCGACTGAACGCCACCGTTTGAAACGCTCGTGCCGCGAACATCGAGGCGGCGCAGTTTCTTGAGTGCTTCTAGCGGCGGCAATCCGAGATCGGTGAAACCTGTTCCTGCCAAATCTAAACTCTCCAGGTCGGTGAGCTGAGCCAGCTTGGACGCGCTGTGGTCGGTGACAAGTGGCTGCCCTGCCAGCGAGAGCCCGCGGAGACTTGTCAGCGTCGCGATGGGGTCTACGCACGCATCCGTAAGTCCACTTAGACGCATGCCAAACCGGAGCAGCTCGACTGATTCAACGCCACGCAGGTTCGCAATCGCACGATCGTGGATTTCTTCGGCCTTCAATTCGCCGTAATTGAAGTGAATCCGGTAGACCGAAAGCTCATCGGTGCTCTCCAGCACCGACTGTTCGAACTCAACCGGACGGCTACCATGGTATCCGTGGATGTGTCCTCCGGCCGCGAGTACCCACCGAATCGCGCGGCGCGCCGCGTCGTCCGCCGCAAGAGGCTTTTCGATTTCGGGTCGTTCGAAGCGCACCGCGAACGACCGCTGGCCATTGGACCTTATCTCAAATCGTTCCGCCAACAGATCCACATCGTCCTTGGTAACCTGCAACAGGTGACTTCCGGGATCCACTTGGATCGTCAACGGTTCTTCGATGTCCTTGGGATTGACCACTATTTGACGCTTGCCGATGACAACGACTGCACCGACGGCGCGATCATCATCAAACTCCAGCACAACCGTACCGCCGCGAGTCCGCATGCGAATCACAAGACCCGCAAACGCGGCCATGACGATCAACGTAAGAATACCAGCGACCGCTCGCGCCAAAAACGTCCTGCTCTTCTGGTTCTTTGCCTGAGCATCGGTGTCTTGCGGCCACCGTTTGAAATGGCCAAGCTGGATAGCCACCTCCTCGGCAGACTGCGGCCTTTGATTTGGCTCCTTATTCAGCAGCGTCATCAAATAGTTGGCCACCGGCGGCGGCACGTCATCGCGGAATTCTGAGATTTCGGGTGGGTCCTTCAGTGCCAGCGCAAGCAACGTGGCGGAGAGATTGTTTTCCGGAAACGGGGGCTTTCCAGCCAGACATCGGAACAGGACACATCCAAGGCTAAACAAATCGCTTCGCCCGTCGACGGTTTCATCCCTGGCTTGCTCAGGCGACATATAGGCTGGAGTGCCGGCAAGCCCACCGCTTTGGGTCAGTCGCGTTGCCGCCTCGTCCAGCGGATAGGCCAGCCCAAAATCAAGAATTCGTGTGCGCTCACTCGCCGAATCCGCCGATCCAACCGGACCAGAGGCCGTGCGACCTTCCCGCGGCTCCTGGTCATCCCGCAACTCGAGCCACAGATTGCTCGGTTTGATATCACGGTGGATGATTCCCTGACGGTGTGCGGCCGACAGGCCCCGGGCGACGGCCACGCCAATGGTCAGCGTTTGCTCAACCGTCAGTCGGCCCTCCCGATTCAATCTCGATTCAAGGGTTTCACCGCGCAACAGCGGCATTACCGCAAAATGGATGTCGCCGTACGTGTCGATGTGATGCAGCGGGACAATATTGTCGTGTTCCAGCGCTGCGACCGCCCTCGCTTCGCGCAGAAACCGCTCGCTGGCCGTGTCCGATTTGTCCCCTGTCAAAGGCAGCATGACCTTGATGGCCACGACCCGATGCAGGGCTAAGTCTTCGGCTTCGAAGACGGCGCCCATTCCGCCAATACCGATGACACGATTCACTCGATAGTTTCCGAGGCGCCCCAAGGTGCCTTCTCCTTCGGGCGGCCCCATCATGGCAATGATGCGGGCCACCTCCTCCGATCGCGCCTCCGTTGCCCAAGCAGCCTGGCTCGAACCCAAATTGGATTGTGTGCCGGGCCTTGCCGCCGAAGTCGCCTGTTCCGCCCGGCGGCTAATTCCGTCAGACGCCGAGAGCCGATCGATCAGGTCCCATACCAACTCATCATCTGGACCTTGCAGCAACTCGCTGCCGCGGCTCAGCGCGTCTTCAAATTCGTTCCGAGTCTCGATCGATCGAACGGTATCGGTGCACGCCTCGCACCCCTCCAGATGATCAGCCAATTCCTCGAGTTGTTGTTCGGTAAGATTGCCGCTAAAGATCTGTTGAAGCTGTTCGACGTTCGGACAGTTTGATTGATGTAGTCTAGCCATCGGACCTTCTATGCAGCGGCGCCGGCCTGCTCAGATTGTTCGGCACTAATTTTGCCTCTCTACACTCTTTAGGCGCCGACTGGCGAGAACCTGATGCGAAATTTCAAAGAAACTGGAAAACTCTAATCCCAAAGCCCTCTCAACTCGCTGCGTAGACGCCTCAGAACACGCGTTTTTGCTGCGTACACAGCGCCTTCGCTCATTCCCAGCTCATCCCCGATTTCCGCAGCCGATTTTCCTGACACCATATGTTCCCAGCAAGCCTGCCAGGTGGTGTGCGAAAACTCGGCCTTCATCAACTGCAGTGCCCGCGAAACCGTAAATTGCCGATACTCGTCTTCCGAGTAGATCGCGGCATGATCGACTGATTCGCCGGCGTTCAGGCTCTCAGACGACTCCGGCCATTGGACCTGACGGATCTTTCGGCGGCTGGCAACCCGGCGAATTCGATTCTCGGTGATGGTGCGCAGGAACGCGCGAAAACCTTTGGTAGGATCATATTCAAATCCCGACATCCGCTGGGCCAGTATCATGAATACGTCCTGCACGATGTCGGCAGCATCTTCCGGGGAAAGACCGAATCGCCGGGCGACGTAGAAGATAAACGGCGTATACAGCTGGACGAAGCTGGTCCAAGCAACGTCGTCTCCGTCGCGGGAAAGCCGTTCGAGTAAACTTGCCGGTGTCGAATTCTGCGTCACAGGCTGCAGTCCAAGACAAGTGAAGGGTGGATCTAGCAAGCGTTCGATGTTAAACGACGCTCACCGGGCCCTCAACAGCGATCCGATCTCTGGACAACCGATCTTCGTCAGCTCCCGCCCCTGTCGCTGCGCCGTAGGGCATGCTGCTTGGGCTTCGAACGGGGTTCAGCCGCTCTTTGATGAGCCCGCAGGCGGCCCAAATCGTTTCGCGGGCCTTCGGTAACAAGACCTGTAGCCAACCGGGAAGTGACCGCCGGATGTACTCCAGATTCGATCGAGATGCCGAGATCTGCAGGCGATTCCAAAAAAATTCGAGATTGCGTTCCCCATGTTGCCACCGCGTGACGCTCATCAAACAGTCCGGCGGAACCATTCCGAATTACAGCGTAGGAGCTCCAAGATGAAGAAATTGAGTGAAGTCCTTGTGGTCGCCTTGCTCACAATCGTGCTAGGTGGCTATGCCGTAGCCGATGGCGCTATCTCACAGGACATAGACGTCAGTCGATCCCAGTCCGCGCGAGCCGTTGAGGAAATGTTGGAGGGACAGGCGAAAGAATCCGGCGCTGAAGCCCTTGATGCGCCTCTGGGAGAAGCGTCTGGGTATGCCGGGTACCACACCAACATTGAGGAACCGCTCCCGACGGCGCGTGAATCTCTAGGCGGAATTTGGATGAACACCAAGTCACTGCTGAGTCATGTGACGAGAAATATGTCCCGTCTTGTCAGCTGGTTCCTTTCCCGCAGTCCGTTGTGGTTACTCGCTTTCATCGTGGGCGGTCTTGTCCTGCGGTCGCTGCTTACCAGGTATCGCCAGGCGCTTGCAGCCAGGCGTTTCGCCCGCGATATCCACTTGTCCCGCACCAGTTCCCCAGAGCAACAGAAAACCCCTTCGAACTGATCGTTCGCAATCGCAGTAAGTTAAACTTGCTGCTCTAGCACAGCCTTCTTCATCGCTCGGGACGGCAGTTTTCCGATTGCCCCACAGTTGGCTGACAAGATCCGCCATGGTGCACTACAAGACGAACTTCAGTCTGAGGGTCGGGTAAAGGGGTCAGGAGTCAATTGCCGCCAGCGATTTGGGTAAAGGGGTGAGACCCCAATAGTGCAAAGCACCCGAAGGGCC
>JANQJJ010000311.1 GCA_028281725.1 Pirellulaceae bacterium | reverse complement strand
CCACGTATAAACTTGGCCAGCGCTTCGGTACTCAGTCGGGTCCAGGCCGGTGCGTTGTCGTCCGGTTGGGGAGCGGGTTGGTCCGAGTGAGGTTGCTGGGCTACAGACGGTGCCGCCTGCGATGGGCCTGCCTGAGTCATCTCGGGAGCGACATCGCCACCAGCACTAGCACCAGCATCAGTTCCGGATGCCGGACGCGATGGAGCTTGAGAGGGGGCTGAAGCCGATCTTTGGACTTCATCGAGAATCTTGCGTCTTTCCTCCGGCGCTACGTTGTCAATCCGTGCGGCTAAAGTTCTCACCTGCCTCGCAACGTCTTTAGGCAAGCGAGAGAGCAGCTGCTGCGCCGCCGCCGCGTCGACGCTGGAAACCAAAATCGCTATTTGGCGGATTCGGTTGGATGCTGTCGGAGCGGCGGACATGGGACTCTACCAAGTTAGCGAAAAACGCTGGTTCGAAGTGGCGACGCTCTGGGGTTGTTGGCCAGCGGCGCCAGCATGACTCGTCCCACATTTAGTCTTTGAGGGCAAATGCTGTCGAGATCGATCGCATGAAAAACATCGGTTGGCGACTGAATGCTAGCAGGCAGATAGATCGGACGTAGCCTCGATGACTAGGCGTGCCAAAGCCGGAGCCACGGCACAGGTCGTTCGCGTGGTGGGCGGCACCGAGAAATGGCGCAGTTCCTTGGCTTTTACCTTCCTGAAAAATGGAAAAAGGCGAGCTGACAGGTTAACGGTAAACCAAAAAAGGGATGCCGCTGGGCATCCCTGTTAGGTGTTCGAATCCGAGCTGGTAGGCGCTCAGGTCCCAAACTCGGGCCGACGGCGGCCAAGCTGTTCCTGGAGCCGAGCGACGATGCTCGAGTGCATCTGGCTGACGCGGCTCTCGCTCAGGTCAAGCGTGGCACCAATTTCCTTCATCGTCAGTTCTTCGTAGTAATACAAGATAATGATTAAACGCTCGTTGCGATTGAGGCCCTTGGTGACCAGTCGCATGAGATCGCCTTTTTGAACACGACGAGTCGGGTCTTCGCCCTTTTTATCTTCAAGAATGTCGATTTCGCGAACATCCTTATAGCTATCGGTTTCATACCATTTCTTATTGAGGCTGACCAAGTTAACGGCGTTCGACTCGGCTTGCATTTTGTCCAGTTCGACCACGCTGATTTCCATGTGTTCGGCCAATTCTCGCTCGGTCGGAGCGCGCCCATAGCGAGCCTCCAACTTCTTCTTGGCTTCGCCCAGCTTGCTGGCCTTACTGCGTACTAGACGGGGAACCCAGTCCATCGAACGCAGTTCATCCAGCATGGCACCCCGGATACGCGGAACGCAGTACGTCTCGAACTTGACACCACGGCTGGTGTCAAACGCGTCGATGGCGTCCATCAGGCCGAATATGCCCGCACTGATCAAGTCATCCAACTCGACTCCATCGGGCAGACGTTGCCAGATGCGATCCCCGTTGTATCGCACCAGCGGCATGTATTGTTCTATCAGTCGATTGCGAAGATCAACATTGTCAGAATCAGTCTTGTACTGCTTCCAAACCTCTTGGATTTCTTCATTAGGCGCGGTCTTCGTTGCCATCCAATCCTCCGTGAGCTGACTGGCAGAGTCGGCGCTGGTTTATCTTAGAGACCGTTGATGCCAGTCGTGCTCTGCCCTTGGTTCTGAGCCCTGATAGTACGTGGCTGGAGCTCACGTCTGTTCCGCTTTTCAAAGCGACATTCGTGATCGTAGGTTTCCACGTCTTACGAAAGCTCATATAAGCACCTTTGGCCGCACTCAGTTGTTCGAGCCACCGAATCACCGAGTTTTAGGGCGCAAGTGCCGCTAGCGATTCTTTTAGCGAGAACCTCGGGTGGTTGCTATGCCAACTTGTCTCATGACTGCGAAGTTTCCGAGTCATTGCTAGTGGCCGCCGGTTGGTTGCGTGCCATTTCGCTGCGGAAACGATTTTCGACCGATTCGCAAACAGTTTTCTCGGCTGTAAAGCCGATCCAAAAACCTAGGAACGCGAAAACGACAAAAACCACCAGACTTTGAATGAGAATCTCGTTGGGCAGCATACCCAGCACGAGGCCGCGCAAAATCACGAGGCATAACGCGGTGGACCCAAGCACGCCAGAATATGCGCGGGCCATCACTCGCCTCCTGCTCGCTTACGACTTCCTTGCCGATCAACTTCCCTTACTTGAAGAGCCTACCGGCATCAGTGTCGGTAGAGTTTCTTCTGTAGGGGGTAGTATCGGCACGCGCAGGACAGGAGTTTAGCTTTCTTGTTCAGAAAGCTACCGTTTAACAGGCTTGCCTAGACGAAAATGGAAGGGGTGTCTGCCGTAGTTCGCCAGCAATCAGATTGGCTGCGCGGGCTAACCAACGATTGTTTCTCATGGTCTTCTCCGAACAGGAACCTTCCGGCGGCCACAGTAATCGGAACGCATCGGTACTTTCAGGCAACAGCAATCCACCTGCGGCTGGCCGCACCTGGGCGCGGATGAGCTTCTTGGGAGCCGGCCAGTCTCGGATGCTCGGTGTTTGTTTCAGCAGCAATACCAGGCGCTGTATTGCCTGCTTGCGTGGCAGGCGCGCCTGGATCGCGGAGATGACCTGTTGCCGCGCGGCTTCGTCATCGGGATAGGCTAAGAGAATTTCGTCCGCGGCTTCCCAGCAGGCGGAGTCCAAAGGAATGCCACCCGATTCACTGATAAAGAATACCCAGCTCCACAGGCCACCGACGGCGCCATCGGGCTGACGCTCCGCTTTGGCGATTTGCCTGACCAGCTGTTCGCATATTCGTGGCATCTGCTCCGCTGTTGGAACTTCACCGGACGGTTGCGCCACGAGATCGATGTGAGAATTCCGCCTGGGGCGCCAG
Organism: Pirellulaceae bacterium; assembly: GCA_028281725.1. Classification (GTDB taxonomy): domain Bacteria; phylum Planctomycetota; class Planctomycetia; order Pirellulales; family Pirellulaceae; genus Aureliella. The sequence continues at coordinate 20,195 of JANQJJ010000311.1, read as the reverse complement.
GCGGCAAGCGTTTTACCATGCGGAGATTGATGCCACAGCGGCTGAATGTCAGGAACAGCTCCGGACGTTTCCAGCCGTATCAGGTCCTTCAGGATCGTCGGCAACCGGCTAGCCGATGGCGAGAGGTCCACAATCAAACTGCGATGCTTTGAGTCGCTGACGCCCTTGGCTAGATGCCAGGCCAATTGGATACATCCGCTGGTGGCCGGCAACTCGCTGAGCATCGTGACGCGGGGCGAATGCTGTTGGGGCACGTTGGGTTGGGCTCCACCGGAATCCGGCCTGATGGCGGGCTCGGCCAGCTCGCGTAGGCGGCTGGCCTGGTCCTGACTGAATTGGTGCTCTCGGTCTTTGTGCATCACACCGCCTGTCGAGCATCATGATGTGAATGTCCGAGCAGCATGCTTGCCAACCGGCGCGAGGTTGCGACGGCGATGTCTTGTGGCACATGCTGTCCGGTCGTGAGGTAACTAACCGGTAGATTCGTCTCACGCAGAACCGATAGCCAGGCGCCGAAGCCAACGGCTTCATCGAGTTTGGTGATCAGCAGGTTGGTCGGGTTGAGAACGGAGAACTTTGCTAACGTATCGCGCGTATGCGCGGTGCTGCTAGTCGCACTCAGTACCAGGTGCGTGGCGTCCGGTTCGGCGGCTCGGAGGAAGTCTTGAAGTACGGCCAGTTGCTCGGTATCTCCGGGGGCGCGGCCCGCCGTATCGAGCAAAACCAGATCGCATTCTCTTAGACGCTGGAGTGCGCCGGTCACCTGGTCCGGAGAACTCACCACCTCCAGCGGCGCCGAGATGAGCTCGGCGTATTGCAGCAACTGATCCACCGCTCCGAGGCGAAATGTGTCTAGCGTAATCAGGCCCACGTCGCATCCCAAGTCAAAACGAAATCCGGCGGCGATCTTGGCAAGGGTGGTCGTTTTACCAACGCCCGTAGGTCCGACCAAAGCAACAATCTGTTGTTCGCCATCGGCGATGTCTACGGTGCCGGAGACCTTCAATTGCGCAGCAAGCTGTTGGCAGATCTGCCCCTTAACCAACCAAGGATCATTCTGTTGCGGTTGCGTACTCATGGTGGCGGCCTCCGTCAGAAGCTGCCTTGCCAGCTGGGGAGCTACGCCGCCATCGAGCAGTTCAGACAGGACTTCGAACATTGCCGGAGTCATCGACGAGGGGGGCGTTGCCTCCGATGGTGAACTTCGTTCTGCCGGTGTCGTTCGATACGAGTCGGCCACAAAGCGTTCTGCTACCGCAGATGGAATCTCGGTTGGCCTGTGCAGGTCGGCGTATGTCGGCAGAGGCGTTGCCTGCTGAGGACTTGGTGGGAATTCGGGGGGCCCTGGTAATGGGCTGGCTTGGACGCGGGCGAACGCGGCCGGTGATGCTGTATGAGGCTGGGGCGGTGCCTGGGTCTGAGACGCCGATGGCCCGCCCGGTGGTGGCGTGCGGGGCCCGGGCTGCGAGTCGCGTTTGGGCTGCGAGCCGGTCGTGGCGAAACGACTTGCGACCGGGACATCTCGACTGGCTTCCACCTCGACGATTGGCTTGGAGAATAGGCTCAGCGGACCGCGTCGAACCTGGCGTGTGTGGAGGACGGACGCATCGGGACCGAGCGACTCGCGGACTTGTTGCAGCGCTTCTTGAAGAGAAGCAGCACGAAATGTTCGGACTTCCATGATCGGTTACTGCGCTTTGGTTACGGGGTCGGAGACCAAGCCGACGGAAACGGTCTGCGTTTGCAGCGTAATTTCAGAGTGACTTAAAATCCTGAGATCGGGTAGGTAGGTCTGCGTGATCTGCCTCAGAGCGGGGCGAATGCGTGGGCTAACCAGGAGAATCGGTCGGTGCCCGGCATTCGTAAGGCTCTTCAGTTGGGTGGCGATTTGCTGGCAGGTGATCTCGATCGCCTGCGGCGACATACGGATGAGCAAACCCCGCTCGGTGACTTCAAAACCGGCTGCGATCCGATCTTCCATGGCGGGATCCATCGTGACGACGTGCAATTGGCCCTCCGCGTCGGCGAAACGCTGACAGATCGTGCGGGAGAGCCGGTTTCTCACATACTCGGTCAGGAAGGTCGGGTCCTTGATGCGAGGTGCGTAATCGCCGAGCGTTTCGAAGATCAGCCCCAGTTGCCGAATCGGAATGTCCTCGCGAAGCAGCATCTGAAGAACTGTTTGAACCTCCGATAGTTTCATCACGGCTGGAATCAGCTCTTCGACAACCGTGGGGCTGGCGGAACTGAGTTGGTCCACCAGCTGCTTGCTCGACTCACGCGTCAGCAACTCGTCAGCGTGCTTGCGCGCGGTTTCTTGAAGGTCGGTAGCCACGACCATGCTGGGCGTAGCCAGTTGGTAGCCGTATAGCTCTGCTTGTATTTTTTGATCCGCCGTGATCCAGACAGCGGGGCGTCCGGCCGCAGGTTCACGCGTTTCGAAACCGGGGATGGACCCCGTACAAGTGCCGACATCGATGGCCAGCAAGCGATCCGGGTAGACCTCGCCTCGGGTCACTACGTTTCCAGAGATCTGAATCTCGTAGACCGTTTCCGGTAGATTGAGCTTATCTTTAAGACGAACTTTCGGCAGCAGGATTCCCATCTCACTGGCCAAAATGGAGCGAACTCCGGTGATCTTCTCCATCAGATCGCCACCGCGTCGAGGATCGGCCAGAGGCAGCAGGCCAGCGCCAATTTCAATGCGCATGGGATCGACGTCCAGGTAGTCCTCAGGGCGTTTTGCCGAGGGTTGGTTCTTGTTCACTTCCGCTTCGCGCCGGGCTTGCGCTTCTTGCTCGCTCTGTCGGGCCTGTTGCTTGCGAACCATCAGAGATAGGCCGACGCAGCTGCCGCCGAGTGTCAATAGAGGCAACGTTGGGAGTTGCGTGAAGATCAGCAGTCCTAGGAATCCACCGGCAACGGCCAAAGCCTGCGGGCGCGACAGCAGTTGAGAAAGAAACTCGGTCGGCAGGTTCACTTGTTGTGTGCTACGAGTTACCAGCAATGCCGCCGCTAGCGAGATCAGGAATGCGGGCACCTGGCTAACCAGTCCATCACCGATGGTCAACTTGGTGAAGAGCATGAGTGACTCTTGCAGGCTGTAGCCGGCGTACACCATGCCGACGTAGAGACCGCCGGCGATGTTAATGAGCGTGATCAGAATTCCCGCGATGGCGTCACCTCGCACGAACTTACTGGCACCGTCCATGGCCCCGTAGAAATCGGCTTGGCTGGTAATCGCTTCGCGTCGCCTCTGCGCCTCAGCCTCGTCGATCGCACCTGAGTTCAGGTCCGCGTCGATAGCCATCTGGCGGCCTGGCATTCCATCGAGTGCAAATCTTGCGGCAACTTCACTGACCCGCGTGGCGCCCTTGGTAATCACCAGAAACTGAATCAGTACAATGATGACGAAGATGACGATCCCGACTTCCAGGCGGTCGCCGGAGACGAATTCTCCGAAAGCTTGGATGACTCCGCCGGCTGCCCCCAGTTCGTCCGTGTCTGCGCGGGTTAAGATCAGACGCGTCGTCGCGACGTTCAATACCAAACGACCTAGTGTCGTGGCCACCAGAAGCGAGGGGAAAATATTGAATTCCAATGGCGTCTTGATGTAGATGGTGGTCAGCAGGACAATCACAGAGACAGTGATATTGCCGGCCAGCAAAACGTCCATCACACCAGTAGGCAATGGTACCAAAATCACGCCGATGCAGGCTATGATGGAAACCGGGAAGATGAGTTCGCGATATCGCGTGAGCGTATTCAGGAGATTCATGGAGTGAGCAGAACGTGCTACTGAGTGCTCGTAATCGGCTAGTCCAGTGCGAAACAGACTAAGCCACCGTGACCTATGGATGATTCTGCGAGAGTAGTGAATTTGGGATGACGCTGTCCAGGTCGATTGGCCGATGGATAGCTGGCGGGTGGTCGGCCGCTCTCCGCATGAGATCCACTTTGCCAGATGACCGCTAAGAGTGTTCGAGTCGAGAAATGTCAGGAAAAGAGCGGCTACACAGTGCGACAGCGCCGCCTAACAGCTACCCTGCCTGGAGTCCCAGGTTCTGGCATGGCATGCGCGCCGGTTGTTGGTGGCGATTGCTGATCAAGAATCGTTTCCGGGTCTCGCCGCGCAAATTACATATCGCCTTGGGCGTCAGTGTCTTCACGCCCTTCAACGATTTGCTAGCCATTGCGCAAGCCCTGTTTTTTGAACGCCAGATTCAACGTACGGAGGTCACCCGGCCGCCGGTGTTTATCTTGGGCCACTGGCGCAGCGGCACGACGTTACTGCACGAATTGATGGTTACCGATCCTCAGTTCGCATCGCCGAGCACCTACCAGTGTTTCGCGCCCTCGCATTTTCTCCTCAGTGAAGCGTTAATGGTTCGCTTTGGGGGGTTCTTGTTGCCTAAGAAACGTCCCATGGATGATATGGAGGCTGGGTGGAGATTGCCGCAGGAGGATGAGTTCGCATTGATGAACCTAGGCGTACCATCGCCCTACTTGCGCATCGCTTTTCCGAAAACTCAGGCTCAGGCTCTCGAGTATCTGAGCATGAATGGCCTGTCAGAGGCCGAACTGGCGTCTTGGCGGAGTAAATTCACTTGGTTCATCCGAGCGCTGACCTACCACTATGGCGGTAAGCGGCTGGTGATTAAGAGCCCTCCTCACACCGGCCGAATCACCGAGTTGTCGCGATTGTATCCCGACGCCAAGTTCATTCATTTAACGCGAGATCCGAGAAAGCTGTTTTCATCGACATTGCGGCTGTGGAAATCACTTGAGCAAGTACAGGCGCTCCATGAGTCTCCCAGCGACGAAGAGATGAAGGACTATGTGACCGAGTGCTTGACGCGCATGTATCGCGACTTTGATGCCGCGCGAGAAGACGTCGGCTCTCGAAACGTGGTGGATCTCCGTTACGAGGACTTGGTAGCCAATCCGATGACTTCGATGAGCCGCCTGTACGAGGAACTGGAGTTGGGTGATTTTGGGCAGATAGCACCTCAGCTCGAAAAACGCCTGTCGAATCACGATCGATATCGTCCCAATGAGCATCGGATTGACGAGCAGCTCGAACGCGAAATACTGAAGCGATGGCCAGACTACGCGGCTCGTTACGGGTACGAAGAACTCCAGTCCAGCCGCTAGATAGGGCGATGGTTATGTCATGGTCAAGAAACACTCCAGGCCGAAACTGACGCCCAGCAGCCCACTTTGCAGCTCTCCGTTACCTTCTGTCCAAATTGCCTCCACGCCTGCGCGGCGAGGCAAGTTGAAATAGCGAGACCAAAAGTTTAAAAGTCAGGCGCATAAAACTGGAAAGCGTTAGGCGGCATCTCCGATCCAGGTTTTGAGCAGGTTGACCGCTGCGTCCGGGTTTTGTTTGATCAACGTAGACAGGTCTTCTTTTATTTCTCCGCCGGTCATGTCCAAGGCGGGGATTTCCCGTTTGCCGTCTGTTATGGGCTCGCCGTCTTCGTCGAGTTCGAGTTCGTCTATTGGCTCGCTGGGCACCTCCAGGCCGAAACCCTCCTCAAAGCTCCGTTGGTTTGCGGGCTCGCCTTGAGAGCGGACCCAGCTGAACATCATGCCAAGGCTAACCAGGACCAAACCCATCAGTGCCAGGGTGCTCCAGGAAGCGCTCAACCAGCCCAGTGCGTTTTCCGCCATGCTTGGCTTCGGCAGGGCCGGAGGCGGCAGGTCGGCGTACGTGTGGACGTCGATATAGGGTTGCCGGTCATCCCCTTCACGGACTCCCAAGATAATGCCACCCAACGAGTTCTTAATGGATGCGGTAACGTCTTTGACCAGAGTATCGATTTCGGCCGGCGTGGGCGCTGGAACGTCCGCCGGCGCGGTACCTGGGTTGGCTTGCAGGTAATTGTGGGCAAAGACTTCCCGGAAATACGAATCGGGAATACCGACGCTGACAGAAACCTTCGTGGGCACCAGGCCGGCGGTTTTCTTGAGCGTCGCCTCGTGGCCCGCCACACGGCGTTCGCTCTCTTCGGTTTCCTTGTTGACGGAGGTTTGATCACCGGCGCCTGCGGATAGCTGAGCTCCCTGGTTCGACGCAAATCCGGCATTGGGGTTGGCGCCGGGACGCCCTCCGGCTGGGCCCTTTTGGTTTTCGGAGTCTTTGCGACTCGTTGATGACTGCAGCGCAACGGCGGTCGGATCGTACTGAAGTCTTTCTGATTCTTCTCTCAACGTGGGATCCAACTCGACATTGACCATCAGGCTGATGTCGCCGTACATGCTCAGCGCTTCGCTGATCTTATCCTCATACGCTCGGACCCATTGGGTCTGGGCAACCAGGTAAGGTTGTTCCTCGGCCGAGTCCGGGTCCCCGCTGGCTTGGTAAATGTTGGAACTTCCCAAATCGAAAACAGCGATGTTTTCCAGCGGCAGGTTGGCGAAGTACTTCGATGCGTTTCTCGCGATCCGCTTCATGACTGCTTCATCAATTCGAGCATTGCGAACGCCTCGGAGATTGATGCTGCAGACTCGCTCGGCCTGACGCCCAAATCCGCGGCGTTGTTCGTCGTATTCGACTGCGGCGAACTCAATGCCGGGCATCATCCTGAGCAGGTAGGCCAACTCTCTTTCCCGGGCAGTTTCTGCCCTGACCGCAAATTTCTCACTGGATTCAAACACATTGCCCTTCGTGAGTGCCTGCTCCATTTCGCTGCCCCATTCTTTGGGCAGGGCGTCACCGGCCGATAGCGCCTTGAGGTATTCATCCTTTTCTCCGACCGGAATTCGGATGCGTTTACCCTCGCGCACGTAGTTTCTCAGTTGCGCATCGCCGAAGGCGGTTTCGACTCGGTCGAGTTGAGTGTCCGAAAAATGAATTCCACCGAGAAGATATTCGTAGCTGCTGGATTGTTGCGAACTGACAATCCAGCCCAGGCTAACGACAATGACGCCGACCATCAGTCCCGCCATAATCCGAGCCTGCGGAGTGAGCGAGACCAGCAGGTCACTGATCTGTTTTCCAAGGTTTGATAGTGCGTTCATGGGGGCTCTAGAGCGATTTTACTTATTGCGTAGATTGACTTTTTTAGTTGATACTAGTGGTCTGTCAGAGCTTAATCTTTGGGTCGGGCAAAGGGGTCAGGAGTCAATTGTGCACAGCACCCGAAGGGCCGCTGGCGGCAATTGACTCCTGACCCCTTTGCCCGACCCAAATCTTTAGTGTTGACAAAGCACTAGATCCGGATCGCATTGATCTCCTCATAAGCAGTCATCAGTTTGTTGCGAACCTGCACGAGCATCCGGAATGCCATGTCGGCCTTCTGGACAGCCGTGAATACCTCGACTCGAGAAACGTCCCCGCCGGTTAACAACTCATGAACCTGCGCGTCCGCGTTTTGCTGAATGGAGTTGACCTGCATGACGCCCGAGGTGAGCAAGTCGGGAAACGAACTGGGGTGGCCCGCATCCGGTTTTTCCGCCTGCATCATGCGGGACGAGGCCGGTAGCTGCAGCCGCTGGGACAAATTGCTGCCGATAGAATTCAACGCATGCAGCTCCTGGAATCTCGGTAGGGAATCGTGTGGAGACGGTACTACTTAAATCACCGTGCCAACCCGCGGGCTAGGCCAAAATGGAAAGGGATTGCCGACCGAGATTCTTACTGATTTCCATCACTCCAATGTTGGCTTCGTACGATCGCGTTGCCTCCAGCGCATCGACGAATTGTTCGTTCAAGTTGATGTTGGGATAGGCCACGTAGTCTTTCCACTTACCTTCTTTGATCGCCAGGGGATGGTCGGGCTGGTAGCGATAGAGTGGTTCTTTGTCATCCACTTCGACCGAGGCGACTTTCACGGCGGCCACACCACCGTCAGCGACCAGTTCCTCATCGGTCTGAAAGATGGGGAAGCGTGGCTGGTAGGGCTGGGCATTACCGTTTTCATCTTGGAGTGTCGACATGTTGGCAATATTGCCGGAAATCGTATTCAGCCGTATTCGCTGCGCGACTAGGGCACTCGTGCTGACGTCTAAGGCACCGATCATGGGCGGACTCCTGGAAAAATCGCGAGAAACATTCAAGAAGCGACACTAGTCGTTTTTGCGTAGTACGAAAAGGGCGATTTTCAGGCGATGAAAACCAGACGACACGACCCACGACGATCAGGCCTGCGCTTGGTACACCAGAAGATGCAGCCGCTACGAGGTCGTCGCGCGGCGACCGAAGGCTAGCAAAATGCAGACCATGGTGATCAAACCGAGCGGGAGGAGAATCCAGCAGCTGACGCCAAAGCCGGCTGGAAGTGTGCCCAGCAGAATGGACACCGCTCCCACCGTAAGGGCATAGGGCATTTGCGTGCGGACATGGGCGATGTGATCGCAATCGCTACTGCGCGATGAAAGAATGGTCGTATCCGAGATTGGGGAACAATGGTCACCGAAGATCGCGCCGGCAAGCACACTCCCGATGGAGGCGGTGAGGACAAAATGATTCGGTGCTGGAGGTGTTCCCAACTGCTGTGTCAGCAAGCCATGGACCAGTGGTATGACGATCGGCATCAGGATGGCCATCGTTCCCCAACTAGTACCGGTCGAAAACGCAATGACAGACGCCAGGAGAAACACGATCGACGGCATCAGGCCGGGGGCTATGGCCAGTTCGCTGACGCGCGCTGCGATGAACTGACCGGTGCGCATGTAGTCTTCGCCGGTCAGATTACTCAGCGTCCAGGCCAGCCACAGAATGACTAATGCGGGTAGCACATGGGTAAAACCTTCCAGCAGCGAAGAGCGAATTTCCGCTGCGGAGAGCCTTTTCTGCCTCCAGATCAACGCGAGCACAACAGCCAGTCCCGCCATCGCACCATATACCAGTGCTAGGTAACTGTTGCCCTTGCCGACGATCTGCCCCCAAGCTTGCCACGATGCGTCGGGCAGGGGCTCGCTAATCGAGGCTCGCCCGGTCGTAATGAGCAGCCACACCACGACGGCTACGGTCACGCATATCGGCAGGAGCGCGTTGATGGCTCGTGGAGGCACCGACTGGGAGTCAGTTTCTTCACCACCGGGGTCGACTGGGTCCGGCGCGCGCTCGGCGCGGCGTTCGGCAGCCAGCATGGGGCCGAAGTCACGGCAAAGGAGGGAGCAAATCAGCACAAAGGCCAATGCATACAAGATGTAAAAGCGACTGGGAATCGTCTGGATGAAAATGCCGAAGGCGCCTGAGCCGATGTCAATTCCCGCATCGTTGAATCCAGTTTGCATTGTGCTGATTTCGGTTGCCACCCAAGTACTGACCAACGCCAAACCGGAAACAGGCGCGGCGGTACTGTCGACCAGGAACGCCAGTTTTTCGCGACTGATTTTGAGCCGGTCTGTCAGTGGGCGCATGGTCGAACCCAGGAGCAATGTATTGGCATAGTCATCGATGAAGATCACTAGCCCCAATAGCCAGGTGAGAACCTGTCCGCCGCGCCGCGATTTGGCCAGCGGAGCTGCCCAACGCACGATGCCCAACATGCCCCCGCTACGATGGATCAGTGCTACTTGCATTCCCAGGAGGGAAGTAAAGGCGAATACCCGCAGGTGGTCCTCCTCAATCAGAGAAGCCCACAAGTGCGATTCGGCCAGCGAGCTGACCCACAGTTCGGCCATCTGAAGGCAGTAACCCGGCCAAGTAAACGAATCGCCTAGTGCCTGCTGCTGGGCAGCCGGAGACGGCAATAGGATGGCAGCGGCCGCGACTATTCCCAGAAGCAATGAGCCAACCACCCGGCGCGTGATGATGGCCATGGCGATCGTCAGCAGGGGTGGCGCGATGCAAAGCCAACCAACCGGAGAGGGGCCCTCCACAACAGATTCCTTGGCGATCGCCAGCAGGGGCGGCGTGATGCAAAGCCAACCAATCGGAGAGGAGCCTTCCACAACAGATTCCTTCGAAGGCCGGCGACTCTCTGCAGGCCGGCGAACACGACGCGGGGAACGAACCTGGTGCGAGCCGCACGGACCGAGTGCGTGCCAATCAACGAAATCGTTGCTCAAAAAGAGAGAGGGCGACCCAGCTTAACCGGTGGCGCGCTCTAACCAGGCAGGTCTACTATAGCGGAACAGCCTCCGCCTGGGCGATTCGAAATGGTCAATTCCCCATCGTGCAGCTCAATAATCCGGGCGGCCTTGGACAGGCCGAGCCCTAAGCCCCGCCCCGCCTCACGACCGCTGTAGTACGGATCGCAGCAGTGCCGCAGGGCTTCTTTGCTCAATCCGGCACCTTGGTCGGCAATTTGAATTCGCACCCGATTTCCCCCCGGCCCAAAATGAGGACCGATCTCGAACGTGACCAGACCTCCGTCGGGCATCGACTCGATGGCGTTTCGGATGAGACACCAGATCGCTTCTGTCATGGCAACGGGATCTACCATGAGCCAGCCATCGTACCGGACACGATGTTCCATGCGGGCCGATCGCGATTTGAGCCAGCCCGCCGTTTTTTCGACGATTGCTTGTACCAATCCCGGGGCAGCTATCTTTTCCTTGACCATTTGCGGTGGTCGAGCAATGAGCATGAGATCACCGAGCATCTCGCAGCCCCGCATGGCACTGTCCACGATGGTGTCCAGCAGATCCCTTCGACCCGGGGCGTCTTCATCCCTGGACAATACCCCCGCCCGAGTCGCGATGTTCGCTAGCGGATTGTTCAGTTCATGACTGAGGCCGTAGGCAAAGTGATAAATGGCCTCGTTCTTTTTTGCCTCTAGTTCCGTCGAGAAACGGTTCTCGAGCGTGCGCAGCCGCAGCACCAAAGCGGCCGTTTGGGCAAGAAGATGAGCTGCATGATCGTCACCAGCACCGACCAGCCAGTTCGAATGATGGATAAGCAACTCGATGAACCGTTGCGACAAACGCTCCCAATCGCATCGGCTGTTTTCGCGCTCGCCGCCTTGGGGGAGACTCCTGCCGGAGAACTCGGAATTTCCTTCCAAGGGGCAGACCGATTGGCACCAAGCCGCGAATGCATCGTCTGCATGGGCTAGCGCCTGGAGCGAATCCGATAACCAAGCAGCTGGTTGGCGATGACTGTCCACCGAACCAGCTCTGACGACGAGTGAAGTAAGCTTAACGCACGTGGTACCGGAAAAACCTGAGAGCAGTCCAACCGATCCATTGTTCACAGCACAAGCCACACTAGTGTGCCACCGGTTTGTCGATCTCCAGAAGGTCACATACCCGTTCAATCAGCCGATCTACCGTGAACGGTTTTTGAACGAAGTCATCGGCGCCGGCAGCTCGCAAGTCGCCCACTTTGTCCTGTTCAATCATGCCGGAGATGCAAATGATCTTGACCGCGTCGAGCGTATTGTCACTCCGCACGCGCTGGCAAACCTCTTTGCCGTTGATGTCCGGCAGCATCACGTCCAGCACCACGATATCGGGCCGAAACTCCTTGACCTGCATTCCGGCATCAAATCCGTTGTTCGCAGTTCGGATTTCGAATCGGCCGTCTCGTTCAAAAGCGTCTGCCATCAGATCGACGAGATCTTGCTCGTCATCAACAATCAGCAGCTTCTTTTTGCCGTTTTCCAGGGCGTCCGTCGGGATGCCATTGTCCTTCATGAACGCGAACAACTGGTCCCGGGGGATCCGTCGAAAACGACTTCCCGGAACCCGAAATCCCTTCAAGGAGCCATTGTCAAAACAGCGAATGATCGTTTGCTGGCTAACTTTGCAGATCTTCGCCGCTTCGCCGGTTGTAAATACGGTCTTAGTAGTCGACATGCTATCCACCATCCTTCCTGATCGATGGTCACGCTAGTCGCATACGGGTATCAGAGGGTAGCTTTTCCCATCCGTAGGCCGATGCTTTTCAATCTGGTTACAGATTAACTAGCTTCTTGTTGTGGATGAACGAGAATTGGAATGCCTCCAATCTCTGTCCGTTCTTTATCCTTTAGCAATTCCCGTTTCCGCCAAGCTTGCCAAGTTTGACAGAACTGCCGGATTATAGCGAATGGGCTGGTTGGGTCAATATTGAAAAATAGGCTGTAAGTATTGACCACAAAAGGGGTTACGGCATTTCTTGGTTAATGCCCTTAGAAAAAAATGCCCCAAATCACGCGGGTCTCAAAATATAGCTAAACTTCACAGACACTTGAAGTTTCTTGCGTTACCCAGAGCTGTATGTTTCCCCGGACTACCGACGCTACGGGGCGATGGACGGACTGCCCTGAACACCCTCTAGATGGGCGAGAATCAAGGCCAAGTCAGCTGGTGTGATGCCACTGATGCGGCTTGCCTGATCTAGATTGACCGGCCGGACGCGCGTCAGCTTCTGACGGGCTTCGATTCGCAGACCACGAATGCCTTCGTAATCGAAGCTACTGGGGATTCGCTTGCGCGACATCCGCTGTTGGCGATCGATCTGCTGCTGTTGACGGGCTACGTAACCTTCGTAGCGCACGTCCCATACGACTTGGTCGGCGACCACTCGCGGAAGCTTCGCGAGGCCGGGCAAGTGGCTCACCATTTCCTGCCAAGTGACCTCAGAGCGCCGCAGATACTTGGTTGCCGGCACGTCATCAATCCGGCTTCCTTCCAGTAGCTTGAGGGCTTCGGCGATGGCACGTTCTTTGTCCTGAAGGTGGCCAAACCGAGTTTCATCGACCAGTCCTAGCTCGTGCCCGAGTGCCGTCAGGCGCCGATCGGCATTGTCTTGGCGCAGCAGCAGACGATATTCGGCGCGACTGGTAAACATGCGGTAGGGTTCGTCGACACCACGGGTAACCAGATCATCGATCAGGACTCCCATGTACGCGACGTCGCGCGACAACACCAGGGGCTCTTTCTTCTTGATTTTCAGAGCCGCATTCGCTCCAGCCAGCAAACCCTGACAGCCAGCTTCTTCGTATCCGGTCGTGCCGTTGATTTGTCCGGCTAGAAACAGGCCGTCGACAGTCTTCGTTTCCAGGCTGGGCATCAATTGATCTGGTGGACAGTAGTCGTATTCGACGGCGTAACCGTACCGCATGATCTGAGCATTCTCTAAGCCGGGAATCAGCTTCAGCATGGCATCTTGTACGTCTCGTGGAAGGCTGGTCGAAATACCGTTGACGTAAACCTCAGCCGTTTTTCTCCCTTCCGGTTCCAAGAACAATTGGTGGCGGTCCTTGTCCGCAAACCTGACCACTTTGTCTTCAATTGACGGACAATACCGCGGCCCGGTGGAGTTGATCTGCCCGCTATACATCGGCGCCCGCTGTAGATTTGCTCGAATCAGGTCGTGCGCTTCCGGCGTCGTGAAGGTGATGTAGCAGGGAACCTGTGGCTGCGGCAACGACGTCGTCAGAAACGAAAACGGTTGCGGGTCGTCATCACCGGGCTGGATCTCCGTGGCCTCGAAGTTGATCGTTTTGGCATTCAACCTAGGCGGAGTGCCCGTCTTGAAGCGAGCCAGCTGGAAGCCCAGGCGGCCGAGGCAGCCGCTCAATCCAGCCGACGTACCCTCCCCTGCCCTGCCGCCAGCTGTCTGGGATTCACCGGTATGCATAATGGCCTGCAGGAACGTGCCTGTCGTCAGGACGACTGCGGCTGAGCGATAGCAAGCTCCCCCACGCACCTGAACTCCGCGAACCCGATGCTGCGTTCCATCGGTTTCCACGATCAAGTCGTCCACCAACTCTTGAGCCAAGCTGATGTTCGGGTAGTTCTCGATAATCTCTTTGACTTCTTGTTGATAACCCCGTTTGTCCGCCTGGGCTCGTGGGCTATGCATCGCGGGACCCTTGCGGCGGTTCAGCAGGCGGAACTGGATGCCTGTCGCGTCGATGGCCTGCCCCATGATGCCGCCGAGCGCATCGATCTCGCGCACGATCTGACCCTTGGCAACGCCACCAATGGCGGGATTGCAGCTCATCTGACCGACTGTGTCGAGATTGCCGGTCAGCAGAGCGACCCTGGCGCCCAGACGAGCGGCTGCGGCTGCGGCCTCGGTGCCTGCGTGTCCCGCTCCGACGACAATGACGTCATAGTCGTAGACGCAGGTCGTGTTTCTACTCGAATGGGACATGGCGATCTCTGGGTTGGCAAAAGGTTCGCTCCGCAGACGCGATTCTCGCGGGAATCGGCATATTTTAGTTATGCCTACCTTTCTTCGCGACCGCCTTAACAGGCAGGACTATGCCTATTCCCGTCGGGAATGGGTGGCATAAATGCTTCTCGCTCAGATTGCCCGGGGAAGAAGACCTCAGATGACACGAGACTGGCTTTCAGTACTGGCAAAGTATGCGGTCGTCCTAGGCTGTTCGCTTTATTGCGTCAATTTGGGCCCACAGTCGGCTGTTTGGGCACAGGAAGCGGATCGGACACGGGGCCCTCAGCCGAGCGCGCCGACCGAGCAGCCTTCTGCGCTGATGTATCTACCCTACGCGCAGTTCAAAATTCCGTTTCATGTCGAGCTTTCCGGCAGGGAGCCCTACAAAGTTCAATTGTGGGTTTCGACCGACGCCGGTGCCACGTGGCAGATGCACGGAAACGCGGAGCCCCAGGCCAAGCACTTTGATTTTCGCGCCGCCGCCGAAGGGCTTTATTTGTTTTCGGTCCAGACGGTCGACTCTGGCGGAACGGCCTTTCCAAGCCAAAGTCCGCCGCTGCGGGTACAGATTGATACGACGAAACCCATGGCGGCCGTTCGCGCTGACATCAATGCAGATGGAAAATTGGTCGTCGATGTTCGCGTTGCGGACAAGAACTTGAATCCGGAATCGGCCACACTTCGCCTGCGATCGGACCAGGAATCGGAGTGGCTCACCGCCAGGCTGGATTCTCTGACCCAAGACGGCGATGTGTACGAAGGGCAAGCGATTGTCGATGTCGCCCCGTGCCGAGAAATTGCGATCGTGTTCTCGATTATGGATCGCGCCGAGAATTCGGGCGAGGCAACTTTCCGGTTGACGATGCCCCGGACAGCAACCGGGGAACAAGAGATGACTTTGGCCAGCACGCACGGTGTTTCGGGCCAGCCGAGTCGAACCTTTGGCCCCGGCTCATCCTTAACAGCCATTCCCGGAGCCATCGCGTGGAATCCGGAAGCGAGTGCGCAGCGGCCGGCGGGTGCTCCGAGCGCCGCGCAGCTGGTATCTGCCGACGGACTGAAACTGGAGTCGTCCGGCGCCTCGCCGCGGGTGGACCTGGAGGAACTACCGCCGCCCAATCCATTGGGAGCCAAGGCCACAGAGCCACAACGCACGCATTCCTTAGGAGGCTTGCCCGTTGGGCATGGCGCGGAACCAGCCGGTGAGCTATCCACGTTGGGGCGCGCTTTTCACTGCAAGTCACAGGCGTTTAGTCTGGATTACTCCGTCGAAGCGCTCGGTGGTACGTCACTTGCCAAGGTAGAACTCTGGGGAACCGAAGACGGTGGTCGTAACTGGCAGCAGTGGGGCACCGATCCTGATCGCCAAAGTCCGTTTGATGTTCAGGTTGGCAACGACGGCTTGTTCGGTTTCAGAATGGTGATTGTCGGTTCCAACGGACTGGTGAGCAATCGACCTAAGGCCGGTGATAGTGCCGATGTATGGATCAATGTCGACACGGTAACGCCCACGGCCAAGATCACGCGAGCTGTCTATGGAGAAGGGCCCGAGGATGGCATGCTAGTCATCGACTACGCGGGCCAAGATGGACATCTTGTGGAGCGGCCGGTCACCCTGTCATTTAGCGAGTCGATCGACGGGCCTTGGACGACCATTGTTACCGGACAGAAGCGCAGCGGAATCTATCTTTGGAAGGCCGATCCCAATCTACCGGACAGGATCTATCTGCGGCTAGAAGTGGTCGACAAGGCCGGCAACATTGGCGAGCATCGACTCGATTTGCCTATCGACGTGAAGGGCCTAGCACCGCGCGGCCGCATTCAAGGTTTCCGACCCATTCTTTCGACAGATCGGTAGTCGTTTGCCCCGGCTACTCGAATCGCAAACAGAGTTCTTCCAGGGCAAAGATGGCGCGGGACGGCGTGGAATGCGAGCCTTTGATCTTGAGATCCAGCTCTAACAACCAGCCCACGATCTGACTTGCCCGACGAAGCCCCATTCTTCTGAGACGTTTCTCGGCCAGCTGTGCGTCCCGACCCCAGAATCCACATTGCCCGATTGCTGCTTGGGCGGAGATGGCCTTGCCCGTTCTTTGACCTTGCAAGATCAAGTGAGCCGCAGTGCCAAATCGACGCAGACTCCAGGCGATCTGCGGAACCACGGCCGCCGGATGCTCACCGGCCGCGAAGACCCGCTGGAGTTGCTCCAGTGCATCAGCAATGCGTCCATCCGCTACCGAGTCGGCGATTTCCCACATCGTCCTCGTTCGCCAGCTACCGACGTGGGTACGGATCTCGTCATCAGTCAGTTTGCCCCCTTCGTCTGCGTAGAGCGCGAGCTTGGCAAGTTCCTGATGCAGCAGCCCGCAGTCGGTACCAACCGCCTCGAGGATTTGAGTCGCTTGATTGGCGGTCAGCTTGAGACCTTGCCGGGAGCCGCCCCAGACCTGAAGCCACTTTTTGAGTTCGCCCAAGTTGGGCGTTTTGCTCCGTCCACCGCCCGTAGGCAGTGCACATTCGATACACCAACCGTTCTTGGCCGCCACCTTGAACAACTTGGTATTGGCTGGAAAGGTGTTGACCTGCATCACCAGCAACGACGACGCGGCCGGCGCCGCGCACCACCGTTCCAGTTGAGGTCTGGCATCTTTGACCAGGCGGTCTGCGCCGGTGACCACGGCAACGCGCCGGGCCGAACTGTCAAACAGCGACGGCGTGGCCAGCTCGTCATGGACATCGATCCATGAACATTCTTCGCCATCGAAAACTCGCACATCTTCTTGATCAATTTCCGACAGCGCCAGGATCGTTGAGGTCGTCTGGCGGCGCAGAAATCCATCGTCGCCGAACGCAAATACGACGGCCGGCAGTTCACCGGGGAGTTGGTCCTCGAGCAGGATTTCGAAACAGTGGGTGCCTTTGGCCATGGTCTCTTGGTTGTTCGACTCGATCGCCGCCTTGCTGAGAGCGCGTAACCGGTTAAGTGGTGCGTCGCCCGCGCTCTATTTGAGCAACGATTTTGTTGATTGGACACGCACTGGGTCCCTGCGGCTCACGCTAGCCGAAGAATCGGAAACGCCACTCCACGGCAGGGAGGTTAACGCGGATTGGATTTGTCGGAGATGCGAACCAGTGCCTTTGCCGTTCGAATCAGTATGTCATTGTCGACGATCGCTGGCGAGGCGAGACACCGCTCTCCTAGCCCATTTTTGGCGATCTCGCGGGGCTGGCCCGCGATGTCGAGAATCGTGCAATTCCCTTCCTCACTGAGCAGGTACATGTGGCTGCCCACGAGGAGCGGAGAGGCAGAAAAATTGCCTCCGATGCGTTCCTTCCAAATTTCCTTGCCCGTCACGGCATCGAAGCAAATGGCAATCCCCTTATCGCTAACCATCGCGACGAGTCCTTGATAGGCAACCAGCGATGGGGTGTTGGGGATGTTTGAGCTGCTGCGCCACTTCAGATGCGTGGCAGTCACGTCGCCACTGCCGGTCGGATCAATGGCTAGCAGGCTGGGGCGGTTGTAACCGGTGCATACAAAGACCAGTCCCGATTCGTAGATGGGCCGCGGTACCACGGAATAGCCTTCGTAGTACAGGCGCCAGTACTCCTTGCCGGTCGCCGGATCGAGACTCTGGACTACGTTGGAGCCTGGAATAATCAGCTGCTTCCGTCCCGCAGATTCGATCACCAGTGGCGTGCAGAATGAGAATTGTTTCTGAACCTCCACGTCGCGTTGTACTTGCCAAACGAGTCGGCCGGTCATTTTGTCCAGGGCGGTCACTTCACTCATGTTCCCGCCATCGCGAGAGAAGATGAGCAGATCGTCGACTACGACCGGGGAGCCGCCATTGCCATGCACGGGGGGATACCCTAGCGAGTCGTTTCGCCAGAGGACTTGGCCATCCGGAGTGGTGCAAGCCGTCCCCTGATGTCCAAAGTGGACATAGATGTTCCGGCCATCAAAGAGTGGAGTTGGGCTGGCATGCGAATTTTTTTTGTGAATGCTCGGCGCGGACGCGCCCTCTTGGGTGAAGAGCGCGACGCGGCGGATGAGCCGGCCCGATCGGACATCCAAGATGAGCAGCGCCAGTTCATAGTTGGGTGGCTCGGCCGATTCGTCGCCTGGAATGGCTGTGGTCACATAGAGCGAATTGCCGACCACAATGGGGCTCGACCAACCTTCGCCGGGCAGCGGAGTTCGCCAGCGGACATTTTTCGTCGGCGACCAGACCGTGGGGATATTCTTCGCAGCGATGATGCCTTGGGCGGACGGTCCGCGAAACTCGGGCCAGTCGGCCAGCGCGGGTGGGGCGGAGAGCATCAGGACGAAGGCGGCAGTACGTGGAAATGTTGGTTGCATGGGGATCTCTGCGGATGAAATCTTGGCGGTTAGCCTCAGTTTACCCTTTCCGAGGTTCGGGTAGGCAGGTGGTTTTTGCGGATCAGCCCGGTTCTCGTTCGCCCCGCGCAGGCCTGATGCGAGAATCGTACGCTAGGCGTGGGGTGCGCCAATCACTTCCTTGCCGACCCACGGCTGCAGCACCTTGGGAACGCGGATCGATCCATCGGCTTGCTGGTGGTTTTCCATGACGGCGATTAGGGCCCGGCTGATCGCGAATGCCGTTCCATTGAGGGTATGGACGAGCTGCGTGCCCTTGTGTCCCTTGGTTTTAAAGCGAATGTTCAGCCGCCGGGCCTGGTAGTCGGTGCAGTTGGACGTGCTGGTCACTTCGCCCCACTCCCCTGCATCACCTCGGCCGGGCATCCAGGCTTCGAGGTCGTACTTGCGGTAAGCCGGTCCACCCAGGTCACCGGTGGCGGTATCGACGACTCGATAGGGGACTTCCAGGGCATCGAACAAATCGCATTCGGTTTGTCGTAGTTCCTCGTGAAGTGCGTCGCTCTGTGAAGGATGGCAGAAAGCGAACATCTCGACCTTCGTGAACTGATGGACCCGATAAAGCCCCTTGGAGGCTCGTCCGGCAGCGCCGGCTTCGGTGCGGAAACAGTGGCTGATACCGGCCAACTTGATGGGCAGTTCCTCGCCGTCGACGACTTGATCGGCCAGCATGCCCCCCAAGGTGATTTCCGCGGTGGCGACCAAGTTGAGGTCGGTATTCTCAAGCGAATAGATTTGAGTTTCCGGGCCACGCGGCATAAAGCCGATGCCTCGCAGAATCTGAGTTTGCGCGACGTCCGGCGTGCTAATGGGCGTAAAGCCGCGGGCGACCAACTGCCCTACCGCAAATTGCTGTAGTGCCAGATCGAGCAGTACTGCGTCATTGCGCAGGAAGTAAAATCCGGCGCCTGCCACGCGGGCCCCCGATTCGAAGTCGATCATATCGTGGGCAGCGCCCAGCTGCAGATGGTCCTTAGGTTGGAAATCGAATTTGGGAATGGGCGTTTTGCCGAGGGTCAGCTCGGAATTCGCCGTGTCATCACTTCCGATGGGGGCATCCGGGTGAGTCAAATTAGGAATCTGAACCTGGAGATCGTGAACCTGCGAGTCGAGCTGGTCGTGTTCGGCCTGCACCGCGTCTTTTTGTTCTCGTAAACTGCGTCCTTGTTCCTTGAGAGCCTCACGTTCCTCGGCCGACTGGGCCTTGCCGATCAGTTTGCTGGTCTCGTTTGCTTGGCGATTGAGCTCTTGCGCCTCATTCAGCTTGTCGCGGCGCTGCGCTTCCAGCTTGACCAGCAGATCGATATCAACGTGCGTGCCGCGGGAATCGCAGTTTTTCTTGATGAGTTCAGCGTTTTCAACAATCAGTTTTCGGTCGAGCATGTTCGGATTAGAGTTTCTCCCCGTGCTCCAACGCACGGAGGCGGACAGGTGGGGGGATCGAATTCCAGCGGCAACCGCGTGCTAAGCGGGGATTTTAGGGGAAATCCCTGGACAGTGGGAGCGGAGGTGGCGGGCGGGCTCACGCCCGGCGGGTCGGCGCGCCGGTGGGGCGAAATCTATTTTGAAACCCGCTGCTTCAGCGCTGCACGCTGGCCAAGTGGTGCCACAGGTGGCTACTGGCTCGGATGCCGCGGTAATAATCTTCGATATTGAATTTCTCGTTAGGACTGTGCGCCCCATCGTCGTTGAGTCCCCAGCCGAGTAGCAGGACGTCCGAGCCGAGCC
>JANQJJ010000275.1 GCA_028281725.1 Pirellulaceae bacterium | reverse complement strand
AATCGAAAGTAGCGGGCGAACGTCGCTGGCACCTCCGGCACGAGCCAGCAGCCCAATAGCCGACTTGACCACTTGCGGATGGGGATCCGTCAGTGACTGGCGGGCCGCACTGAGAAGCGGCTCTTGGGCTGCTGGCTCGTGCCGGAGGTGCCAGCGACGTTCGCCCGCTACTTTCGATTTCAACGCAGGCTCAGGCAGACGATCCCGCGCTCGCTCACGCCGCGCGGATTGCGGTAAGAAAACTGCTGCGAGACGACCGGGCTCTAGCGGAGCTAGCTGGCGGTTGGGGGCCTCAGTCGAAGGAACCGGTCGGTCACACGGCCATTGCCATCAACGATCCGCTGGCGGGGACGCTCGCGGGAATCTTGCCGGCGCTCGACTCTGCGGCGGCGGCCAACGCCCTGCTTGGTTTCGTCGCAGACAACGCGGATGCGGAAACCGCGTTGGTGGAGGCCGCCCTCGAAGCCGCCTCCAAGGTTGCTACCGGCGAGATGCTCGATCACTTGCTGAGAACCATTTCGCGACTGACTTCCGACGATATCGTTACCCGATCTCAACGATTCGATCAGCTTTGCACGAGCTATCTTTCCAGAAACCGAAAGCTACCACCCAAGTTGGCGCGCTTCGGCGCCCAGTTGCAAAGCCAACTGCTTAGCAATCTGTCGGATCGCCTCGGCTCGAATACGGCCGCCGTCGATTGGCTGGACAATGGTGGCGAATCTTGGGCGGTGCAACAGCGCCACTGCCAAGATGGTCAGCCGGCACGTGTCCTGTCGAGCTTGACACGAGGCGAGCGGTACACAGGGGTCCTCCGTTCGGAGTCGATTCGGTGTCCTGCCGAACTGAGATTCTGGCTTGCCGGCCACAACGGTCGACCTGCCGACGACGACCGCCGGAAAAACTTCGCAAGGTTGGTTCACGCCATCACCGGAGAGACGATCGCGACCGCTTACCCACCCCGCAATGATGTCGCCGCTGAAATCGTCTGGCAACTAGAGCAGCACGAAAACGAATGGGTGCGGGTGGAAGTCGTCGACGGAGATTCAGCCGGTGCCTACGCTTGGTTAGCCTTGGGGCGGTTTTCTCTCGGTGCACTCAACCATTCCGGCGAAGATAAACTCATCGAGGCGCTTGTCACCACGCTGCGCCGTGGCTTCTGGAGATCTCTCGAGCAGGGCGAAAGCCTACTTGAGCTTGCCGGGAAGATGGATGCACTCGGTCTGAGCCAGCGGCGGCGGGCGCGATTGATCGTTGCGGCACTGGAGGGAGCCGCCATGGAGCCGGCACGTACCT
Organism: Pirellulaceae bacterium; assembly: GCA_028281725.1. Taxonomy (GTDB): domain Bacteria; phylum Planctomycetota; class Planctomycetia; order Pirellulales; family Pirellulaceae; genus Aureliella. The sequence continues at coordinate 6,655 of JANQJJ010000275.1, read as the reverse complement.
TGGCAAGTCAGGCACTGGCACTCGATCGGCCAGAACTGGTGACCACCGGGTTGTTGGTGGGAGATGACCAGCGGCCAGAAACCCAGGTTTTGCAGGTTGCTCAGGAGCTGTGCGCTACGGCGACGGCTCTGCAGCAACGATCCTTGGCGAAGTCCCTGCTCGGCTCGGCTGATGGCTGTCGTCTGCTAGCGGCGCTACTCGCCGAGGGAAGGCTCAATCTTCAGGCGTTGCGTGGTGCCGAAGTCCTGCTGCCAACCTCACTCGACGCTGAGGTCCGCCAGTACCTGCAACAGCAGCTCGACGCTGCCGGGATGCTTCAAGAGGAGAAAAATCTTGCCAGCGAGCGATCCGGGCGACTCGATTGGCAGGCTGCGGACAGGCAACTGGGTCAGCAGCTCTACAAACAGCACTGTTCCATCTGTCACCAACTCGGCGGCGAGGGCCAACTGGTCGGACCGCAGCTTGATGGTGCGATAGCGCGTGGAGCATCGAGGCTCTGCGAGGACATCTTGGATCCAAATCGCAACGTGGATCTGGCGTTCCGCTTGTCAACACTGCTGCTCGACGATGACACCGTTGTCAGCGGTCTGGTCCGGGAAGAAACCGATGGCGATCTGTTGGTAACCGGTGCCGACGGTAAAACCAAAAGTTATCGCAGCGATCAGGTGGTGCAGCGTCGAAACACCACCCAATCTTTGATGCCCGCTAACTTCGGCGAACTCCTCAACGATCAGCAACTCGCATCGCTGCTGAAGTTTCTCACGTTGTCAGCCGCGAGTCGGCGCTGATGGACGAACACTTCCGGCCGGTGCGGGCGCTGCTGCGGCGTCGACACCGGTCTATCTGGGTGAGACGCCTCCAGGAGGGACGCCTCCAGCTTGCGAGTAGATGGCAGGATTAGCTGGAGTATTCGGTGCAACCAGCCCCTGGGCCGTTCGGTAGATCTGATTCGCCGTTTGGTATGTCGCCACAGCAGTCTGAGCTGTTTGGCTGTTACCGATACGAGCCATCAACTCACGAGCCTCTTTCAAGTTGGGATCAGCTTGTAGTGCGACCTGCAGATGCTGCTGAGCGGCGGCAATATTCTGGTTTTTGAAGTGCAGAAAAGCCACGTTGTAGTTGGCAACGGCCGGAGGAAACACTTGCTCGAGTTGTTTGATCGCCTCGTCCGAACGTCCACCGACGACCAGCATTCCCGCCAGGTTGTTTCGATAGCGTGCATTGGACGGGTCCAGCTGGATCGCTCGTTGCACTGAAGCTTGCGCCTCGGTGACCTTCCCCTGTTTTTGGTAAACCGAAGCCAATTCATTGTAGATGCCGGCCTGCGGCTTCACGGCGATCGCCTTGTTAAAAAACTCCGCAGCCTGCAGGTGCTGGTCTTGCCGAGCATAGAGCCGTGCTAGACTCAGTAACGCCGCTTCGTTGGTGGGTTCCACCTCGAGGGCTTTTGTGTAGTTGTCGAGCGCCTTGGCGAAGTTCCCTCGGGTCTCGAAGTGTTGCCCTTGGGTGACCCAGATTTCTGGACCCAAGTTGGTGGGCATATTGGCCAGGCTCGTCGGATCGTCGTTTGTCGGCCCGGCCGTAAAGGTCGAGGTGACTGCGTTCTTGGCCTTGCCCATTGCACTGGACACCGCCGAGCCCATCGACTTGAACTGTCCGCTAATTCCTTTACCGGTTTCACCGATCGAGGTAGCGAACGTCTTGGGCGACGAAACGTCTGCAGCCATCGGATCTTTGGCGAACCAATCGGCCGGTGACTTCATTGAAGCACAGCCTGAGGACATAGCCAGCATTGACAGTCCCAGGAGGGCAGTTTGGCTGAGCGGCCGTGGTTTTAGTCTGCGGTCCAACACCTGAGAACTCCTACTTATTCTTCCAAATCAAAGAAAACGCGCCACCAGATTGCTGGCACTGAGGGAACTCCGGTAATCGGGCTCGCAGCGCGAGCCTGCCCTCAACCGTCATAATCGGTACGAGACACTCGTGGGCTTGAGCAAAAGGAGGGGCAGATAGAGTCGGTCGGGTGGACCATTCCGCTGGCCTGGCTCACTAGCGCTTGGGGTTTGAATTCTTAGCCAATACCGCTTGAGCGTCGCCCCAGGAAAGTATTTCAAGAATCGAATGAGCGTGGGGGGAGGTGACGAGCCTTGCGAGCCGGTGGCGGGGCGAGCGGGCACACGCGCAGCGGGTTGGCGAGCTGATGGGGAAATCTATTTTGAAACGCGTTCCTAAGCCCTTGAGGGACAAAAAAGGAAGACGCGGCAAGGAAAACGCCGGAAAGAAGGCACCGGCCGGGTGGTCGGCGGCAAGGAAGATCGGTCGGAGCGGACGCAACTTGCCAGTCGTTGGAATGATCAGGCGGCGCGACGATCCTGAAAGCCACGCCGCTCTTCGACTTGGCGGATGCACGCGATCGCTGAGGAAGCTAGCAGCAAATCGCCGCAAGGGCTGAAAAATTTGATTTCATCTTCCTCAATGAACCAAACCACTTCGTGTCCGTCGCATTGAAATTTGCGACCGCAGAATAGCCCGTTGCGAATTAGAATGGTTTCGTGAAGGGCAGCCGTATTTTGAACACCAAAGCTACTGAGCTGCTCGGCAATTGCGAGGCGAATCTTGTCGACCGGGGTAGCCGTGTTCATGTTCTCTGACAGTCCTGCGAAACATCTGGAAAGCGTGCTTCGGTACACGCCAGTTCCCTAATGATCGACCAGACAATCGGCCAGGTACACCAGAGCTTTCGCAGCCCCAAAATCCAGCGCAGCCCTCCCAGAATACCAGGCAACCAATCCGCGCGTCCGAGAAGGCGGATCAGTCGACCTGACTGTTCTTGAATGCGTCGGCCAAAGAGATATCCATGCCGATCGTCCAGCGAGCACCATCGGATTCGAGCTCCACAAAATCTTCCTTCAGATTGATGCTCACCACTTTCGCTTTGACAGTACCTAGCGTGAAATCAGAGCCCTCGGTCAAGTACAGCGTCTCGCCATCGATGCGCGACCGGATACACGCCTCCGGACCGGACCGACCGCTGAGTATGGCGGACACGAACGCTTGCTTGGCGACATCAAACTTGGGTGGCTCTTCCTTCGGTTTTTCTACGGGAGGATCGACAACCTTCAGGGTTAGTTTGCGCTCGCTCGACATTCCCGGCCAGCCACTGTCGGACGCCTTGACGACCACTTCGTACTCTCCGTTCTTGTCAGGGCGCCAATTCAGCTCCCCCTGCTGAAACTGCAACCCTTCAGGCAATTCGGTCGACACCAGCTCAAAGCTGACCGGGTGATCCTCGGGATCCTTGGCTTCGAGCGCGAGCGACCACTGGGAACCGCGCTGGATTTCATGAGTTGGGCCGGTGGCAATTCGAGGCGGTTTGTTCGGCGGCGAGAACGGATTGCGCTGGAGAATGATCCGCTTGTACTCGTCGATTGCCATGGACAGCCGCCCAGAGGGTTCCGCCGAAGGTTCTTGCTTCGGCAGGGCACCTCGCAGGGAAAGTGCCTGTGAATCCAGTTGCACACTGAAGACATTCGGCTGCGGGGTCATCGCGAGTTTCAGGGACCTGACGGTATGCAAATAATTCTTGTCATAAAACTTGCCCAACAATTCCACCAACTGATCCGTGCCACAAAAACCGCGAAGCGTGAAGTTGTATTTGGCGTAGGCGTCGGTGGTTCTAATGGGCCGTTCCGGCACGGTCACCTTGATATCGTCCATGCCAACTTCTTCACCGAGCGAAACCAGCCAGCTACGGTACTGGGCGACCAGCGTCTCCTGATTGGTTGGCAACGATTTCGAGTTTAACTCCTCAATCTTGCGCGCTGCGATCTGTCCCGAAGTAGCCAGCTTGGTCATGTCGTCGCTCTCGCCACGAGCCTTAGCGACTAGGTCTTGCTTGAGTTGCAGCCTGTTCGTCACGGAGTTCAAGGCATACTGAGTGCCGAAGAGCGAAAAAACCACGCCCACGCCAATCGCCAAAACCCGTTCTCGTTTAGTCATTGCCATAGTCTTCGTCTTCTGCTTTCTCTATCGGACCGACCCGCAGACCCATGAGCCCGACCGCGCGGGATCCAGCGCTGCCCATCTGCTAGGAAGCGTCACTGCTGTTTGTCGGCGAGTCCGCCCTGAGCAACTCCTGCTCATTCAATTCGACGACTTGATCGTCCGTCTCACCCTCAGCTGGAGCGGGTGGATTATCTTCGTCTTCGGCGGGCTCTTCGGTGGCGTCCGTTTGCGGTTGCGGAGCCTCTTCGGACTCAGACTCACTGCTCGGCTGCTGAGCGGTCTTTGGCTGCTGAGCCGATTTCGGGGAATCATTGTCGTCGAGCAGCTTCCAACCCAGCCCGCTAATGGTGATTTTCTCAACCGCCTGCCAGGCATAGTGCTCGCTAGGCTGATTGGACTGGCTGTTGTTGCTCCCCTTCACCACATGGTGCTCATCGCGCAGCGAGTCCTCAAAGTCGTCGATGGTGCTGGAGGAATCGGCTTCGACTGGAACGACAATTTGCCCGCTGCCGTCGGCCAGTATGTTCAGGGTGAGACCCCGCATGATGACCTTGTCCGCTGCGGGAATCCGCTGGGCGACAAATGTCAGCTCATCTAAAAAGTTCGGAGAGTCTTCTAGAAACTTCTCGATCTGCTGTAGCTCGTCAACTCGTTGTTGCGCGACCTCGACCAGTTCTTTCTTGTTTTCGATTTCGGTCCTATAGAAGGCCAGATCTTGATCGAGCGATCGGTTGGTAGTCACCCACCAAGAAACTCCGCCCAGAACAAGCAAGGCCGTTGCCGCGGCGGCCAGCAACCACTGAGTCGTATTCTTCTTTTTGGGCGGTCTTTTCTTGGGGTTTTTGAAGTCGAGCGATATCCGTCTGTCGGCGGCAACGGACGAGGCGGCTCCGGCGAGGGCCGCGATGCGGTTGGCCGATGAGTGAGACAATTGCTCACGCTGCTGGAACTTGGCCGGCAGCAGACTTGCCGGATCGATCACAGCGACTGACGTTCCCGTGGCTTCGGCCACAGCCCCCTCTGCCTGTTCGGCCAGGTCGGCTGCGGCGAGCAACAACACGTGGCTGATCGCTTGGCTTCCAATTTGGCTGGACGCCGCCAGCAAACTGCGTCGAATCTCACCGCGAATGCTGACCGGCAGCTTTTCCGGCTCAGAAGGCAGTCGGGTACAGCGTATCTGAACGACTTTTCCTTCCTTGAGAATCGTCAGATCCGCATGCTGCTGCGACATGCAAACCACCATCGTCGCGCCGCTGGTCGGGAGCTTGCCCGTAGAAAGTGCAAACCGCGCAATTTCGATCGGTCTCAAGGAAACGTGGGCCAGCTGCAAACCGGCACCCGAGCAGGCCGTTTCAATTTCAGCCATATGGGCCGGCGAGATCACGCCAACCAAGGCCGTCTGCATTTCTTGGCCGGGTTCGTCGGGCAATAAAACGTAGTCGAGCGCCCAGGTGTCGCCCATGTTAGCGAGTTGACGTTGAGCCTGAAAACGGATGACGTCAGGCAACTCGTCCGCATCGATTCGGGGTATTGATAGCGTCCTGACTTCGACGATTTCACGCGACGCGATGACCGTCACGTCCGACTTGCCCAGCGAGAGCTGACCCACCGCACGATGGAGCGCTTGTTCGGGTGTAATCGTGAGGCCATCTTGATTTTCACCAACCAGCTGGTGGCTCACCTTTTCCAACAGCAACTTGTTGCCGCGACTCTGGCCGGTCGCTACCAGGAGGCTGTCACGCTGCCAATCGATGATCGTCTGCTTAGACACTTGGGTTACTTCTCTTCTAATTGTCGTGGCATCAAAATCTTCCGGCTGCTCTTCGGGCACCAGTTATCATTTTAATCACTATCCGGGCCGAGCTGACTATTGAATTCGCAATCCCGTCTGCATGCCTGCGTCGAATCTTTGCCCCAAGGTGGCAATGTCGAACCCACGTCCCAGGTGGTCCATTCGTCTATAGAATAAGATCTCGGGCAAATCTCCCGCTCCACTGATGACAGCTTCCACGCGCGAGAAGGCGGCATTCCCCTCGAGATAGCCAATGATTTGAGCTTTGAACACGTCTCCGTTGCAGGTCACCAGAGGCAGCAGGGCTCGCATCTCATCCATCGTAACGTAACCCTCGATCACCAGCCACGTTTCGAAATTCCTGGTCTCGCTCTCCGAGCCGTCACTGCGAGCTTCGAGAATATCCTCGACGACCTCTTCGCTTAGCCCGGGTATTCCCGACAGGATCTCCCGCGGACATTCCATGATGTTGATGCGTCCTGGAACGGCCGCCGCGTCTACCGTGGTCAGGTAGTCCATCAAGATTGGGGTCGAAGTGGCCAGATCCAAGGGGAGTGAGGTGAGCGGTGAGGAATACGTAACCGATTGATCTCCCTGCTGCACGGTGACGGTTGCATCGATCAGGTCGAGGACTTGATTGAGCTTTACACTGCCCTCTTGAGTCAGGTCAAATGCCGACAGCACGTCAGCCGACCAAGGTTCTACCTGCTCCGGTCCGCCGCCGGCGGGTTGCGGTCCGCCGCCTGCCAACGCAGACAGCTGCATGTCCAGCATGCCGCCATCGACATCACCCTCCGCCGCGGCCATGCTGGCCAGAGTCACCATGGGGCTGCTTCCATTACCGCCCGGGTTGCCAGC
>JANQJJ010000273.1 GCA_028281725.1 Pirellulaceae bacterium | reverse complement strand
GTTCGCCGATAGCTGCCAGGAATTTGTCGCGTTGCTGGCCGCGGTAGAAGATGGCGTTGCGCGACTGAGGTAGCTTGGTTACCTCTAGTTTGCTGCCATTCCAGCGGATCGCGGCGTGTTTTCTCGAAACGCGATCATCCCAGCGAACGGCCCACGGCTCGGAGGTTCGCCCGAGTATCGTTTCCGCGCCGGGAGCGGGCAGCGAGCGTCGCCAGCGATCCTGCGGTCGAGGGCCTTGGGCAATTAAATCCGGCATAACAAAGCTGTTTTCTATCAGGTCTGTCGTGTTTACGAACGATCTGGCAGGTTCATACTATAGCGGTCCGTTTCTGTTCCGCCCACACATCTACCATTGTCCGCGATTGGCGAATCAAGTCCCATGAACTCTCCGGAATCCGAGAACATAGACGATCTGCTCCGTGCAATTGATGCCGAAGTCGCCCACATCTGGATGGTACGCACGTTTCTCAAGCACAGTGACGAGGCAGCCGAAGATGAGGAGCTCGCTTCCGTCCATCGCGACTTGTACGATTTCATGCTGGCTCTTGGGCCGGCACTCGACGCGGGCGACGGCGCTAGCTACCTCAAACTAGCCAGAAAGAAGTTCAGCAAACTGCGGAAAGCCACAGAACTGTACGTCGAGATTCAACCGGAAATTTCCGGACATATGAATTTCAGGATGGCCGCCCAATCCCTAAAACTGGCGGTGTCCAGGATCAGTGATCTACTGAATCCAAGCTGAACTGTCTTTCAAATTCACGATCACGCGGCCGGTGACCGACCCGGCCAGGATTTTCTCAACCTGGGCAGGCAACTGAGCGAGATTCACTTCCGTAACGAGCGTCCCTAAATCGTTAGGTTTCCATTCAGCGGCCAATAGACGCCAGATTTCGAACCGTTTTTCATAGGGGCAATCGGCCGAGGCAATGCCGCTCAAAGTGATCCCGCGCAGCAAGAAAGGATAGACCGACATTTCCAGCTCGGCTCCGGCAACCAAGCCGCAAGCCGCAACACAGCCACCGTGTTTGGCGCCGCGCAGTAGCGTCGTCAGCATGCCGCCTCCGACCGTATCGACCGCGCCGGCCCACTTAGCCGAAAGCATGGGCCGATTGGTGGTGTCGACGATTTCGTCTCGTCCAACCACGCGGTTGGCGCCGACCGAACGCAAGGTCTCATGTTGTGCCGGCTTTCCGGTCACCGCCGTGACTTGATAGCCCAGGCCTGCCAACAAACGAACCGCCAAGCTACCAACACCCCCGGTCGCTCCGCTGACGACGATCTCACCATCTTCGGGCCCGATTTCGCAGCGCTGCAGCGCGAGTACACATTGAGCCGCCGTAAAACCGGCCGTACCTAGAATCATCGCTTCCCGCGTCGAGAGACCCTCCGGTAACGGCACGATCCAGTCGGCCGGCACGCGGATCCGTTCTGACCAGCCACCCCAGTGCCCTTGCCCCAGGTCGTAGCCGGTCACGATCACTCGCGAGCCACTACGGAATCGGGGAGAATCGCTCTCGAGAACGACTCCGGCAGCGTCGATTCCCGGGACATGCGGCAGGCTCTTGACCACACCGGGGTTTCCCTGGCAGGCCAAGGCATCTTTGTAGTTGAGCGAAGAATACTCCACCTCAATCATGACGTTTCCGTCAGGCAATCTATCGTTGGGCAGCGACTGAATCTTCGGCTCGGGGTGCTGAGCACGCTGGTCGACGATCAGGCAGTAGAAGTGGTCGGGTTTCATGGGAACGGCCATGTTGAGGCATCGGTTGGTTGTGTGCCAGTCCGCCTGCTATGATATCCGAATCAGCCCCAACTCAAGATACCCCGCTACTGCAGGTGTCCCAGTGATCGCAGAGACGACAGACACACCGGAAGAAGGAGGTGCACCTTGGACTGGGCAGCAGGTCACGACAGGACAATTCAGTCTATTCGAACTACTCTTCGTGATGACACTCTGCGCTGTTTTTGTGGGAGTCTACATTTACATCAGTCCCGGTCTGGCGCTGGTCGGTGGTATCACGTTGGTTTCAGCGGCCGCGGTCAGATTCTCCGGTGTTCATAGTTTGCTGGCCGGTGGACTGGTCGGCTTTTTCACCGCTTCGATCGCGGGCTGGTTGTTCATTCTGCCGGCGATGCCCGGCTTGCCTGCGGTAATGGGACTCTTGTTGTTCTGTCCCACGGTGGGCTATGTTTTGGGTGCCTGCATTGCCGGCCTGCGCGACGATTCGATCTAGGGCCGGCTTGACGTACTTTCTGTCGGGCGCGAGCCAGGGGGCCTGGCAAGCCGAGCAACGCCTGTCTGCACTCGGACCTTCAGGGCAGCTCGATCCAAACTAAATCATCGCGTACTTCCACGGGGAAGTGTTCGAGCATCTTTTTGCCCGTCAGCAAGTTCTTCCCATCGGAAACGTCATATTGCCAGCCATGCCAGGGGCAGGTGACGCATTTGCCGTCGAGCAGACCTTGAGCCAAAGGGCCTCCCTGGTGAGCGCACATGCCATCGACCGCGTACAGGTCGTCCCCGCTACGAAATAGGGCCACGACGCGTCCTGCAACCACGAATTCGTGACCCGCATGGTCTGTCAGTTCAGCTGATTTGCACAGTTGGTGCCAAGGCATGATGGGCTATTTTGCCAGCGAGGCGCGAACGAGCCGGTTGTCGTTGCGAGCGAAGACACTCTTCTCAGCGAATGCGGGGTGAGACCAGCAAACACCGTTGCGTCGTGCCAGCTGGATTTTGGTCGGGTCGATCAACTGGCAGCGTTCCAAAATGGTCAGGCCGTCTGGCGAGAGTTTAGCAATCATCAATTCGCCTTGGTCGTTGAACATCCAGACGCGATCCGCTTGACGCACCATATGGATCGTGGCCCACCGCGCCCTGGGAACGGCGGTCAGATCCTCCCAAAGCCGATTGCCGGTGGCCGCGGCAAGGCAGCGAAACTCGCCATAGCTGTCTACGCCGTAGACATGCCCTGCTTCCACGATCGACGTGCCAATCATCGCGTGCAGCGACTTCGTGTGCTGCTCGTCCTCGCCAACGGCTCGCCATACCAACTCACTTGCCAAAGAGTCCTTGGGCGTCGTGACCATCATCGAACCGTCGTAGAAACTGGAAACAAAGAGAAGGCCATCTTGGGCCACGGGAGTTCCGATTCCGATGGGCATCCGCGAGGCCGGCATCGCATGGGACCAGTAGACTTCACCGCTCGCAGGGTCCAGTCCCGAAAGACTCTCGCCGGTCCAGCACACGAGCACGTCCTTGCCTGCCTGCTGGATGACGATGGGTGACGAGTAGCCTGCCTGCTCGTCAAGAGATCGCCAAACTTCTTTGCCAGTCGTCTTCTCAAATGCCACCATGCATGCGCCATCCGAACCGGCGACTTGCTGAATGACCAGGTCGCCGTAAATCAACGGCGAGGCCGCGATGCCCCAGATTGGCATGTCGATTTCGTAGTCCTTATCGAGGTCACGTTGCCAGAGTATTTGGCCTGATGCCGCGTCCAGGCAGAAGAAGTGTCCCATGGCTCCCACCGAATACGCCCGGCCGTCGTCGATGGTGACACTCGCTCGAGGGCCGGCCTTGTAGCCGATGGTGTAGACCGCTTTGTACTCGTGTTTCCACAACGGTTTCCCCGTTTTGGAATCGAAGCACAGGACCCGTTCGGTTGATGGCTCTGCCTGACGATCCATCACGTAGACGCGACCGTCGGCAACGGTGGGTCCATTGTAGCCGGGGCCAATATCCACAGACCATTCCAGCGGCAACTGGCCGTCGGGCAATTCGTCCACCAAGCCTTCGGCTTGCCAAACGCCATCGCGACCCGGACCGCGCCACTGCGGCCAGTCCTCGGCAATGCCTGATGAAGCGTGTAACAAAAGACTAGCGGCGGCGATCGAGCATAAGCTAATGCGCATGTTGGGCTCCAGTGCGGTAGTGAAGGCTGGCCTAGAATTGACGGTGGCTACCTGACCGACCGATCAAAGATAACGCCTACGACGCCGCAAGGGAATCGCCGGCTGCTGAAGGACAGCCCAGCCGAGCGTACCGGGCGCTAGATCTGTGGAGGTTCGGCGGGCGCTGAAGTGCCTGCCGGAGCGCTGGCTGCGATCGGGCGTTGTTCCGGAAACGCCATGCGCGCGAAGCGTTGCCAAGCGATTCGAAGCACAAAGTAGGCCATTGCCATCAACGCTAGCAGGATCGGCAGCCAGGGCGCGACGCCAACGATCCCAATAGCGATGTGTTCGGCGGTGTTTCTCAGGTCCGATACCGATTCACTCCATGTTTGGCTGACTCGGGTCCCGAACACCGCCTGTTTGGGTGATTGATACTCGCTTCGCGTACTGGCAGCCAACGTAATCGTACTCAGCGATACGCGTTCGCTCAGATACCGCCGGCGCCCTTCGATTCGCTCGATCTCTTCGCGTACACGATCAATTTCTCGTTCCATCGCGAGGATGTCCTCCAGAGAACCGGCTTGCTCTGCCAACGTCGCGGTCAGCCGTTTTTCCGTGTTTCTTTTGTTCTCGGCACGTGCGGCCAAGTCGAGGAATTCCTCCGTCATATCCTGCGATGTTACTTCCTTTCGAGTCACATGGGTCTCATTGTCTAGCCAGGTCAGCAAAGCAGCAAAATTTGCCGCGGCGACTCGTAGCGTCCATGTTCCGGTCTGCCGATCTCCGGAATACCGCCGCTCACTGAAGTTGGCGATGAAACCGTCCAGTTCAGCTAGTTTTGCGTCTAGCTGGGAAGAAAAAAGATCGATGTCCGGAGTTTCGACGGAGATGTGGGCGTTGTAAATAATCTTGCGATTGGCAGCGGGGTTTTCGGTGGGCAGCGCCTGCAGTGATGTTAGTTTGCCCGATGCGAGAGGATTTTGTGAGCCGGAAGCGGAGGCCGATCGTGCGACATCGATGGCGCTCGCATTTAGGGCAGGCTCCGCATCTGCGTAGTTTGCCGTCTGGGACGCTGGTCCGCAGCCGCTGACCAGCAACCAACACAATATGGCAGCCCAATAGCGGGTCCGTCTATCCAGTAGCATCGAAAACGTCCACCTGAGGATCGAAACGGGAAGCAGACAAACGTTTTACGGAGAAAAGGTCGGTCCAGATTCACCGGCGTCTGCACCGATATAGACATCTACCGGAGGCGATTTATTCCCCGGCGGCAGAGACACCACGGAATACAGACAGGTTACTGGGCGCCTTTGCGCCCTGGACGATAGCCTTGCGTGCCGCGATTGCGAGACTGTTTCTTACGGCCCTTGCGGCGAGTTGAGGATTCGCCGGATGTGGATTCGCGCGAGCCTGGGATGGTGTGAACGTATTCACCACGAAAGCGCTTGTTGGCATCTTTGCGGCGCCGCAGTAGTGCTTCTTGGGGCGGCTTGGATGGAATGAGCGCATCGCATCCGTCTCCGATCAGATCGGTGCGTCCTGCTTGCCGGAGCGCGTCGCGAACTTCAAAGTAATTTTCGGATTTGAAGAACTGCATCAGGGCCCGCTGGGTCTTGCGATCACGTAACCCTTTAGCAATGAACACCGGTTTCTTGGTGAACGGATCTAGCCCGGTGTAATACATGCAGGTTGCCACGTCGAGCGGAGCCGGGATGAAGTCCTGGACCTGGTCGGGTCGGTAGCCGTTTTGCTTCAAGAATACGGCCAAGTTGATCATGGCCTCCAAGTCGCTACCGGGATGACTGGCGATAAAGTAGGGAATCAAGTACTGCTTTTTGCCGGCCGCTTTCGACTCTTCCTGAAATACGTCGGTGAAGTACTCGAAGTCGTCGTTGGCTGGCTTGCGCATCTTGAACAAAACGTCTGGATCGACATGCTCGGGGGCCACCTTGAGATGGCCACCGACATGATGCTGCGTTAGTTCACGAATGTACTCCGGGCTCTGCCGTGCCAGATCCATGCGGATGCCGCTGGCGACCAGCACTTTTTTGACTCCCTTCACCTGGCGCGCTTCTCGCATCAACTCGATGACCGGCTGGTGATCGACGCCCAGCAGCTTGCAGATCTTGGGGTGAACGCAGGACTGTCGCCGGCAGACCGCTTCTACTTCAGGCCGCGTGCATTGCATTTGATACATGTTGGCGGTGGGACCACCGATGTCACTGACGGTACCTTTGAACTGTTTGTCCTGAGCCAGATTCTCAATTTCGCCAAGGATGCTGGCCTTGCTGCGAGACTGAATAGTGCGGCCCTGATGCGCGGTGATGGAGCAGAAGGTACAACCGCCAAAGCAGCCGCGCATGATCGTGACGGAATCTTTGATCATTTCGAACGCGGGAATCGGCTCAGAGTAACTGGGATGGGCCCGCCGCGTATACGGCAGGCCATAGATCCGATCCATGGCCTGTTCGGAAATCGGCAGCTGAGGCGGGTTGACGACCACAGCCTGATTGCGATGCCATTGGATCAGACGCCGAGCATTGTAAGGATTCGTTTCGTGGTGAATGACTCGGGTGGCTTCGGCAAATTGCCGTTTATCCTCCACGACCTCTTCGTAGCTTGGCAAGGTGATCGCATCGCCGGGCGGAGTTTCCGAGGCGCCCATGGCGTAGGCCACACCGCGCATATCGCGCAGTTCTTTTACCGACTGGCCCGCCTGCAGACGCCGCGCGATTTCAACGATGGCGTTTTCTCCCATGCCGAATACCACCAAGTCGGCTTTGCTATCGAGCAGGATGCTCTTACGGACTTTGTCGCTCCAGTAGTCGTAGTGCGCGAGTCTGCGCAAGGACGCTTCGACCCCGCCGGCAATGATCGGGACTCCCTTGAACGCCTCACGAGCGCGCTGGCAATAGCTAAGTGTCGCGCGGTCGGGACGCAGACCAATGACGCCTCCGGGCGAGTAGGCGTCGTCGTTGCGCACCTTGCGGTTGGCCGTATAGTGGTTGATCATCGAGTCCATGTTTCCGGCGCTAATGCCGAAAAACAATCGAGGCTTTCCGAATCGTTTCCAAGCGTCGCAAGAACGCCAGTCGGGTTGCGAGATGATACCGACTCGGAAGCCCGCCGCCTCCAGGACGCGTCCCAAAATGCTCATGGCAAAGCTAGGATGGTCGATGTACGCATCGCCAGTCACAAAAACGACATCGAGCTCATTCAAGCCGCGACTCCGTGCCTCTTCCATCGACATGGGGAGCGGTCGCGTCGCGATGGGGCCAGTCGCTCGGCCTGTTTGCGGCAAATCGGTCAGGAAGCGGTCAGCTGGTGGGGTGGCGCCCAGAACGGGTAGTTGCATTGAGTTCAGTTTTCAGCAAAAGAACGATCGTTTCAGGCTCCGGAGAGATCGATAAACGATTGTACCCTCCTGAGGGAAATTGTCGAAATCGTATCTTCATGGTCGCCGGCGGCGCGGTCGGTGACAGTGGAGCTTCGTGATAGACTGGTAAAGGGCATTTCAGGTTTCAAACGTCGCTGCAGTCTTGGGGAACGCCAGTATGCAAGAAGACGAAAATCCCTTCACGCCACCGAGGGTACGGCCTGTAATTGGCGAGGCTCGGCCGACGAGTCCCGGCCCGAAAAGTCACTGGTTCATCCGCGTGACGATCAGCTTGATCGGTCTGATGATGGTCGGTATGGCCGTCGCCGCCATTGCGCAGACGCCAGGTCTCCTCCTGAATCTTCTGGTATTGGCGGTGTTAAGCTTGGGAGCAATATTGTTCCGGGCCGGGATCGTCGACCAGCCTCCGAAGCTCAGCCTACTCAATTCGTCGCGATCGAAACGGCGGAGACCATTCTAGAACAACCGCATCTGCCCAGACTTGGGAAGCGGAGGGCGGAATCGGCTACAGTCGTGCGATGGAAACTTGCCATCCAAGCCATGTTGGCGTTGGAACAGCCGAAACATCTTTCGAATGTGGTCCGCCACGACACCGCTGCCAACCATCCGCTCTCCCCAAACCGAACTGTTCAGCTTTCCGCCGCGGGTCGTCTGCACGCGCCCCAGGACGCGCTCGACTTTGGATGGCTGCGTCCGCTCGAGCCACTCCTTGAAAACGGGCGCTACGGTTAGTGGCAGCCGAAGCAGAACGTAGCCGGCCGTCATGGCTCGAGCGTTTTTTGCCGCTTCCAGAATGCTAGGAATCTCGGTGTCGTTGAGACCAGGAATGACCGGCGCCAGCATCACGCCAACCGGAACGCCTGCGTCGGCGAGCGTCTTGAGGGCACGTAGCCGGGCCGCGGGGATGCTGGTGCGAGGTTCCATATCCCGCGCCAGCTGGGGATCGAGCGTCGTAATCGAGATAAAGGCATGCACCAAATTTTCCGACGCCAGGCGACTCAAAATTTCCAAGTCCCGAACGATGAGGGCATTCTTGGTCACGATGCTGACCGGCTGGCGACACTCCAGGGCAACTTCCAGGCATTGTCGCGTGAGTTGGAACTTTCGCTCGGCCGGCTGGTAGCAATCTGTCACACCAGAGAAGGCGATGGCCTCGGGTTTCCACTGCGGCCTGGCGAGGAACTCTCGCAGCAGATCAGGGGCGTGGTGCTTGACCACGATTTTGGTTTCAAAGTCCAGACCCGCATTGAATCCGAGGTACTCATGCGTCGGACGTGCATAGCAATAGCTACATCCATGAATGCACCCACGGTATGGGTTGAGGCTGTAGCGAAAAGGAATATCGGGAGACTGATTCTCTGCCACAATGGTCTTAGAAGAATCGGGCAGATACTCGATTTTCCGGTTTTCAAGTTCAGTGAGGTACTCCTGATCCCACTCGACTTGTTCGAGTTCGAGTTCTCGGCGCTGAGCTTCGAATCGGTTGGGGGGATCAAGCATCGAGCCGTGCCGCATATTGCTGACTCCCGGGCAGGCCAGTGGCGACTGTGCCGTGAAGTTGGTAAACCTTTCGCCCCGTGGCGGTACGCTTGCTAGCGACCTCTCCAGACGATCGTTAAGTTACGCTGGCGCGATTCCCCCAGATTTTACCACCGTTCCATGTTTAAACAAAACAAGGGTTTAAGCAAAACAAGGGTCTACTTCAGACCGCTGAAGTGTTACCGAAGTTTTAGTGCAAGCCCGCACACCCTGTACTATCAACGGTTTCTGGCGTGAACTCGCTGCAAACTGGCTACACCAAGAGTAAAAACGCTCTAAGGTGCTTTCAGACCGGGATCGAGCATCCCGTTTTGCTCAAATCCACGCATGCGTAACAGGCAGGCGTCGCAGTGCTGGCAAGGCTGTCCGCCAGCGCCTGGATCATAGCAACTGGTCGTTTGGGAATAATCGACACCTAGGGCCAAGCCACGCGTGATGATCTGGGCTTTGGTCAGTTTGATCAGCGGCGTATGGATCTTGATTGACGCCGACCCTTCGACTCCGGCTTTCGTCGCCAGATTCGCCATACGTTCAAAGGCAGCAATGTATTCTGGGCGGCAATCAGGGTAGCCGCTATAGTCCAACGCATTCACACCGATGAAAATATTTCCTGAGCCAATGCTTTCTGCATAGGCCAGCGCCAAGGAGAGGAATACCGTATTGCGGGCCGGAACGTAAGTTACCGGAATGTTCGTGCCAATGTCGTCCGCAGAATCGTGCTTGGGAACGCCGATGTCGGCGGTGAGTGCGGAGCCGCCAAACTGCGCCAAGTCGATATCGAGGGTCACGTGCCGGGCAACGCGGGCGCGGGTGGCGAGCTGGCGGGCACGGGTCAGCTCGAATTGATGCCGTTGGCCGTAGCGAAAGCTGATCGCGTAGACCTGATAGCCCTCGTCCTGGGCAATCGCCAATACCGTGGCTGAATCGAGTCCTCCACTGAGTAGGACCACGGCGGATTGGGGCTGGTCTGTTGTCGTCATGTTGGAGCTGCAGGAGTAAAGGCGGTGCGATGGTGCTATTATCGCGATGAAGCCACCTCCTGGCGAGACGCCGCGCGACGATTCTCGGGGCTGCCGGACCGCAGCCTGGAAACTCGGCGCGTGGAACCCGGTGCCTGGAAACCCGGTGCCTGGAAACCCGTAGCGTGGAACGTGGCTAGTCGCTATCTGGGCGATCCAGGTGGCCGGAGCGATTGATCGCGCGAATCAGGCGGAAACCCGCCATGAGACTGACCGCGTAGCCGATCAGTCCCAATAGGCTGAGCTTTTCGATTCCCATCCAGCCGGGCCGAAGAAAGAGCAGCGGTGGAACCTCGAATGCCAACAGTATCGACGAGCCGAGAAACACGGAACTGATGAGCAGCCCCAGGACCATGCGGTTGACCGAAGGGCTCAGCCCCTTGTGAGCCAAATGCACGTCGAGCCGACCTTCCTGCACCAACTGCATGACGCTGCTGACCTGGCCCGGCAGAGTTTCCAGCAGATTTTCCAGCTCCAGGTAGATTCTCCGCAACCGTTTGGCTTGACGTTTCGGGGAGAGCCGTCGCAGCCACATCTTGCGGAAAAACGGCTGCATGACTTCAAGCAAACTGAATTGCGGCGATAGCTGGTGGAGAGTGCCCTCGAGCGTAATGAGCATCTTGATCAGGAGCGATGTCTGAGGGGGAAGGGAGATTTGGTGTCGGTGCATGATGTCGGTCACATCATTGAGGGCTCCACTGAGATCGAAGGACTCCAGTGGTTGAGAGCCATAGGTCGCCACGAGATCCGCCACGTCGATCGACAGAAAACTCTCATCTAGTTTGGGGGGAGTATTGCCGACTCGTTTAATGAGGGTCGTCAGCAGGGATGCGTCGCGGCTAGCGACAGCCAAGAGCATTTCTTCGATCGTTTCTCGCAGGCGATCATCGATTCGCCCAACCATTCCAAAGTCCAGTAATCCCAGATCGCTTTCGTCAACCACCAGCACGTTTCCCGGATGCGGGTCGGCATGGTAGACGCCATGGATGAAAATCATCTCCACGTAGACTTCCGCGGCCAAACGCGCCAGCGCCTGTCGCGATGCGACGTCACACTCTGAGTCATCCCCTTCCTCGGCAAGCTTGCTCACCGGGACTCCCTGGAGCAACTCCATGGTGAGTACCCGTGAACTGGAGAGCTTGGGGAACGGCGCCGGGATTTGAATTCCGTCGAAATGCTCGAGTTCTTTCCCGAAGAGCTGTAGGTTCTGGAGTTCCCGCGTGAAGTTCAGTTCGCGGCGCAGCGACTTCGATAGCTGCTCGACCAGCACGACGGGTTTCCACACGGCCAGATCCGGCAGATGGTCGGCTAGCGTAGCCAGACCGGCCATGACTTCGAGATCTTCTCGGACTTTGTTCTGAATGTCGGCATGTTGAACTTTGACCACGACGCGGGTCCCGTCGTGCAACCTGGCCATGTGGACTTGGCCGATGGATGCCGACGCGATCGCCGCTGGGTCGAAGTCGGCGTAGAGCTCTTCAACCGGTTTGCCGAGTTCCTCCTCAATGATTTCTTTTACTTTTTCAGGCGGGTCCGCCGGCAGTTGCGATTGCAGGGACGTCAGTTCGGTGGCTAAATCCGGACCGATCAAATCAGGGCGCAGGCTCAGGACTTGTCCCAGTTTGATAAAGGTGGGGCCGAGGTCGGTCAGTGCCAGCCGTATTCGCTTTTCTCGCGAGTAGCTCGCTAGCGGCACGCCCTGGTCGTCCTTGATCCAGTCGCGGATAAAGTCAAACTTCAGCTGGCTCAGCCAGTCCGCCAAGCCATAACGCCTGAGGATCGTAATAATCTCTTGCCACCGGCGCAGGTTGCGATAGAGCTGTGGAATCGAGCTGATTTTCATTCTCTAAGCGCTTCGCAGTGGTTACCAACATGAGGCGTGTGGTTGCAACAAGTCCATTCTAGTGCGAGTTGTTTTGGCGTATAGAGTTTGCAGGGCGCCTGGCGCTGATTAGAGCAGCTGGCGTACGCTGCGCGGATCGGTCGAGCAGCGCCTGGAAACCGGTGCTTAGTTTTTGCTGTCGTCTTTGAGCCCGAGGTGTTCGAGCCATTTACGAGTCCTACCCTGCCCTTTTGCATCGCCAGCCTCGTTGGCGGGAGGTTGATCTCGGGTGTTTGCCGCTAGTTGTTCCTCAAGCTCAGTTCGCTCTCGGGCGAGTTTGGCTCTTTCCATAGAAAGGTCGATTTCCGCCTTGCGCAGCTTCTCTTCCCATTCTTGCTGGATGCTTTTGAGCTTTTCTCGTTCCTGCTGAATCAGGTCATCTGAATCGAACATCTGCGCGATGGCCGCGGCACCAATGGCGACTTCTCCCCGCGTATCACTTTGTTGTTCTATGATGGTTTGCAGTTCCGCGATCTGTTGATCTCGACGCTCTATTTCAGCCTGAGTCGTGCTGAGCACCCTATCAATCTCAACCCGCTGGGCTCCTCGCTCGGCTGACGGCTGTTCGTCTCCAGACCCCTCGGATTCTAGTTGCTGCATGATCAGCTTTTTGCGTTCTTCCCAGCTCAGGCTCTCCTGGTCGAAACTGGTGCCCGGGGCATCGCTGGAGGTCGCCACCTGATGTTTGGCGACTTGCGCTGCCAGATCCGAGTTCTGGTTGCGAAGATCTTCCAGCTCCTGTCCGGCCTCGACCAGCATCTGCTCCAGTCGCCGTTCCTTTTCTGAAGGGCTATCGTCTGCTTCCTGTCTTTCCAGCTCAGCGGCCCTTTGCCTGGCCTGTTCCAGTTCTCGACGGCTATCTTGGAGTTCGGCCTTCAGTTCGGCGACCGTTCCTTCCATGTCTGTGGAGTTTTCGGATTCCCGCGTTTGGGTCGCAGCCTTTGCATGCGCGCGCGCGAGTTCTTCTTCCAGACGCCGGATTGTCTCACCATGCTCGGATGCCGTTTGCTGGTCAGACTCTTGCAAGCGGTCCAGTTCGGATTGCTTCAGTTCCACTTCTCCGAGCGCCCGGTCCAGTTGCTTCTGGAGCTCCTCGCGGGCCGTCTGCTGCTCGTCGAATCTCTGCTGAAGCGACTCGGTTTCGGCGTGCGCAGCATTCAGAACCTGCTTACGAAGCTGCTGGTAGATTTCGTCGTGCACCTCCTGGCGGCGGCGCTCGACATCGAGAAGCATGCTGGACTTCCTGGCGCGCAGTTCCTTGGCAACCCCCTGGCGCTGTCGGACCAGACGCGCTTCGAGTTGTAGCAGGGCAGCGAGCTTGTTTTCGAGTTCCTGCTGATGGTCGGCTAGCTGCTTTTCCCGTTCTTGCTGGCGAGCGGATAACTGCTCGGCCAAACGCAGATGGGTTTCCAGCTCCTTGGCCGTGGCTTCTGAGTAGGCGACTGTAATACTGGCTTGCCAGTGTGCCAGGGAAGCGTCGATCGCGTCGACAATCGGACCAGATCGCTCGTCGGTCGGTGGCGAGGTGGCCTGAGTCAGGAGTAAATCGAGTGCTTCGAATAGCTCGTCCTGAAGACCGCGGGGAAGGCTGCCGCCGGTCTTGCCGGATGAGCCGTTTCCATCCGTCTCGCCCAACCTCTCCTTGAGCGATTTTGCCCAAGTTTGAAGTTCGCGAGAGGATGAAACATCCGGTGTCATGGGGAACATGCCTTGGAAAGCTAATCATTGCCTACATTCTCATAGTTCCTATTTACTAAGGCGTCAAAAACTCAAGGGCTGGATCGCCCAAGGCAGCGCGAGCCTCTAGGCTAAATGACGGTTGTAGCAATAATTCAGGTAAATGCTCTCGAAACGCCGCGCCAAACTGGCTTCACGCCGGACGAGTGGTCAGTAAACTTACCTCGTTTGGGATTTGTACAAGGTAGCCTGAATGGCCAAAAAGAAAGCCTCCAAGGCAGATTCTGCCGAGCCCAATTTTGAAGACGCCATGGAGAAGCTCGAGGCGATCGTTCGCCGTCTCGAGCAAGGTGGCGGACCTCTCGAACATGCGCTGAGCGACTATTCGGCCGCCATCGATCTGCTCAAGTCCTGTCACAAAAAGCTCGAAGAAGCAGAACGTAGAATCGAGATTCTCAGTGGTGTCGATGCAGAGGGAAATCCGCTCACCGAACCAGTTAGCGATGCGGAAATCAGCTTGGAGCAGAAACAGCAGACCCGAAGTGGCCGCAGAGCTGCCAGTGCAGGCCGAGCGCGGAAGCCGGCAGGTGATCCCGAGGGAGAAGGTTTATTCTGAATTCCTAGTCCACCGCGAGTGACCCGCAGCCCCTCGCCAACGAGCGATTCCTGGAGTCGACGTGCCAGACCTGCCTTGAGATGATTCGCGATTGGCCCAAGCCCCGAACCCCCCCAGCCTTTTCCACCGATTTATTGTCGTACACAACAGCAGCAGAATGTCGTCAGGTCCACCAAGCCAGCTTCCCGCAGACTTTCAACCATTTCGCGAAGCCATTGAGCAATCTCTCGATCGCTACACGTCTCCGGTCGAAGGCTGCCCGGAACGACTGACCGCGTCAATACGCTATAGCGTGTTGGCCCCCGGCAAGCGCCTTAGGCCGCTGTTGGTATTGCTGGCCTGCGAGGCGGTGTGTGGCCAATGGGAGCAGGCTCTACCGGCCGCTTGTGCCGTGGAGTTCATCCATGTCTACTCTCTGATCCACGACGATTTGCCTGCAATGGACAATGATGACATGCGACGAGGCCGAGCCACGAGTCATCGACAGTTCGATGAGGCAACGGCGATCTTGGCTGGCGATGGCCTACAAATGTTGGCGATCGAAACGCTGTGCCGCGATATTCCAGCGAGCAAGGCGCTCGACTGCTGTCACATTCTTAGCAAAGCCGCGGGGCGCGGTCGGTTGGTAGGTGGGCAAGCAGACGATTTGGCTGCCGAAGGACGGTTTGGAGGGGTGCGCGAGCGGGAGAAGAATCCCCTGGAGTTCCTCAAAAGCATTCACAAGAGAAAGACTGGGGCGATAATTGAGGCCAGCTTGCAGCTCGGAGGGGTGGTCGGCGGAGCTTCCTTGGATCATCTTAGATATCTAGCTCAGTATGGTCAGGCGATTGGACTGGCATTTCAGATCGCCGATGATTGTCTGGACGTCGACGGCAACATCGACCAGTTAGGAAAGAATACGCGTAAAGACAGCACGCTGGGCAAACTGACCTATCCCAGCCTGTTGGGCCTGGACGGGTCACGCCGGCTGGCTGGGCAGCTGGTCCGTGATGCTTGCGACGCGGTTGCGGTTTTTAAAGAGCGAAGTCACCATTTGGTAGAACTGGCAAAGTTTGTCGTGGAAAGGAGAAGCTAACGGCCATGGCAAAGCTACTCGAATCGATTGATTCGGCCATCGACTTACACTCGATGAGCTTGGCGGAACTAGAGCAAGTGGCAGACGAGATTCGCGAGGTCTTGTGCGGCCTGCTGAGTATTCGGACTGCGCACTTCGCCTCGAACTTGGGAGTCGTAGAGCTTTGTCTCGGATTGCACAGCATTTTTGATTTTCGTCGAGATCGACTGATTTGGGATACCGGTCATCAGATCTACCCACACAAGTTGGTAACGGGACGCTACCAGGATTTTGCCTCGATTCGCACACGTGGTGGATTGATGGGGTATCCCAATCCGCTTGAGAGCGAGTATGACCTGTTCATGACCGGGCATGCCGGCTGCAGTGTTTCAACCGCACTCGGTTTAAAGAGCGGCGACGACCTGTGCGATGAGAAGAATCGCAAGAGTGTTGCCGTTATAGGCGACGGCGCATTTCCGTCAGGTATCGTCTTTGAAGCGCTCAATAATGCAGGCGAACTTTCGAGTGACCTGCTGATGATTCTCAATGATAACCGGATGAGTATCTGTCCGCGCGTTGGTTCGGTAGCGCGCTACCTGGATCGCCTGCGAACCAATCCGTTTTACACGGGGTTGAAGACTGAGGTCGTCCGCATGCTCAATCATGTGCCCGTCTTCGGCGATCCCGCTGAACGGATGTTGGCGCAGATCAAGGAGGGGGTCAAAGCCGGTCTGCATGGCGGCATGCTCTTTGAGGAGCTGGGCATCCGCTACGTGGGGCCGATTGACGGTCACGATATCGGCTTGCTGAGAAAGTACCTGAAGATGGTCCAGGACCAGAAGGGGCCGATTTTATTGCACGTGGTGACTGAGAAAGGCCACGGATATCAGCCGGCGGCACAGGATCCCGTATTTTTTCATACTCCACCGGCATTCGAAAACGAACAAGGCAAGGCCAAGATCATTTCTGGTAGCGGTACCCCTGCCTATACCCATTTTGCCCGTGACGCGATCGGAGATGCGATGCGGCGCGATGAGCGAGTCACCGTGATGACGGCTGCCATGTGCCAGGGGAATAAGCTGGAGCCCGTGCGAGAGGAGTTCCCGGATCGGTTCTTTGACGTAGGAATATGTGAATCGCATGCGGTCGCGTTTGCGGCCGGGCATGCCAAAGTTGGCCTCCGACCAATTGTGACTATTTATAGTACGTTCCTGCAGCGCAGCTACGATCAGATTTTTCAAGAGGTAGCGCTGCAGAACTTGCCAGTTGTTTTCATGATGGATCGTGCGGGGCTGGCCGGCCCTGACGGTCCGACACACCATGGCGTGTTTGACATCGGTTACATGCGAGTCTTTCCCAATGTCACGTTCATGGCACCCGGAGATGGGCCGGAACTTGCCAAGATGTTGGATTTTGCTTTGCAATGCGAGGGCCCGGTTGCCATTCGCTATCCCAAAGCGTCTGCGGCCAAGCTCGACCTCGAAACGCAGCCGATCGAACTTGGAAAGAGTCAGGTTGTTCGCTGGGGTACCGACGGAGCCATCCTCGGGCTCGGGCCGATGTTGGAAGTTGCGGTTCAGGCGGCCGACCTGCTCTCCGAACAAGGGCTGAATGTGGCGGTGATTAATCCGCGGTTCGTCAAACCGCTGGATGAAGAGTTACTTGAAAAAGTATTTAATCAGTGCAAGTTTGTGGTCACCGCTGAGGAAGCCGCGTTGATGGGCGGATTTGGCGGTGCCGTTCTGGAACTTGCCAGTGATCGCGGCTGGGATACTCGCTCTATGCGTCGTCTGGGAATACCGGACCAGTTCATCGAGCATGGGGACCGCACCGAACTACTGGCTGAGATGGGCATGTCTGCCGAGGGCATCGCCGCTGCATGTCGGCAGCTCGCTGGGCAAACGGCAGAGGCAGTATAGCCTCCAGAGCCTCCGCACGTTCGGGAGTGCCTGGTGTACAATGCTGGCATTCAGCCGGCTCTTTGCTAGGCATCTTCCTCGCTAGGTGAACCAAGCAGCATGCATTCCGAAGCCCCGTGGATATTGGCTCAGCGCCCGCGCCCGCGCGTCGTCGTGCTAGCTTCCGTCAACCGGTCGCGAGTGCGCTCGGAACTCGATCGCATTGAAAGCATTCTGGCTAAGTCGGCGGACATCGTGGCGGTCGATGAAGATGAGTCCTACGACTTTAGTGACGCAGACATCGATCTGGGAGTGGTGCTCGGTGGCGATGGATCGATTCTGTCGGCCGCCCGGCGCATGGGGCTGAATCAGTTGCCGGTCATTGGCGTGAATCTAGGGAGATTGGGGTTCCTGGCGGCATTGGGGGAATATGAGCTGGAGCAGGTATGGCCCGAGGTGTGTGCAGGTCAGTATCGAGTGGAGGAGCATGTGATGCTTCAGTGTTCGGTGATCCGGGCAGCGGACAGGGGGCATCCCGAGGAGGGTGGTTCCGGTGCAGTGATTCCCGCGACACCTCCCACGTACCAGCTGGCACTCAACGAGGCGGCCATTCTCGGTGGACCTCCTTTCTCGATGCTTCAGATCGATCTTTACGTCGACGGTGAATTGGCGTCTACTTACAGCTGCGATGGGTTGATCGTCAGTACGCCCGTTGGCTCGACAGCGCACAACCTGTCAGCAGGCGGGCCGATATTGCAGCGTCGCCTGCAGGCGGTCGTGATCAGCCCCATTAGCCCGCATACACTCACCATGCGACCGGTGGTAGATCGGGCGGATCGCGTTTTCGAAATGATTGTTCGCCAAGGCCATCCGGCCGTTTCCGCGGTGTTTGACGGAAGGGTCCTGAGTTCCCTTGGCGAAGGGGACTGTTATCGAATATCGAAAGCTCCCGTGTCATTCAAAATGATCAGCATTCCTGGAAAAAGCGAGTACCGTGCTCTCCGGGAAAAGCTGGAGTGGGGCAGAAACCCACGTGAGAAGCCGCGCGCGGTCGAGGAAATCGGAGAGGCCGAGGAAACAGAAAAATAGGTACCCCCCAGAGCCTACCCGGGATGGACTCAGCGAGCTAACTCAGCAACACAGACGCAGCCCTTTATCTACAAACGAATTCAGCTAGGACCGTTGGCAAGGAGGCCAGACATGTATATCCGTTTTTGCGCAATCGCGCTGGTGCTTGTTGGACTTGGCGCTGTTTCTACAACCTGCCATGCGCAGGCAAAAGGCGGCCGAAAGCCCAAGTCGGCCGCAGGCCCGAAGTACCAGATTCAATATAAGCTGAAGGCTGGTGAAACGCTGGTTTCCAAGGTCGTTCACTTCGCCGAAACGCGAACGACGATGGCCGAGCATGAAGAGACGAGCAGTTCCAGAACAACCAGTGAGAAGGCCTGGATTGTTAAATCGGTCAATGCCAAGGGGGAAATGACGTTCGAGTACCGAATCAATTCGGTCAATCTCGCGCAGTCCGTAGGCGATGCCGAAGAGCTCAAGTATGACAGCCGAACCGACACGGACGTGCCCGACATATTCAAGCAAGTCGCCCAGACGGTGGCAAAGCCTCTGGCCACCGTGACGATCAATTCTCGAGGACAAGTGGTGAAGCGCGATAACGAACTCAAAGCTCCCCAACTCGGCATCGGTGAATTGACGATCCCTTTGCCTCAGGATCCCGTAGCGATCGGTGGCCAATGGACCGTACCTCGCGAGTGCCGCATTCGACTCGAGAGCGGGGCTCACAAAACCATCAAGGTCCGCGAGCTTTATACGTTGGAAAAGGTTTCGGCCGGAGTTGCGACCATTCGCATCGTGACTCAGCCTCTCACACCAGTCAACGATCCGGCCGCCGAGTCGCAGTTGATCCAGCAGCTAAGCAAGGGCGAGATCAAGTTCGATCTGGATCGTGGCCGCATGATGAGCAAGAAGCTGGACTGGAGCGACGAAGTGGTCGGTTTTCGTGGTGCCGATACGTCTCTCCAATATGATGCGCGGTTTACCGAGGAGTTGCTTCCGCCGAGCAAGCGTACCGC
The DNA here is from genome assembly GCA_028281725.1 of Pirellulaceae bacterium. Lineage (GTDB taxonomy): Bacteria > Planctomycetota > Planctomycetia > Pirellulales > Pirellulaceae > Aureliella. Next base: position 2,422 of record JANQJJ010000273.1, on the reverse strand, counting down.
TAGCCGCGCGAGCACCAAGCAGAACTAACGCGGGTGCCGGTCAAGTGGTGCGTCGCCCCTCGCTCGATTTGCAACGATTTCGTTGATTCGGCTCGCACCAGGCCCGTGCGGCTTGTACCAGGCAGTCTTGCCGAATCATCTTCCCTAGATCCAGCCGAGATACTCGCCATACTGCATGAGCCAAGGACTGGTCCAGGGATTTTTCCACGGAAAGCTGGCAGAGAAGACACTCGCCACCACCAGTAATTCGACCGTGCGGCGCCCCCAGCCCGAGCGGATCGCACGCATGCCATGCATGGCCAGCCAGACCCACAGCGGGATCAGCCAAAACGACCAGCGAAAACCACTAGATACTCCTCCATAGTTGCGATCTTCCAGTGGGCGAGCGAGGTAGAAGCCAATCGCAACGACGCTGGTCGCAAGGATCGCGGCCGCCAAGAGCAGTCGGTGGTCGCGAAAGATGTTAGCACTCTCCCGTGAACGCCATAGGACAAAACAGCCTGCCCAAGCGACGAACCAAAATGGTGTGAGACTGAATATGCCGTGATGGCCGATTAGGGAGTGAAAGATATAGACGCCTCGGTCAGGCTCTCCGCGGTCCACTCCCTGCTTGCGCCCTTCGGTCCAATAGCTGCCCGGATAGTCATACCAATCACCCCATTGGTAGATACCCAGAGTAGCCTTCGCGCTGGCGTCGCCCGATTCGAACTTGAGTCCAAAACGCTGCTGGTTCGCCTCGTCCCACAGCTCACTGACACCTTCGCGCCGGGCGGGACGAATGATCGAGTCTTCGGAGCATTCGATACCGCAACTGAGTAGGGCTTGCACAATTGGTTCCGCCGACAAGTCCGTCAGCTGCACCGGTTGAGCCAGCTCGGCCTCGCATAGTTTGACGCCCAAATTGCGATGAGCGTAGGCCGGTTTGAATTCCTGATGTGCCAAGTAGTTTGTGCCAAAGAAAGCCAGCGCCACCGGCAGCAGGGCCGGAGCATAGGCACACAGCGTCCGCTTGGCACTAATGAAAAACAGAACAGCACCGGCTGCTGCCACCCAGCTCAGGGCGGGCAATTCGTTGGCGGCGCCAAAACTGGTGGTTAGACCGCACAGCACGAACCATCGCAGCCGCGAGTCTTTTTGAAACGCTATTCGGTCGATACACCATAGCGAGATGCCGACAGAGATGGCCGCCGGAAGGTGGTTGTTGAGCGTCGTCGCAAAGGTTGAAAGATACGTCCCCCAAGCAATGAAGAACGTCAATACGCCCGCAGACCATAGGTCCAGGTCGCTGCGCGTCAGCCAGCGAGCGAGTAGCCACCAAAAACCGAGGAGCGGCAACAGGTTGACGATGACCAGCATGATAGGCACAACGACGAACGGCGTTTTCATCAGCGTCGCACCGGTAGCGGCTCGTACCACCAGATAGACGCCGGTGTAGAGGGTCGGTAGCAGCGGTGGCTTGCTGCTGTAGTAGTGCTGCTGACCATCCTGCCCGCGGTGCCGAACCAGATCAATGGTGTACCAGACGCGGCGCCGGGTCTTCGGGTCACGGATCTCCAGGACGTCATCGATTTCATAGGAGCCTGTAAGGGCCAGTGCCGCGACGGTGCACCAACGGCTGCGATCATTGGCGCTCAAGAACGGCACCTCGCCCGTAGTCGACTGGACCTGGACAATGCGGCTGAGCTGCACGGCGGCCGATATGAAGAGGATCAGGTTCAGCAACCAGCGCGGTGCCGCCTGATTGGTGAGGCGATGGCTCTCAAGCGGTTGTGCGCTCATTCGACGTTACCTTCCGATGGTCTCGCTTTGGGGCCCGTATCGTCCGACAGGCTGTAAGGCAATTGCGAGGGGCGGTTTTGTGCCGTGATTAGTTCTCCAAGAATACCAACGGAGATCAGCTGGACCCCCAACAGGAGTGCCACGATGCAGTAGTAAAATATTGCCTTGCTGTGCAGGTGCACGTCTTCCATGGCGGTCATTCGACTGACGACCCATAAAACTGACAGGATCATTAATCCAACCAGTCCGCTCAGTGACGATGCCAGGCCGATCGTCCCCAGTAGGTGTTGCGGACGGTTTCCGTAGCCGGTCAAGAAGTAGACCGTCGTCAAATCCAAGAAGCCTTTGATGAACCGCGTGAAGCCATACTTCGATTGCCCGTGCTTGCGGGCATGATGCTGGACGGCTATCTCGGAAACGCGAAAACCGCGCGCGGCTGCCAATACCGGCACAAAACGATGCATTTCACCATACAAGTGCACTTCGTCGAGCACCTCGCGGCGGTAAGCCTTCAGGCCGCAGTTGTGATCGTGCAAATGGACGCCAGTCAGCCGGCTGATCATGCCATTAAACAGGCGGCTGGGAAGTACTTTGTGCCACGGGTCGTGCCGTATTTTCTTCCAGCCCGAGACGACATCAAAAC
>JANQJJ010000251.1 GCA_028281725.1 Pirellulaceae bacterium | reverse complement strand
ATTTTGATTGATTTCGTTGACAATCAGCAGAACGTCCAGAGCAGAGACGAGCAGGTCGTCGTTAACGTCGTTTGGATCACGCGTGTTCTGCCATTGGCTGGTAGCCGTTTCGAATCCAAAATCGATGTCGGTCGCAGCGCTGTTGGCCGCGACGACGGCCGTCTGTTCTCCACTGCCGGGCGAGAGCGCCTGGAAACTGCCGGTGGGCGTAACTCGTACGTTGTAGTTGCCCTCGGGCAACGAGGGGAAAGCGTACTGACCATTTGTGTTGGTAACCGTGGTGGCCTCCGGCCCGAACTGCAGGTTGTCTAACCTCACGCTCGTACTGGCATGACCTCCGGCAATGACATAGGCGATGTCGGCTGTACCACGGGCGATGGTCATGGTTTCTACCTCGCCACTGGCAAGCGACGAAGTCGTGTATCGTCCGAGCAACTGGCCTGAGGAGTTGTAAGCCTCCAAACGCCCAAATGAACCGGATGAGGAGCCGACGGCATCAATTTGGACGACGCTGGTAGGTGAACTGAAATCGGCCTGCAGTCGCCTCGACGACTGGCTCCAGGTGGAAACGAAAGTCTGCGAGCCTTTCGAAAAAGCACGAAAGTTCTTGTCGCCGGTACTGGTGATCGTATCCAAAAAGATCGCAATCCGCCCATCGGCGTCCGATCCGATCGAAGTGAGGGTCAGGTCCGGGCTGAAGCCGTTTTGCAACACCCCGTCAGGCAGGTCATCCGGTTCAATCCGTTTGCGAAGATCCAGTACGCTACCGCCGCCATCGACCAATTCCACGGTCCACGCCGCATCGCCATACTCGCCAACATCACGCAAACCGTTCTTGTTGCTGTCGATCCACACGAAACCATTGATTCCCGGTACGAGCGTCGAATCGGCCCGAGTGACGCGGCCGACAAAAATGTTGCTCTCGACCGTTGTCTTCGAATCCCGAGCGCGGATTTCGATTTGGGATGCTCCGGCGGGAACGGCAATGCTCAAGTCCAAGTCGGCTTCATAAGCGTCCGGCAGGGAGTGCAGCTGCCAGGCACCCCCATCAAAGCGGTACTCGATTTCGCGGATACGATTGATCGTGATGTCGTTGCGCAATCCAGACGAATTCAAATTGGGCAGCGTCTGGACCGTGGCCCGTCCACTGAACCGGTAGGTCCCGGTCGCGGTATCGAAATAGCCGTCGCCGGTGAGCTGGTGCGGAACATCCAGAACGTCGAAGATGCCATCGCCATCACTGTCTTGCCAACCGAGCATGGCTAGCGTGCTATCGGGAGAAACATGGTTGTCGAAGGCAGTATTGAGCAATGTGCCCGATGCCATGATACTTGGCTGCTGAACAAAACCCGGGGTGGGATTGTCGGCGGCATTCGTGTTCTGAGTGTCGTAGTACCCACGACGTTGGAAGTAGTTCCCTCCGCCCAGGTACTCGTCGCGAGCCCAGAAGATGTGCCCCGTCTCGTGCGTAAAAGTGGATGCAGGCCGGGTTGAAGGGACCACCATGAAGAGGCCGCCGGCAAAAGCAAAGGCGCGGCTAAAAGACCCACCGGGCGCGAATTGCCCGTCCGCATCGTTTTGCGACGGAACAACGAAGATCGTGAACGACCAATCCGTGCCGTGTTTTTCTCTCTGCGACTGGTTGAAGTCACGAACGCTCGCTTCCAAGTTCCCTCCGCCAAAACCGGCGGAAGTCAGAAACTCCGAGACATACAGACTGTAGTCGTTCGAGCGCCGAGCGATCGGCTCATATTGGGTTGGGGCCGGAGTCGTCGCGTAGGTTGTGTCGACGGTGAATGTGAGTTCATGGATGGTCGATTGAGTCGCCAGCGTGTCGACCCACCAATCCAGTCCCACGTCGATTTTGTCCAGGACCTCTTGAATATGCTGGGTAGTCCAATCCTCCGTGCTTGCATCAGTCTGTCCGTTACTTTCGAGCAGGACCGGCGTCACGGCCACCGAGCCAAGCATGAATTCCCCCAAATCCTGTTCGCTGGCACCATAGGGCAACGCTGTCAAAACTCTGCGGTGCTCAAGCGACTCCAAGCTCAGGGGGCGCCTTGCTTTGCGAGCGGATTTGCTTCTGCTGATGGAAAATGGCGATCTTCTCAGCTTGCCCATAAGGCGGCTCCCGAGGTAACGAACGAAAAGAGACTGCCGGCTAGCACTAATGGGTGGATTGGTCTTGGCGTCTTGCCGGAAGTAACAACTCTGCTTTTCTAGTGATCATCACGGCCGAACGTGATGGCACCCTCGGAAAGGCGAAAGTTATCTCCCATAGGATGCTTAGCGCGCAACAGTCCAGTACTTTGACTCTAAACAGTGGACGTGGTTCCCTCAACACACGGGAAGCTTTTGTCAAAATGAGCCGACTGGGGGCAATGGGAGATTTGGCGCAATCGCTAGAAACCCACGCAAAACGGCTGGCCATTTCCGGCCACGCAGACAAATTGCCTGTGGAATGCCCATGATTTTGCTGGTGCGACTGGCCGAAACGACTCGGCGGCCAGCTCACTCGCGACCGAGTCTTGAGAAGTCTACGGCGCCGAGCTGACCGGTCGAGTGGGCCAAGCTCGGCTTGCTTTGTCCGAAACCAAACGAGTCCCCGACGTGTTACAGCAGCAACTCGTCGAGCAGCTGATCATGCAGGCTGACATTGCCGCTAGATTCCTCGGTATCGGTCGAGCCCTCCAGTTCAGCCCAGGCTTGGTCTACTGAAGAGGATCCGCTCGATGCAGCTGGAACCGGCACCGGAGAATCTTCTTCCTCGGTTGCCAGTAGGGCCAGATCGTTGGTCGACTCCGGTCGAGCCGGCGCCGGTGTCGGAGCGCGGTTGCCGTTTAGCACGGTTTCCAGACCAGCAGCCCAGTCACTGGCCAGAACGGTCTCCTGGCCTGCTGAAGAGTTCAGCTGGGACGCGGCCAGGAATTCCCCTTCGCCGGCGGCTTCCCCTTCTCCTCCTTGGCTGGAAGGCGAAAGGGAGTTCAAGTGGGTGATGATCAGCGACGCATCGAGCGCCGAGACCAGAGCGTCACCGGTGACATCGATGAAGGGGGGTACCGAGGTGGCTGGCAATCTCAGAATGTTTGGATTGCCCGAGTTCAAGTAGTTGACGACTTGCAGTACGTCGATTGGAGACACAAAGCCGTCACCGTTGACATCCAAGTTGTTGTTGGCGTTGGTGAACGGATTGCCTTGGATGGTGATGGCATGGTCTTCAACTTCGCCATCGGCTGCCGCACCGACAGGTGAGGCGATGGCTGCGGGATCGGAGCTCAAGCGAACTCGAGCATAGGTCACTCCGGTAACCGCCGACGGAGGAGCGAGGAACGAGAAGGTTGTCGTCGGTTGAGTCACCAGTTGAGAACTGACGAGCTGTTCGGACGCCTGGAAGATGCCGTCACTGTTGAAGTCGATCCACAGCGATACGTAAGCGTCAGCCCCGGTCGTGTTGGTCACGCTGACCTCCACGTTGGCTTGGAACGCGGCGAAGACCGTGCTGGTAAAGTTCACTCCATCATCGGCATCGGCGTCATCGAGTTTCGCATCGGCGTCCGGTGTGACCGTGGCACCGAGGCTGAGGCCAGTGACCACGGTGTGGCGAGGACCGTTGTCGGTGCTAGTCGAAGCGTACGGTGCCGGTGCGTCACCATAGTCGAGACCTTCACCCAGGAAGATGGTCAACGTGGTTGTCCCATCGACTTGATTAGGTTTCAGCGGATTGCCGGCCAGATCGCGAATCGCGGGAATCTGGCCCGCACCTTCACCGGCGACCCCTTGAGCCCCTTCGATGACTATGCGACTGCCGAACTGCGTGGTTGAAATACCGCTCAGGCCTTGGCCATCAATGGCTGCCTTAATGAGATCGGCGACATTGGTGGCCGAAACGCCCGGACCGGCCGGAAGCGGAATGGCCACAGCCGCGGATTGTCCCGGCAGCCCTGTTTGCGTTAGTGCCGTATTGGTTAGATCCAGACGCGTATTGACATCGCCCCCGAGTCGCACGAGGCCGCTGCCATCATAGATGGGACTCAAGCCAAGAGCCGCACTTTCAATGGCCGACACCAGTGCCGCGCCAATTTGGTCGGCATTTGCACCGTCTACGAACTGGACAGGGATGTTGCCCGGTAACGTAGTTCCATTGGTATCAATCTCGAAGCTGACTGGAGAGCCGCTGCGATCGATCGTAAACGTTTGACCGTCCACCAAGCCTGCTGGACGTCCAGCTTCAAGTGGAATCTGCAAGCCGAATACCGTTTGAACGCCACTCTTGCCGGTGACCACCAAGTTACTCGTCTCTGGCAGGAACTGGACTAGGCTCGAGCCCTGAATCTGCAGATTGCCTGGGCTCAGTTCGGTTACTTGGGCCGCGAGTCCCGAGTCGGTAATCGCGGCTTGAATCGCACGCCCGGCACTTTCCAGAGTCGGGAACTGTCCCAAGCTGACCGGTAGGTTGCCCGAGCTGACCAGGCCGTTGAGATCCAGTTCAAACGTCAGTCGTCGACTGCCGTCATCGACGATGAACGTCGTACCGTCCACGAGGTCCGGATCCACACCGTTGTCGCTGGGCACGGAGACGAGATAACCAAGGTCATACTCGAATATCGTGCGGCTTCCCGATGAGTCGATGACTTCGAATTGGGAGCCATCGGTGTAAGTGGACGCCGCTTGGGCCACGACAGCTGACTCGCCCGAGTTGATGAACCGGATCGTATAGACACTTTCCGATTGCCAGATACCGGCCAGAGGCTGCAAAAGAATGACACCGTTGGTTGAATCGTATCCAAAGCGGTAGTCGACCCCTTCGACCAGCGGCTCGTCGTTACGGAACACCAAGACCGATGACGAGTTGACCGTGACATGGTTGATACCGGCCCCCAGGCTAGGGTCGCTCGGCTCCAAACCGTCAATCAGCTGAATATTGAAATTCTGTAGCGTGGCCCCCGTCAGCTCGACGATCGATTCATCGGGATTGCCGTCACGGCCTTCGATATCGTTATCGGCCGGATTTTGCAGAACCACCGACGGCCCGACAAAGTCGGCACGATCTTGAGCCCCTCGATCCTTGAAGACGTTTTCTCCCAAGCCGGACGGAGTTTCTACGGCAGGATCGTCGACACGCAGCTGTCCGTTGATGTCGAACTGTGGAGAGAGAATGGGGGAAGCTGCAAGCCCCAGCGGGTTCTTGACGGCAACCAGCGACGGACGATCTTCCAATGAGTCGATCGAACTGTCAATCAGCGGCGACGATGGGGCAGGGTACAAGTTACCGGTACCGACGCTGACGAAGACCGGGACATTATCTCCAAGCATCGTGGGGAACTGACCTATGGTTGCCGATCCGCCCACGTTAGCTGTGTTGCGTTGGAAGATGGTTCCGCCGACGACCGTGGAAGCGCTGGACGCATCGACCTCGATGCCTGTGCTCGAATTGACGATGACGTTGTTCAGCAGCGTTGCCGTGGCGTTGTTTTCAACCACGATGCCCTGGCCGCCCGGAATGTAGCTTTCGACGGCCACGCTGGTAATGGCTCCCACGCCATCAATGTCCGCTCCGACCGAATCGCCGTCTTGCGACCCTTGGTTGGATATGTCGGTAAGACGTACAAAGGCCAGACGGCTGTTGCGATTGAAACCAAACGCATCGATATCGATGGTTGGGGACGCCGCCGATGCGCGGCCAACCTGAGTAAACCGATTGCCATCTGCGCTGACCTCGACGAGTACTTCTTCGGAATCGCCAACTTCAAATACCATCAGGTCAGGATTGGCATCCCCCGAGCCGGTGAGCAAGTTGTTGTTAAACTCCAGTACGATCTGGCCGCCACGTCCCAAGCTAACGACTCCTTCGCCAGTCTGCGGTTCACCATTGCCACTGTAGTTGGGAACGCCAACCGCTTCGGCAGGATCGTCCAGCCCCGTTGCTGGCACGGGGCCGCCGCCGGCTTGAGGCGTGTAGCTGACGACCGAGTCGGCGAACGCCAAGTTGCCAATGTCGAATACTTGGCCACCCTCGATCGTGGGAATAAAGCCCGTCACCGCGCTGACCGTTCCACCGACGACCGTATTGTTCACCAGTCTTACGAAGGGGACGGCTGCGGCAGGCAGGCCTGCTGCCTGGTCCGTTCCCCGAACACTGACACCGCCGGCTCCGTTGAACAAGAACTCACTGTTCATGATGACCGCTCCCGGAGCGAGTCGTTCCGAGTTCACGGTAACGGTGTTGCGCGGCGAACCCGGGTTGGGAGCGTTCGTGTTCAGCAGTGGGTTGGTACTGGTTTCGCGGCCAGCGGATTCGATCGACACGCCGAAGCCGCTTGAATTGCTGACTCGGACGCCATTGACGACGACCTGACCTTGAGCTCGATCGCGATTGTCCCCTCCATCAGCCTGCGAAATAATTCTCTGCCCGATCGACGAGGGCAGCGTGGCCGTCGGAGTATCACCGATCAGTACAATCGTGGAGCTGCTCGATCCCACCCGATCGTTGTTGAACAGATTGGCCGAAACATCCAACTCTGCCTGAACCGCTGGAGAATTGATCAAGTCACGAACTCGCGCCGCGATGTCCTGAGCCGATTCCGATTGCCGTGCTCCCGTAGTCGGGTTCAGCGTTGCGGTGCTGAACGGTACCGCGATGTTTCCTGGCTGAACCGATTGCGAATCGTTCACGTCATCGAGTTCAAACGTGAGCACGCGG
>JANQJJ010000214.1 GCA_028281725.1 Pirellulaceae bacterium | reverse complement strand
ACAATCGAGGAAACTCCCTTCTCGGACGTACTGAAGTCGCCGCACCTGGAGAATGAGCGAGTGGTGGCGTTCGATCCCAACAATGGGTTCATACGCACGGAATTGTATCCGCTTCAAACCCGTTTCGCACAACATGGGCAAAGCGGTCTTCATATCAGTGATTGGTGGCCCAACTTGGCTCGGCACGCGGACGATTTGTGCGTGGTCCGTTCCATGTGGACCGAAGATAGTAATCATGGAGCCCAACTTCAGTTCCACACAGGGCGACATCGGGTCGATGGTTTCTTTCCTACGATCGGATCTTGGGTCAATTACGGACTCGGATCTCTCAACGACAACCTGCCGCAGTTTGTGGTGATGGGCACTCCGGTCGCGGACTGCTGCGGAGGCATGGAGGCGCATCGCGCCAACTACCTGGGACCGCAATACGATGGCATTCCGCTGAAGGTCGATCCCCAAAACCCGTTACCGTATGCCAGGCCGCCCCAAGGCGTTTTCCGGGAAGAGCAACTCGCAGAATTCCAACTCTTGCGAGAACTCAATGCGATGACGGCTGACGAATTCCCGGACGACGCCTCCGTGCAGGCCAGAGTGAAGTCTTATGAATTGGCCTATCGCATGCAGATGGCAGTGCCCGATGTCGTCGATTTTGCCGATGAGACGGCTGAAACTCTTGAGCTGTACGCCATCAACAAGAAGGTTACGAAGGATTTTGGACAGCAGATGTTGTGCGCTCGCCGGCTGGCCGAGCGCGGCGTTCGATTCATCCAGGTGTACCATGGCAGCAATGGCGGTGCCGGACAGTGGGATTCGCACAGTGGATTGAAGGCCGGCCATTCGAAACTCTGCCGTCAAGTGGATCAGCCAATCGGCGGCTTGTTAGCGGACTTGAAGCGTCGTGGACTGCTTGAGGAGACGCTGGTTGTTTGGGCGACCGAGTTCGGCAGAACGCCAGGTTCTCAACATTCCGATGGCCGGGACCATCATCCCTACGGCTTTTCCATTTGGCTTGCCGGCGGTGGAATTCAGGGAGGCGTCGCCCATGGCGCGACCGATGAAGTTGGTTTTCATGCGGTGGAAAACCGGCATTACGTGACGGACGTCCATGCGACCGTGCTGCATCAACTCGGGATTGACCACCGCTCGCTCCATCTACCGGGACGCAAGCGTCTGGAGCGTGACTTTGGACATCCTATCCACGATGTGATCGCTTAGCGGTCGGCGCATCGGCCGCTTGTCTGCGACGCAGTCTGCCGGCCGGCAGCTCAGAAGTAACATGTTTTTCATTCCCACCACGTGGAGACTCTCATGCAACGACGTCAAGCTATTCGGGGAGCGGCCGCTTCCCTCGCAGCCTTCCACATCGTTCCCCGCCATGTTTTGGGTGGACCTGGGTTCGTCGCGCCTAGCGACAAAATCAACCTGGCGATCGTCGGTGCGGGAGGGCGGGGACGCCAAGTTCTTAAGGGGATGATGAAGGAGAGTGACGTGCGGGTAGTCGCGGTAGCGGACCCTGCCGAATCGTATAGCCTGAAGGACTTCTACTACAAAGACGTCGGTGGACGCGTACCGACGCAGGAACTTGTCGAGAATCACTATAGGCGGAAAGAAAGTGGTTTTCAGTGCGCAGCGTACGAAGACTTCGAAGAAATGCTCGCTGAACAATCAGACATTGATGCGATTCTATGCGGTACTCCCGACCACCTGCACGCCTACGTATCGGTGACCTGCCTGAACGCTGGCAAGCATGTCTACTGCGAAAAACCATTAACCCACAACATTTGGGAAGCCCGTACGGTCGCGGCCGTTGCCAAAAAGTCCGGTTTGGCGACTCAGATGGGCAATCAAGGCCATTCGAGCGATGGCATCCGCGAAACGTGCGAATGGTTGTGGTCCGGCGCGATCGGCCCGGTGCGAGAAGTCAAGGCATGGGTCAGCGGCCATCGGTGGAATCCCACCTTGACCGGTAGGCCAAGCACGACGGCCGAGGTGCCCGACGGCTTGAACTGGGACCGTTGGTTAGGGCCTCGCGCCAAGCGTCCCTTTGATCCGGCCTACTTCCCGGTGGCATGGCGCGACTTTTGGGCCTTCGGCAATTCGAACATCGGCGATTTTGCTTGCCATGATCTCGACGCCGCCTGCTGGGCGCTCGATCTAGAGCACCCGTCCGTCATTGATTTTACGCCGGCCGGTCCGTGTAATGCGGAGATTGGCCCCCACGGATGTATCGGTTACTACCAGTTTGACGCCAACGAAAAACGCCCAGCGGTCAAAGTGACTTGGTACGATGGCGGTCTCAAACCGGAGCAACCCGCCGGTTGGCCCGCCAACCAGCCGTTACCCAGTCGCGGAGTGCTGTTTCTGGGGGACGAGGGCACGATCTTCTGTGGCGGAGCGGGAGGAGCTCCCAAGCTGATTCCGCAGGCGCGCGAGGCTGACTTTGCTCCGCCGGAACCCTCTATCCCTCGCGTCGCGAGCCACCAGCGTGATTGGCTCGATGCATGCAAGGGTGGGACGACGGCCGGCAGCAATTTCCTCTACGGAGCCAAGTTGACCGAGATAGCACTGCTGGGCGCGCTATCGTTGCGAATCGGAAAACGCATTGATTGGAACGCCGAAAATATGACCGCCCGTGGATTGCCGGAGGCCAATTCGATCATCAAGGAAGACTACCGCAGCGCCTGGCAGATTAGCGACAGCTAGTGATTCGTCGATCTTCGAATCTGGAAGGAGCGGCTATTGCCAACGCAACTCGGCAGCCAGCACGTGCTGACTGCCGAGAGATAACATTTAAGGTTCGTGTTGGTGACACTAGGCCTTTAGACGGCGAACGTTTCAAGTTGCTCGCTAAAGCTGTCGCTAACGCGCCGAACGTTCACGCCCGCCTCCTTGGTCGCTGAGACTTCCTGCGACGTCTTCTCGGCAATCGAGTTGACCGCATGGATGCTTTCGCTCACTTCCTGAGCTGCGGCGACGGTCTCATCGACGCTGTTGGAGACGGCTGCGGTCAGATTGGCAGCCTCTTCGACTTGTTGCGTCACCGAAGAGATTGTCGTTCGCTGCTCTGCGACAGCCCGAGACGTGTCCTCGGTACACTTGCTGACGCTTTGGACGACCGTTTCGATTTCGTTCATCGCGTTGACAACTTGTCCCGAGATGCCCTGTATCGACTCGATCCGTTGCCGGATTCCATTGGTTGCGTCGGCAGTCTGTCTAGCCAGTTGCTTGACTTCGGCTGCCACCACGGCGAATCCTTGTCCGGATTCACCCGCCCGACTGGCCTCAATGGTCGCATTCAGAGCAAGCAGATTCGTCTGTTCTGCAATGTCTTTGATGACGTCCACGATCTCGCCAATACCGTCGGCGGCACCTTCGAGTTGCCGAATTTGCGAGCCGCCGTCAGCGGCCAGCGCCTCAGCACTCTTGGCGATCCGGGTCGATTCTTCCGTATTGGCCGCTACACTGTCCGCATTCGACATGACCTGACTAGAGGCAGCAGCCACGCTTTGAACTTTGGTGCTGACGTCAGCCAAGGAACCCTTCATGGACACGAGCGATTGACTCATTTCCTCAGCCGCAGCGGAAACGGTTTGGCTACGCGAAGTAGTTGCCGTCGCTGCCTGTTCGACGCCATCGGCTGTGTCTTCGAGACCACTCGAGACGAGCCCCAGTTCCTCTGAACTGCTTCGCATACTGGAAATCATGGTTCGAAGTTGCTTGACCATCGCGTTGATGCCGGACTGCAACTTGCCGACTTCGTCCTTGCTGGTGACCGTCAGTTCATGTCGCAAATCACCATTCAAGAGCCTGGCGAATGCGTCGGTTGCGGCTTGAAGTGGCTTCAACAGGGAACGATTGAGGATCCAGACCAACAAGACACAGGCAACCACGATGAACGCGGTAACCAGTGCGAATCCTTTCGTTGTGGCGGCTTGCACGCGGGCATCAGACCCATCCAGCGACTGGATGACCTCGAAAGCACCGTGCAAATCGCCTACCGCCAGATTCTCCATCTTGTGTCCGGTACCGTCGATACCGTTGGGATTTCCCCAGAGCTCCTGAGAGTTGGCCGGGTTTCCATGACACATGAGGCATTCCTCGGTCAATCGAATCGGCCGAAAGTATCGCACGACGTTTTTCTTCGCATCGAACTCCGAGTACTCTGTCTCATCTTTTGACGAAGCGAACAACTTCAGCGCGCGAGCCTCAATCTCATCCGGCTCATTGTCTGAATTGCGAGCGTCGAATCGCGGCGTCTTAAACTGATAGCCGCCTTCTTCAGCCTTGAGCATCACTGCTTCCCAGGCAGAAACGATTGGCACGGTGGATAGAACTCGCTCTACTTCACCTTCCTCAGCCCACTTCGCGACCGCTTTTTGCTCAAAGACTCCCTGCTTCCACTTCTCCGCCATCCCATGTCGAATCGATTCAGCCATATCGACGACACGACGAGCCTGAGCTACCGTGTCCTCTTGTGCGGCGGTGCCCACTTCGGAGCGGAACATCCACATGAAAGCTATACCGATGATGACCAACTGTGTCGCCACCAAGCTAACTAGCTTGACACGCATACTGAGGTCATTAAACCAACGTAAAAACCGCATCTTCTTCTCCTAGAGTTCATCTGTTTGTGGCACTAGGTCAGAGGGGCAAAACAACATACATCCGCGTGAACGGTTGTCAAAGAAGTTTGCTGCGGTTGAGTTGCCTTGATAGACCGATTGAAACGTTTGAGAGGTATACTCAGGTGGGCTGACGCTCGGGTGGACGGAATGGACGGAACGCCACTATTGACGACTGGTCCAGTTTGACCGGCCGCATCAGATATTGCGGCGTAGAGCAACGCTGTCGGCCCTTGGGCCCATGCTATCGGTCTCAAGTCACCCGGCGAGCTGGCGTTTCCACGGTGTCGGCGTGGGCTATTCCTAACCGAATCCTTTGTGTTGTATTTGGACGGCCACTTCTCGGTAAACACCACCGTCTAGTTACGGCACTCCGCATGGGAACGGATTGTTTGCCGGCTCTGCCGGACATCGCTGCGAGCCGGCAAGTTTAAAGAGCGTAGATCCCGAACGAGGCTGAGCCTTCAAGGCAGTGCGTTCTGAGGCGGGAGTCCGGGAACGAGTCGCTGGCGCAGGGGCGTTCGCCGAAAAGGGGCACAACAATTTGGGAAACCAGTCAGAATTCGGTGTAACAGTAGCCCACCTGTGGCGACAAACAAGGTCGTGAACTCAAACGATAATTCTCTTCGCCAGCAACGATTCAACACCATCGTCGATGAAAATCGCGATCGAGTGAGCCGGATTGCGCGAGTGTACGCAGGCGTGGATGCCGAAGACTTGGTGCAAGAAATCCTGATGCAGGTCTGGCGAAGTCTGCCCGGCTACGATCAAAAAGCGAAGCTCAGCACCTGGTGTTACCGCATTGCACTAAACACAGCCATCTCCTGGAAACGTGATGCCACTCGTGCGAAAAGGCGGCGACCTGAAAACCGAGTGGCGACAGAGCACTTGCCGTCCCAAACCAACTTTTCGAACGAGGCCAAGTTGCTCGATCGGTTTCTAGGCTCGTTGTCGGAGATCGATCGAGCGGTCTTGCTGATGTATCTCGACGACTTGACTAACCAAGAGATTGCCGAATCGATCGGCGTCAGTGACGGAGCCATTCGCACACGAATCAGTCGCATTCGAGATCAACTTAAAAACTGGGAGGCGAACGATGGCGAATCTTGAGGACCTGAAGAAAACGTGGCAGTCCCAAAGCGGAATCTCGCAGCAACGGTTCGACATGATTGGCTCGAAGGTTCGGACCAGTACGGGTTTGCTTCAAACGACGATTTTTCGTCGCGACATGCTTGAAACGTTCGCCTCCTTTGTAGTCGTCGCCGGTTTCGCTCCCGGACTGTTCTATGCCAAGAACTGGGTCGCATGGTCAGGGTTCGCGATCGAAGTGGTCGCGGGCAGTACCATCCCGTTTGTTCTCTGGCGGGCCCGCAAGCGGTCGCTGGCGACCGTCTCCGCATCGAACTTTCGGGACTTTGTCAACGTCGAGATCGACTATCTGCTGCGCCAGGTCCAATTGCTGCGATCGGTCACGTGGTTATTTCTCTTACCGATTTACGCAGGTATCGTCCTGATATTGGCCGGTCTCACGGACCTCGATTTTTTGCTGTTCGAGCTGACTTTTTTGAGCTTGTATCTGACTGCCTGCACCGGTCTTTTCATTTACGTTTGGTGGCTCAATCAATCGGCGTGCAAGAACAACTTGGAACCGTTATTACACTATTATGTCGAAATGCGAGCGGCGCTGGAGCTTGGCGACGAATCTGCGCTTGAGTTAGCCGATCCTCCGGTCGCGTTTCTTCAACCGAAGCAACGGAAGCCGATGACTTCGCGGCGAAGGTGGACCTGGATCATGATGACCCTGGCTGTCACCGTATGCATTGCCGGTGCCGGTTATGCCACCGTCGAATACTTTGATGCTCGATCCGGCAAGTTTATCGTCGGTATCGCGCCCGTGATGGCCCTGTTGATGATCTTTCTCAGTGGACTTTGGAGGCGGGACTCGGTGGATGATCCGGGTTGAGTGGCGGCAGCGCGGATGGGAGTGAGCGACGCATACGGGCGTTGGCCTGTCGCCGCAGTTGCATGAGAGCCTTTGCAAACCTCCGGCCAGACCAACTGGAGTTCGTTACCGCGGTCCCGAATAAATGGTCTGAAAGCGCGGACCACTGCCGCGCAAAATCGGGTTCGGCGTCCGGCGGGTCTACTGCCGCCACGGTTCGCATCCACTGCAGACCAGCGGCGTAGGTGGCTCGCGCATCATTGGCACGACAGGCAGCAAACACACTCTTGGCGGCCAGTCTCTCTCTGGTTCTAAATGTCGCCTGCCACCATGCACCGAGCCGGCCAGCGTATCGATAGTACAATAAGCCGCCTCCGAGCAGGATCAGCCCCATAAAAAACGTCATCGTTAGACGATCGGCGCCGCCTTGGTCCGCAATGTCGACGGACGTTCCGGTGACATGGATCGTCTTGCCGACCAACGTCTGCTTTTGCAGTTTGTTTGAGTCTGGAACCCACCAGACGAATTCGATATCGGGCAGCTCAAAGGTTCCCGCGCGTTCGAACTGGTACCGGACTCTGTCGGTCCGGTTGGCGATGAGGACACCTCTGTCGGTATCGTCTTCAACGACGGGCGATGCGGGATACGTGCGAATGCCGTCGAGCGACACATTCGAAACAGGCGGCAACAACATGGCTGATGTGCCTGCAGCCTGCCGAGAGATGGTCCGTTCCACGACATCCCCCGGGGCTATTGAGTCGCTTGAATCTGGCGACCATGCCTGAGTCACCTTCAGATCGTTTGTCGCGATGACGATCTGGTCCGCTTGCGTGCCGGGAGGTCGCTTCGATTGGAAACGCAACTCCGCAGTCTCGCCTTTCATCGGTACGGGATCTGAGCTGAAGGTTTGCTGGCTGGCGAATTGAACACGAAAAGAAGGGATCACGATCTCGCCTGCACGCTGAGTGAGAAGCGATAGCTCATGCCGTTGCGTGAACATCGTCTCATCGTCGATCGTCTCGCTGCCAACGACCGGACTGCCGGTCCTGAGTATCACGGTTTGAGGCAACTCCGGTAGATCGAACGACGCGACGCCGCTGAACGGCGCGGGTGAATAGAGCGTTATGGCGATTGTGACGGGTTCACCAATCCAAGCGGTTTCCCTTTCGATCGCTGCCCGAACGACATCGGCGGCATGACCGCTCGACGGCGCGAGCCCACCTAGGAGCAGACAAAAGGCGAACATGCAACCAGGTCGCTTCATGGCGCACCGCCGGTTTCCACGTTCGCTAGCTGATAAGCGAACTTCGCCTTCAGAAAATCGGCGGGCCGGGTTTGAACGCGGCGCAACCACAGGGCCTGCATCGCTGAATTCGACAGAGGTTGTTCGTCGGCAACGTTCGTGTCTTGGCCGCCAGACCTACTGTCGTTGTCGAACACAATTTCGTCAGCACCCAGGCGTTGATCGCCCATGTCTCCTCCCTTTTGTCCCAGTCGTTTCTCACGGGCAACCGCAATGGCTCGATTCGTCTCAGCATCCTGCCACCCGGGATGCAACCGCAATGCGCGATCAAACTCGGCAATGGCTGCTTCGTACTTCCCGAGCATGATGAGGCAGTTACCGCGATTGAACTCAGACTCAGCCGTCTGGACGCGCGCGAAGGCTTGCTCGGCTCTTTCGAACTCGCCAGCCCTAAACCAGGCGACACCTTGGCGCGCCGGATCGCGAAATGCCTCGGCGGCTTCTTCAAACCGTTCGGCATCCATCAGGCGTTGGCCCTGCTGGTCTGCAGTCAACCACAAGTCGGGCCGCAAGGAAGAAGCGATTAGCAGCAGCGCTGCGGCTGAGCATGCGACTGTCAAGCGATGGTCAGCAACGAACCGCAGCCAAGGGAGCAAGGACTCCCAAATTCCGAAGTGAGAAGACTGTCGACTGGGGGACTTCATCGTTCGACGCTCCTTGTTCGGTGTTCGATACTCTGCGACTGCCGTCGGAAACCGGCGAGTGTTAGCAGCCCCAAGATCGGAACGAACCACCACCCAGCCTCTTCCCAACGCGTTGTCTCGTCTGATACCGACACCTTACCGGGAGCTCTGGCAATGCTCCTGACCAGCGACCGCACGTCAGTCGAGTCGGCGGTCATCAAGGTTACGGAAGCGCCGATGGCTTTCGCAACGGTTCGGATAGATTCACGTTCCGGCGCGTCCGCTCCGGTGATGGCCAGCCAACGGACCGGCAGTCTGTTCTTCGTTCTGAAGTCCTTCAATTCCTGCTCCGCTTCACTCTCAGCGGTATCTGCCACGACCAAGATCGTCCCGCCACTTGGCTGCAATGTGCTAGCCGCGAGACTCAGTGCGGCCGCAAGGTCGTTCCCAGATTTCGGCATGATTGCAGGCGTGATCTCCGCGGCCAAGCTGGCCACAATCGAAGTATCCCGTGTCGGCGGTAGCACCAGATGCGGCGTACCGGCGTAGGCGATCAACCCCATCGGCTGTCCCTGGCGCTCGGCCGCTAAGTCCGCGATCTTCAGCTGGGCTCGTTCCAACCGGCTGGGTAACCAATCGGATAGATTCATCGACTCGCTGGCCGCAAGTACCACCATCACAGGGACGGGATCATCTGCGAACGGTGAAGGCATGGGCCTCCAGGTTGGCCCGGCCATCGCAATCGTGGCCAGCAGCCACATAGCCAACAATTCGGTCTGGCTCCACCGCCCTCGTTTCGAGTCTCCGACGGTCATAGCCTCAAGCAACTTGTACTCCATCACCGCTCGCCAGCCTCGCAGAGGATCTTCCAGCCGGCACAGTTGCCACCAGATCCACACGCTGATCGGAAGCAGTAGCAACCAAGCTGGGCGCAGGAAGTGGAAATCACCAAGAACGTTCATGGCTGGATGGTCTCCAGTTCAAACGTGCGGCTATTGACGCCCACTCGGATGGGCTTGGTAGCGCTCGTCGAGCCCGAAGCCATGCCGAACAGCCTCCGCAGGCGGCTCGCCACTGAAAACACCAATGCCAATCCCAGCGGCCAGCAGTACAAGTCTCGCAGCGGGCGATGGCTGACCGTCTTCACCTCTCGAGTCTTGATTTCATCCAGACGATCATAGATTCCGGCAAGTTCTTCTCGATCTAATGCCAAGAAGTACTCACCGCCGGCGGTCGTTGCGACCTGACGAAGCGCATCTTCATCGAGCCTTTCCTCTCCGACCGTTGTGGGATCACCGATGGCGACCGTGTGCACCGTGATTCCGCGATCACGAGCGACGCGGGCCGCTTCCACCGTAGGCACCGCGCTCGCCGTATCATTGCCATCCGTGATCGCAATCATCGTCTTCTCAGGAGATTCACTTTTGTCCAGCAGCTGAATCCCAAGCCCAATCGCGTCACCGAGCGCCGTACGCGGCCCCGCCATACCGACGGCGGTTTCGCTGAGCAGTTGCCGGCACAACAACAGATCGGTCGTCAAAGGCACCTGCAGGAACGGGGCGCTGCCAAACACCACCAATGCGACCCGATCGCCCTCTCGCCTCTGGAGAAACTCATCAAGCACCTCCTTCACGGCCTCTAATCGGTCCACGGGCTGCCCCGAAGAGCCAATGAAATCCTGATGATCCATGGAGCCGGAGAGATCGACCAGCAACAGCAGATCGCGCGTCGGAATTGTCTTCTCGATGGGTGGCTCCGACCACTGCGGCCTTGCAAGTGCCACCAAAATTAGAATCCACACCACGGTCTGCGAAACAAGCGACGGCTGTCTCGATCGAGGCGCATCCGGCCGGCCACCTGCGGCCTGCAGTCGAGCAACAAACGGAACGCGCACCGCCGAGACCGCTACCACACGCGGTGGTGCATACCATCTCACAATCAGCGGTAGGCCGCCGACCAAGAACACCCAGGGATGAAGCCAGATCAACATGGTTGCTGGTCCTCGGTGGGCCGGTTTTCCGTCGCGCTGCGATCCTGCTTCGGCTTGCCAGCTGCTGAATGATGGTGCCTAATCCAATAGCTGGCGAAGGATTGGACCTCGCCCGATATAGATGACTCGTTCTGGAATGCACCGTGCGCCAGCGACCTCGCTACCGCAGCAGGCATTTTTTTGCCTCCAGTCTCCTCCAGCCAGCGACACCATCCGGTTCCTGCCAGAGAAGCCACTTCCGATCTGGGAAACGCGGCGAGTGCTGTCCGTTTGAGGATCTCCATGATTTCAGGCAAGCTGGTGGCCGACCGAACCCGCCTTAGCGCGGCTCGCCGGTACGCGTTACCCTTCCAGCGGCGCCATGCTCGGAATGCGAGTAGCGTGGCGACGATCGTCACCAGGCCAAGCGAAACCCACCAACCCGGCGCCAGTGGCCACCATGAAACCCGAGCGGGTTCGACAATGTCGCGCAGTCGATCGAGACTGTCTGCGCCGGTGTTCATCGCTGGGCTCCAAGAAAGTTCAACACCTGATCTGGTACTGGATCGTGTGTGCATATCGGAAGAATGGGAACTCGCAGGGCGCGGAGCTTGTCTCTGAGTTCTGTGCACCGCTGAAGAAAGGCGGCTTGAAAGCGATCCTGAAATCCGCTGTCCGTGGGCAAGGTTACGTGTTGCCTGCCATCGGTGGCGTGCATGGGCGAGCGCGCGGGCAGAGAGGCGCCAAGCGGATCGTAGACGAGCGCTGCGATCACATCGTTGTGAGCAGCCAGACGGGTTGCCAGCTCGCGTGTGCTTGGGTCGGCACCACTGAAGTCGGTGATCATGATCACGAGATAATCGTGTTTCGCAATGTTGACGGCTCTGAGTAACGCGTTGTTCAAAGTCGACGCGTCGCCGACTGGCCCGGTCGCCGTAAGCCTTGCGCTGGATTCCACCAACTGGTGGCAAATACGCAGCACGTTGCTTCTGCTGCGGTGGGGTCTGATTTCGGTTGTATCTTCATCAGAAAAGAAAATGCCACCGATCCGATCGCCCACGTCCACCGTTCGCCATGCTGCCAACGCGGCCAGATCGGCAGCCACGGTTGCCTTGGTCGCGCGGGCGCTGCCAAAGAACATGCTGGTCCGTTGATCCACAATCAGCAGTACCGGCCTCTCTCGCTCTTCCGAATAGACGCGAACGTGAGGCTTGCGCAGCCTGGCCGTGGCCCTCCAGTCCATCGCACGAATGTCGTCGCCGGGCCGATAGTCGCGTAGTTCTTCGAATATCAGACCACGACCACGTAACCGCGAAGCATATCGCCCGCTCAGGAGACTAGTAACGGGTTGACGCGGCAGCAGAGAAAAACCGCGGGCATCGAACCGAAGCCGGACGAGTTCTTCAAATGTGGGATGAACGCGAGCCATAGAACACTGCATTTGGAAGTGCGAACCAGGAATGTCGAATCCTGAAGTCGCTCGTGCGAGTCAAACGACCGCAACTTGGGTTAAAACCTCATTGACACCATCTTCTCGGGACTTGCCCGCTGCTTCGGCCTCATAGGAGAGGTGTATTCGATGAGACAAACAGGCTAGAGCGACTGCCTGGACGTCCTCTGGCGTTACAAAATCTCTGCCGTCCATCCATGCTCGGGCTCGTGCCGCCGCGTCGAGTGCAATCGTCGCACGTGGGCTGGCTCCGACACTGATCAGTCTACCAAGCTCCTGACCGTAGCGATCGGGATGTCGTGTTGCGATCACCAGATCGACCATATACCGCTCGACGGACTCAGCGACATGCACGGAGTTCACTTCCTTTCGAGCAGCAAAAATCGATTCTTGAGAAATCGACTGGGGTGGCTGCGTGTTCGGGCCGGCGTTTTCTGATCGCACCAACCGCAGGATGTCGAGTTCATTGTCAGCGGGTGGGTAAGGCACTTGGACGTATACCAGGAACCGATCCATTTGTGCTTCCGGAAGCGGGTAAGTACCTTCCTGCTCAATCGGATTCTGCGTGGCCAGCACGAGAAACAGCTCGGGCAGTTGATGAGTGGTCCCCGCTACGGTAACCTGCCGCTCTTCCATCGCTTCGAGCAGTGCCGCTTGAACCTTGGCGGGGGCTCGATTGATTTCGTCTGCCAGGACAAGATTGCCAAAGATGGGTCCCGGCTGAAAATCGAACTCACCGGTTTGCTCGCGGTAGACTTCTGAACCGGTGACATCCGAAGGCAGCAGATCCGGAGTG
Organism: Pirellulaceae bacterium; assembly: GCA_028281725.1. Classification (GTDB taxonomy): domain Bacteria; phylum Planctomycetota; class Planctomycetia; order Pirellulales; family Pirellulaceae; genus Aureliella. The sequence goes on along the minus strand of JANQJJ010000214.1, from coordinate 6,274 downwards.
AACTGAACTCGACCGAACTCGACCTCGACCAATTTGGACAACGTCTTGATCGAACGCGTCTTCGCCGTACCGGGCAATCCTTCCATCAAGACGTGGCCACCGGCGAGAAGAGCTATCAGTAACCGCTCGACGACCGTTTGCTGGCCAATGACTGCGGCATTCATCGCCTTGGAAATTCCCAGCATCGCTTCGCGTGGCGTAGTCATGGCATTTTATTGTGGTTCTGGGTTGCTATTGCTATGACCAAGCGATCCGAACCAGATCGTTTAGGCCGTCTGGCTTTTACTATATCGTTATGCACTTTCAAGGTCGCTCTCTCCTGGAGCTCGCGGCTGAGAATTTAGGGCCCAAAATGTTGCTTGCCGAGCGGCGCGGTGTGAACCGGATAGAGGGCAGACGTGTCGCACTCGGCGTCGGCGTGGAGAACGCCGTAAACCGAATGAATCTGAAGTGCTCAAACCCAGATAAGCTGCGGGTCTGATGATAGGCCGTATTTTTGCATACTACCGAAAAGCGTTTTCAGGACTGCCGGTTGGGGTTTGGGCCTTTGCGTTGGTGCTGTTCGTCCACCGGTGCGGCACGATGGTTTTGCCCTTCCTCTCGCTGCACTTGAAAGATCATCTCGGATTGTCCGCCGAGGTGGCCGCCCTCCTGCTGAGCTCCTATGGGATCGGCTCGGTGGGCGGCTCGCTGCTGGGTGGGTTTCTGACCGGTCGCATGGGGGCCATACGGGTTGTCATCCTGAGTTTGATGTTCACGGCTCCCTGCTTCGTGCTGTTGCTGTATGCCCAGTCCATGGTTTCGGCGGCCATTTGCATCATGCTGCTAAGCGTGGTGGGAGATGCGATTCGTCCGGCCGCAATGACGGCAACGGCTGACTTGTGTCCCGGTCAGAATCTAAGTCGCGCGTACGGCCTGATTCGGTTGGCGATTAACCTGGGCATGTCCATTGGTCCGGCGATCGCGGGATTTATGTATCGGGACTACTTCCAGTGGATTTTCTATATCGACGCGGTCAGCTGCTTTCTGGCGGCCGTAATGGTCTGGTACTTTTTCGGCTGGAACAGTGGTGGTAGTCACACCACCAAGGAGTCTGCGGCCGAACGCAACTCCCAAAAGTCACGGCTTTGGAGCGACTGGCAACTGCTCGCGGTCCTCCTGCAATTCTGTCTGGTGCTGATCGTCTTTCTGCAAACGATCTCGGTATACCCAATTTACTTGAGGCAGCAGCACGCGATTTCCGAGTCCACAATCGGCTTGCTCTTCTCGATCAACACGGTCTTGATCGTATTGTTCGAAATGGTCCTCGTTTCCGCAGTGAACCGATTTCGTCGTTTGCCCGTCATCGGAGTTGGTTGCGTCCTAATCTGTCTGGGATTCGGCATCCAGCCATTGGGCCACGGTGTTGCATTCATTTGCTTCACGGTGGTGGTATGGACTTTCGGTGAGATGTTGTCGATGCCAATCCTGTCGACTTGGATCAGCGAAAAAGCACCACCGCGCGAACGTGGTCGTTTCATGGGGGCGATGACGGCGATCTTTTCCGCCGGATGGGTCATCGCGCCGCTGACTGGCGGCACGCTTTACGCGATCCATCCGGATGCTGTCTGGTACTTCGGCCTGGTCATCGGATGCTCTGCCGCGGCGTCCTTCTACTGGCTCTCTTCCAAAGACACCGTGTCTGCTCAAAAGGCGGAAGATCTGAGCAGAGTCCCTGCGCAGAGTTAATCCGCCGCCCGGCTCATCGCGTTTCGCCTTTCTGGTTCGGTATCGGCAGGGTAGTATCTGAGCGGAAGCAATAGTCAAGCTGAGCAAACCCGACTACGCCAAAAGGAAAACCGCTCTAGAATGGTGTCTATGGTGCACAGGGGACCCAGGTGGTTACGGGGTAGATGATTGGATTCTTCGCAGATCAAACGGAACAGCCCGTTGGCCGATTCCATTGCGCCGTTGATGTTCACCCTGTCGCTGGTGTTCCTGGCGTTGTTGGCGACCATCATGGTGCTGTGGATCGACGTACGGCACATCGTTGAGACCGGCGACGAATCGGCGGACTTGGAGGCTCTCCTGGGGCCAGTTTTGTCGAAGCAGGAGGCTCAGTTCGAGGCGACTGCCTACAGCCTGGGCCGGATGTGTGGCATCCTGCTGCTGCTACTGTGGCCCGTTTTCATTGCGGAGCAACTGGTCTACCGCTTTCTTACCTCTCCGGACGAGCCACTTTCGCGGCGGCATCCCTACTGGTGGGTCCATTGTTTTGTCCCACCATTAAGATTGTGCTCGCGCCAGCGCGATGCTCAGGAAGAACGCATCTGGTTTCCCAAGTGGGGATGGCAAGTCGCCGACCGGCATCTGCAGAGGCGGTTGGAACGCATCTTCAGTATTCCCATGATTTGGATCGCTTTGCTCATCCTGCCCGTGCTGGCACTGCAGTTTTTCTTCCACCAACGGATCATCGAGTACCCAACGCTACGCATTTTTCTTCATATCGGTACCGGCCTGATTTGGTTCGCCTTTGCGACAGAGTTCATCGTCATGGTGTCCGTAGCAGACAAAAAGCTCAACTATTGCAAGACGCATTGGCTGGACCTGGTGATCATTCTCCTGCCACTGATTTCGTTCTTGCGAACGTTGCGATTGATGCGCGCCACCAGGCTGCTCAAAGTCGGCAAACTCCAGCAGTTGTCGCGCGTGGTGCGGATCTACCGATTGCGTGGGGTAGCGATGCGAGGATTTCGAGCTCTGTTGCTGCTGGAGGTCTTGCATCGGTTGTTGCGAACCAAGCCAGAGAGGCGGATTGCGAAACTCGAAGAGCAGTACCTGGAAAAGCAGCTCGAGCTTAAGTTCCTGAGGTTGGAGATTGACGAACTCAAGGCCAAGCATGGCGTCACGAGTCCATCCGATGATCCGCCAGTAGACGGCTGCAGCGCCGCCGGTTCGATCGAGACGTCACGTGCCGAAAGCTAAGTGGCTGACGTTTACTCCTGGGCGATACAAAACAGATGGTGTTCACCTCGGATGAAGATACGGTTTCCAGCTATGGCCAGGGACGCGTTGACGTTTTCGCCAAGCGGATTGACGGAGACGGCGCGTGGGATCTCGCCTCCACTGATGACCATCGTTGTCCCCTCAAGATCTGTGACATACACGTTGCCCGCCGCCGCGACAGGCGACGCATAGATGCTCGACAGGGCTCCCAGCCGCATCGGGCCAGGACTCTCTTGCCCCGTCATCGCATCGACGCGAGTGAGGATATTTTGATAGTGGGCCAAGAAGTATAGCCCGCCATCCAAGAGTAACAGGGAGGGAACGTACGGCGTGCCCCGCGTCCGGGACCAAACAACGTTGCTGGTATTGGTAATATCTGCTTCCGCTCCCTCGAGCCGGATGGCCAGCAAAGCCCGCTTCTCGTAGCTACTGCCGACGTACAGCATGCCACCGCCAACCACGGGCGTCGCCACGATATTGGCGGACATGCCTCCGCATTCCCAAATAGTCTTGCCGGTGGCCAGATCGTATCCGCGAACCCGGTCCGTGCCACACACGATGACTTGCTCGATTCCATCATGGCTGACCACAATCGGCGTACTCCATGAGGTCACTTCATCGCGCTCGCGTCGCCACAAGAGCTTGCCGGTCGTCTTATCCAGTACGATAAGCGCGGACTGCTCTTCGTGATCCCAATTGATGATCAGCGCGTCGCCGTACAGCGCCGGTGAACTCCCTTCGCCGTGGCCATGTTTGGTGTGCATTGGACCGAAGTCTTTCTGCCATAGCAGTTTGCCTTCGAAATCCAGACAGTACACTCCGTGGGAACCGAAATGAGCGTAGACGCGTTGCCCGTCCGTAACCGGCGAGGCCGAAGCTAAACTGGCCGACTTATGGCCGCCCTCGAGCGGAATCGCTTCACGAACCACGCGTCGCCAGAGAATAGTGCCCGAGTCTCGATCGAGCGCGAGCACAACGAACTGGAATTTGCTATCGACCGCTAAGTTGTCATGCGCTCCCGGCCGCCCGCTCATTTTCGGTGGGAGCTTTTCGCCAACGGGAATCGCGGTCGTGATAAAGATGTGGTCGCCCCACAAGATAGGTGTACTGTGTCCGCGTCCGGGCAGCTTGGTCTTCCAGCGAACGTTCTGTTCGTCAGTCCACTCCACCGGCGGTGACGCGTATGTCGCCTCGCCGGTTCCTAAAGGCCCCCGCCACTGGGGCCAGTTTCCCACGTCTTCCGCCTGAACACTCGCCACGTGCCCGATGCACTGAGCGACAATCCAACTCAGGCCGGTCAAAAAAATCCGAGCGACTCTTACTACTCGCATGCCATCTCCGAAAATCCGATTTTCAAACCTCTACTTTTTAGTGTACTGAATAGACGCCAGGGAGGTTCATTTGCGTTGCCTCCAAGAGAGAATATGGTGCGGATCGAATCTGCTATCATGTGGCACTGGTTTGATGAGTCTGAAGAATCGACATCCCTGTGCCGGAGTGTGTGATGAGTATGCGCGCCACCATTTTTTTGCTTGTGTTCTGTGTCCATGTGGTTGGGACAGGTTTAGCCGGCCGACGACTTGCCGCGGACGAGGCCAATCGCCCCAACGTCCTGTTCCTGATCTGTGACGATTTAAATTGTGACCTGGCGTGTTACGGACATCCGCTGGTTCGATCGCCCAACATCGATCGTTTGGCAAAGCGTGGCGTGCAGTTTAATCGCGCCTACTGCCAATATCCGCTATGTGGCCCCAGTCGCGCTTCGTTCATGACTGGACTGTATCCAGACCAAACCTTGGTTCGCAGAAACGCGATCTACATACGCGAACACGTACCGAACGTACTGACCATCCCGCAGACGTTTCGCGGCGCTGGGTATTTCGCCACGCGGGTCGGTAAGATTTTCCACTACAACGTTCCCAAGCATATCGGGACAAGCGGCCATGACGATCCTTATTCGTGGAATCAGACGATCAATCCCCGGGGCCGAGATAAGGAGGACGAGGATCAGATATTCAGTTTGCGTCCGGGCAGTTTTGGCGGCACGCTGAGCTGGTTGGCCGCAGAGGGAACGGACGAAGAGCAGACCGATGGCATCGCAGCGGCGGAAGCGGTGGAGCAGCTGAAGAAATTCTCTGCCAGCGGTCGACCGTTCTACTTGGCGGTTGGTCTCTATCGGCCCCACACGCCCTACGTAGCGCCAAAGAAATACTTCGACATGTATCCGCTCGACTCGATTCAGGTGCCCAGTCTTCCCAGCGGATACCACGCCACACTTCCAGAACCAGCCAGGAAGTCGATTACGCGCCGCAAGGAGGAACGCGAGTTGAAAACGGATCTAGCCCGCCAGGCGATCCAAGCGTACTATGCGTCGATCACCTTTTCGGATGCCCAGATCGGCCGCATCCTGGACGGGCTCGAGCAGGCCGGTCTGAGTGAAAATACGATCGTGCTGTTCACTTCCGACCATGGATATCACATGGGGGAGCATGGGCATTGGCAAAAGACCACGTTGTTCGAGAACGCGACTCGTGTCCCGTTGATCATCGCGGGCCCCGGCGTCACCGCCGGCGGGCGAGCGACTGAGGCGCCAGCGGGGATGGTAGACTTCTACCCAACGCTGACGGACCTATGCGGATTGACCGCACCCAAATTTGTTTCCGGTGTCAGTTTAAAGCCCGTCCTGGGCGATGTCACCGCGCGACCTCGCGAATCGGCCCTGACGCAGTATGCGACCGGGTACAGCATCCGAACCGATCGATTTCGGTACTCAGAATGGGGCGACCGCGGAGCCGATGGCGCCGAACTCTACGATCACACGTCCGATCCGGCCGAGATGGTGAACTTGGCGACGTTGCCTGAGCACAAGGAGCGTGCCAGTCAGTTGGCTCAGTTGCTTCGCAGTCGAGTTGAGGCGGCGGGTCGTCCGCCTAAAGGAATCAAGCAGAATCGAACCGACATACGGCGCAGCGTCCCTCAGCCAAACAATTAGCATGTTGACCGAACCGGTTATGGATAGGTCAGGCTCGAAAGCTTAAGCTATCGCCTTTACAAGTTCACTCTTCAGCACAAGAGACGTATCCGTGGCTTCAACGGTAAACCAAGATTCCGTCAGCAACCGTCAGCCGGAGCTGACACCACGCGCCGTGATTCTCGGATTGATACTTTCCGTGGTGATGGGCGCAGCGAACGTTTACGTTGGACTGAAGGCGGGCATGACGGTATCGGCATCGATCCCGGCTGCCGTCATGGCGATGTTGCTATTTCGCCTTTTTTTCAATAGTTCCAG
>JANQJJ010000209.1 GCA_028281725.1 Pirellulaceae bacterium | reverse complement strand
CCGGACGAGTGCTGTCCCAGCCATCGAGTGTCTCGCCACTGAGCAAATGAACTTCACGCGGAATCTGGACGTCGCCTTCGAAATGCGGATTGCGGAATCCCGTGATGCGACCTCCCTCGGTCCATAGCAGCAGCCAGGGGCTACCGGTTCGGCGTTGCTCTTCGTAAACGACGGTTCCGTTTAGAAGAAACTGGATGTCATCTCCCCGGGCTACGACCTTCATTCGACCGAACAGCGCCCTGTCACGCGTCGGCGCACGCGATCGGTAAAGACTATCGTGTCCACTGACACTCCAAATCCGAGGCCGATAGTCGTAGCGCTGCAATTCGGCCACGACCCCATTGAAGCCGATTGCCCCTTCGCCCCAACTGCCGAAAAAGGCGTCCACCGAAAAGGAGAAATCGCCGGAAAGCGGATACCGAAAATAGAGGAAATCTGAGGCCGGGCCGAGCACATGCACCAATTGGTCTTCGTGGGTGGTCCACCATGGTTTAACGCTCGAGCTGGCAAATCGTCCCCCGGCGGACTTGGCGATCCAATGTTTGAACGGCTGCTGGCCGCAGGGGCTCAGTGATTCGCCCGCCTGGCGCAGTTGCTGCTCTACGAAGTTGCTGTCGGCATGAAGGATAAGCGGGTTTTTGTTGATCGCGTTGTCTTGGAATGCGAAGCGGAGTTTCAGGCGATCTGCGAGGTATAGATCGGCCGCCTCCGGAGCCCCTTGCATGCACGCCTGGTAGACAAGGTAGTCGCCGACAGGCTCCCGCCTTTGGCTCCGGCTAACCTTGGTTCGCTCGGCAACGGTCGCGATCAGTTTGCGAATGTGCGGTCGAGCGGCCTCCAGCTTGCCCTGCCGCACCTGCGCGATGGGCAATAGGAATTGCCCTCCCGGCAGTTTGTCGTCATGGGCTTGTTGTGCCAACTGAGCCACCTCATCGAGCTTTCCACACGCCTCGGCAGCCTCCAACAACTCCGTCAGATTGTCGATGAAGTCAACGTGCCGCAGCTCGTGCCGTTGCTCGGCATCGTCGGTAGGGCCGAGAAACATGTCGGGAATGTCCAGCGGCGAGACCCATTGGAAAAGGAGGCGGACCGTTTTGCGACCCTCTACCGGCAGAGACCAGCGCCGCCAGAAAGCGTAACGCTCTTGGGGCGCCAGCTTCGAGACGTGCCGCTGAATCAATGCCAAAGTCGTCCCCAAGTTGGGCTGACTGTATCTCGAGAGTTCGATGTCGACTGTGCGACCAAGAAAATCGGCAGACGTCGTGACATCGCCTACCTCTGCGGCTTGTTGCGCGATGGCGGCTGTGTCACGTCTCTGCGCGTTGAGACCACCTTCGCCGGAATACCGCGAGTAGTACGGTTGACGCGCTATCAAATACGATTCATAAAACTTCTTAACCTCCTCGATCTTCCCCTTCTCTGCCAGATACTGATTGACCCTCTTGGTCAGCTCCCCAAGCGTCACCGAGTTGCTAGCTGATGTACTGCGCAGACGCTGATCAACGTGGATCTTGAGAATTCGAAACGCTTGATCCTTCAGTTGCTCCTGCTCCACACACGCGATGGCGGCGTGACAGCCGAGCTGGATTCGCGGAGGCAGTGGCTGACTTTCGAGCTGATCGGCCAGTTCGGAGAGCGAGCGTCCTGCAGCGTCCAAGTCGTTGGAACCGAGTGCGATATGTGTCTGCAGAACCAGAGACGGTACGACAGCGAGTGGGGATTTCCCGCGTTGGTCGACGCGGCCGGCCAGATCGTCCAGCATCTTCGCATCCTTGGCCCAACGCACCAGCTGCACACCGAGACTGCTCGACTGCGCGCTCTCGAGCCGAGAGTTGTCCGGGTAGATCAAGATTTCATTGGGACGATGCGCTGGAAACACGATGGGGTGCAACAGTCGGTAGACATCTCGTGGAGCGTAATTGGCGTCGTCTTGCCAAAGGCTCACGATCTGGCGAACCGAGTTGGCGACTTCCGTTTCAAGCTCGGCGTTCGAGTTGGCGGATTGGGCAGCATTTCGCATCGCTACCGGGCTACTGATGCTTCCAAAAGCGCTGTCGTTGTTGCTATTCGGAATGTCGGCAATAGGTATCCCCCCGCGAAGCGACTTCTCGACTGCCCGCCTGGACAGCTCGGGCAAATTGTTTTTCGCCGCCTTTTGGGCGATGACCATGACCAACCGAAACTGGGAAATCGTCAGTGGCGGTACGCGCTGGGCCTTTTCGGCAACCTGCGACTGATCGCTGTCCGTCTCCGACTGCAGCAGCGACGTTGCCAACGTGACCGCTAGCGAGCCGGTTGTTAGGCCGGCATGGCGGAAGACCCATTGGCGGGCATGCGGCAGCGGTACCGCTGGTGGCGGAGCCCGAGTGGGGGCGGCCCGATGCAGGCCAACGCGGGGGAGCTCGCGGCCATGGTATCTGCCTGTCTTATTTTTCTTAGGCTTCTTACTCGCCGAGGGCGTTTCGGTGGCGATCTCCAGAAGCTCGGACCATTTTTCTTCCGCCTGCTTTCGGTCGCCTGCTTCTAAAGCGATGTTGCCCCAGTCAAATAGGATGGACGCGATCGGTTCTTTGCCCATTTGTCGCCGGGCAGCCTGGATAGCGCGCTGGGCGAACTCGTGCCCTAACTGCTCAGTCGCTTCGTGCTTCAGGCACTCGCGAGCAATCAGCCAGAGTGGGACGTAGGGCAACGCCTCGCGCCGCTGGCGCGAGTTGGGCCGGCGGCCTTCTGCAATTTCTTCCAGCGGCTGATCGGCGAGCAACTGTTCCAGTTCTTGCAGCACTTCCATGACCGACGCCGTTGCGACGTCTCGGGCTCCGCCATTGCCCGTTTGGTCGCTCTGAGGCGCACCGAGCAAAAACAGGGCGCGAAGGATGACCACCGACGTGTCGCCGGGATGCTCCTTCTGCAAGGCACTCAGGCGGGACGCGATTTTCTTTCCCAGCTGCCCCTTATCCGAAAGCTCCTGTAGCAGATCGACCAGACGGCAAGTCATCTGTTTTTGGCTGACTTCTTGAAGACCGGGTATGGCGAGCATTAAATCGAGAGCCGTCGCCGCTTGCCGGTCAGCGTCGTCGACTTGCAGCAGCTGTTCCACGGCCTGGTCCGCGTTCGATTCGTCCAAAAAGGAGATGGCCTTCTCGAAACCGTCTTGTGCCTGAGTTGCAAATCGGTCACCGCCTCCGTACCACTGAGATGCGAGTTCAAGGACTTGCCGGTCGTCCAGCAGCTGCCGATAAAAAAGGAGTGAGTCAACGGGATAACCGATATCCAGCATTTGTTGAGCAGCCCACATCTTGTTGGTCGATATCTGGTAGCTCGCGTACTGCGAATCATAATGATCGTAGGACGCGGTACGGACGTGTTTTAGAATCAAGTCACGAGCTTCTTCCTTGCGATCTGAGTCCGTATAAAGTTTTGTCAGCATGGCTATCGGCGAGTACTGAAGCTGGTTTTGTAGGTTGTCTCCTGACTTGACCGCATGCTCGAACAGCTGGATTGCCATAGGGCGAGTGTCCTCGAACGCCTCGAGCTGCTGTCCAACGATCCAGGCCGCCTGCGCCGGGATATCTTTCAGCGCTGAATCGTCTTCGAACAAGCTCTCAAGAGTGTTCTTGCCTTGCTCACGACGCCCCTCCGACAGGTCGAGCATGCCCAGCATGGCAGTGCCCGCCTTCCAATCAGGCGACCGCTCGATGCCGTTTTCAATCGCAGAGCGAAGTGCATCGGCATGTTCGGTTCCCTTGATGCCGGAGACCATTTGATCGAACATCGAATTGACGCGTCCGCCACTTCCGTAGGAGTAGATACTGGCGAGTCCGAACCAAGGTTGCGAAGTCGCTATGACTGGCGAAGGAATAATGGCTCGCTTTCCCAAAGCGAACACTCGTTCATTTTTCCATAACTCCGGTTGGCGAATGCGACTGATCATCTGATTTTGATAGTTTGGAAACGCTACGAATAGTCGCTCGAACAGATCCAGAGCAATGGCCATTTCTTCATCGGAGGGTTGTTGACCGCGGCCGGTGAGTAGATTCGAAACCAGATCGATGGCGTAGTGTGGCCGGCTCAGCTGTTTCACATTGATCTGCTGAAATGCCTTAACGAGATCAATCGACTTCTGGGCACGCTCAAACGTGCGTCGAATCTGGTAGAGGTCGTCTGCGACCCAGCGAGGGTTCTTCTTGACGATTTCGATGTATTGATCACATGCTTCGGGTAGCTTGCCTGTCTGCTCGTAGAGCTTGGCCAACTTGTACCGTAGCGGCATGGCCTTGGGGTGGAACTCGACAGCCTGCTTGAGCAGTTCAGTAACCTTTTCAGGCTGATTCGAAGCCTCATAGTACTCCGCTAACTCCGCATACAGACGGGGTGATTCCGGTGATCGTTCGAGTTGCGAAGACAGACGTTGGATCAGCTTTTTCAAAGTGCCAGTTTGTTGCAGGACTCTCAGCGCGGACTCACGAGCGCTACCATCTCGGTTATTGAATCGGAACGGGTTCCTACCCGTATTGGCCATCGACGTCAGCGGAGACGATGTTCGCCGGAGAATGGTGTGAGCGACCTGATCGGCAAGTTCGGTTTTGCCCTGCCCCTGATAAAGTGTCATCAGCGAAGAGAGGGACGAAATTTGGCTGCCACTGCGGCGCTGGACACGAGCCACCACGGCTTCGGCCATCTCCGACAAACCCAGTCGCCTCATTTTTTCCAGCAAATTCATCTGAGTTTGGGTGTCCAGTCGCAAACCAAACAGACGCTCGGCGGCGGTACGCGCGCGATCAATATCCCCTAGCCGCTCCGCCAGGTTGAGTGCCATCGTTTCCCGTTGCTGGACGAGCTTCTGATCCCGTGGTGCCAAACCGTCGACGACCTCCAAAGCTTCGTCGAAACTACCTTGGATGGAGTACAACTGAGCGATTTCCAAACGGTACGCCGGATCGTCGCTCAATTCATCCGACGCGGCGGCGAACAGCTCCGTCGCTTCCTCGTGCTGTTCGAGCCACCAGAGAACACTGGCCAGCGCCAGGCGCTCGTATAACTGCGATTCTGGCTTGGCGTTCTCCAGCCGCTCGCGCAGCCGAGTCGGCAGATCTTCAACTACGTCGTTTCGACGGAGTACTTCATAGGCTTCGCGCAAGACCATAATCGTCGAGTTATCGATGTACCTATTCGGCCTCGGATAGTCGATCCGCGCGTAGATGTTCTCTTTGCCGTAGCGCAGATTGAATGCCGTAACGGAGCCGTATGACGGTGAGGATCGACGTGACTTGGAGTGGCTCTGCGCGCGTCGCTTGCGGCTTTCGACGGTGGCCAGGTCCAAAGCCCGATCCATGATTTCCAGGACCTGCGCGTTTTCCTCTTGGGCACCAATGTGGCCCATCCAGCGCATCAGAAAGTTGGCGGCGCTGGCCAGCTGATTCGGCACCTGGCTTCGCGAGCCGCTACTAGCTCGTCTCGATCCGACGGAATTCGGCAGTTGGGCCACCGCGTCCGAGGCGGTCTCGACCCACCGGCCGTACAGCTCGGGCAGGCGATCGAACTTTTCTTGCTCGAACAGCAGATTTAAAGCACTCAGCAATCTGGCTGGCGAATTCGCCTCACTGATCTCCTGCTCCAGTAACGCCTCGGCTTGCTCTTCTCGCCCAGCCAACTTGAGTTCTTCGATGACTGTGCCCAGGCCGATCGAGCCCAAGCCGGCGACCTGAACCCAGGCCCCGCCCACATGGATGAAAACCTGCCCACCGGAGCCGCGGGCTATCTGTCCACCGTAGGAAGCTATGGCCTGTTCGGAGCTTTCTGCCGATAGTGCTCCGAAGCACGTCATCATCAACTCAAGCTCTTCATCGCTTAGCGGCTCGCGTTTCGGTTGTTGAGCAGCCCCAGAGGTGAGCCGCTGTGGGCTAGCTTCGATGCCACGCATGCGGAGGGAATTCATGAAGAACCGCTGCTCTTGCTTTCCCCCGGACGAGGCGAGTCGCTTGGCTATCTGGAAAATCGCGCCAAAGTTCGAACGCAACTGCTCGATGTACATCCAGTCGTAAATCGTCTCGCGTTCGGCGTCGGGCTTGACCGCGGCAGACCGGATCTGTTCGGCCAGCGCAAAGCCCTGCTCGTGCTCCAGAGGACGCTCCGCCGGATCGCCAGAGGCATCCTGCTCGATGCGCATCAGCCAGGCGAACGCGGCCATGCGACACGCGCCGTAAACACTGGGAGTCCATACGGGAGGCAATTGGCTGTTGCCATAGTAGCGATTGTCGGCCTCCAAACCGGTCGCCCGCCGTATTTGGGAAGCCTGCCCCAGAATATCCATGGGGGACGTCTGAGTCGGGACGCGTGTCTGAATACCCCTCAAGTTATTCGATCTAGCCTTTGCCTGCTCCCGCTGGAGCCTGTCCTTTTCTGCCGAACCCAGAGTCTCGTGCGGGATGGTGAGAGCCAGAATACGCTCGAACCGATCTCTGGCTTCGTCCGTTTTCTCCAGCGCGGCCCAGGCCACGGCTTCGCGATAGAGCAACTCCCAATTGTCTCGAGATTCGCTAAGCAACGGATCGACGATGGCGATCACGCTATCGTGACTGCCCTGACGCAACAAGGAATCGATGCTGCGCAGTAGGCGAACCGGGTCCTCCTCACGACCGGTCAGCTTGACAATGATATCGTTGGCTTCGTCTCGATCACCCCGCGTCTGCAGCAACCCTGCGAGCCGAAATTCGGTTTCGTGACCCGGCGCGATCGCAACCAATTGTCGCTGGTACTCGACGGCGGCGTCCAGGTCGGCGCTACTTTCACAGAGCTTGGACAGCTGTTGAAGCAGGTTCGTATCCCGCGTGTCTTCGCTGAGTAGACTCTCCAGTTCCATGCGAGCGGTGCCGTAGTCACCGGAGGTATGATGGGCCTGTGCAACGCAGATGGTCATTTCGCGACGTTTGTCTTCTTCACGACGATCGCGCTGCAAACGCTCCAGCATTTGGTCGAACTGTCCGATTTGTTGATACAATTCCGCCAGTTTGGCTGTCAGGCCTGTCTTGTCATCGATTTCTTCGGTTTTCTCAAAGGCCCGCCAATACACCTCAATGGCTTCTTCGCTGCGGAACTCGCGCGAAAGTGCCGAAGCGAGCGAAACGATCAACTGAGGTTCTGTGGGGTTAATACGGACTGCCTTGCGGAGTGCATTCAAGCCGTCTTCGGTCTTCCCGAGTTGGAAACAGAGCTGCGCGAAAAATTCGTAGTTGTCGGTATTGCCCGGCGCCGAAACGATCAAGTCTCGTCCGGCTTGCAATGCTTCGTCGGCGCGACCCAACTGGGCTTCCAGACGAGCCACATTCATCAAGTGATCGCTGCGCCAGCGTCGATCGACCTCCGCCAAAGTGCGGTTGCGCTCAGCGGCCAGAGTAAAATCGCCCGATAGTTCGGCGATGCGAGCTGCGGTCGTCAGCGGTCCCACTCCGCCAGGTTCTAGCGTAATGGCTTTCTCAATTGCCTCCGTTGCATCAGCCCATCGGCGGGCGGCTTCCAGATAGCGGGCTAGGGTATGCCACAGCCCCGGTTCGGCAGACGGGTCGTCACGCAAGCTTTGTGTCAGCAATTCAATCTCGTCGTCAAGTCGTCGGCTGGACTGGAAGATCTCGATCCGCTGCTTGATGACGGTATCCTGCTCCTCATCGCCGGCTGCCAGCGCGTCGGCGGAGTCGATAAATCCGAGAGCCTGGTCAAACTGACCGGCGCGGCCATGGTACTCGGCAGCCTTGACGAGCAAATTGAAATCCTTCGAATCGAGCTCGCATGCCTGCTGGATCTGCACGACTGCCTGATCCAGGTAGCCAAAGCTGTTGTAAACCTCCGCTAGACGAGCGACGTTGGTAGCGGAACGCCGTGGACCTTCGGCGATCGCCTTCCACGTTTTGAGTGCATCGTCGGGACGTTTCAAAATATGGTAGTACTCTCCTAGGTACTCGCGGTATTGCGGATCGCTGGGAGCCAGTTGGATTGCCTTTTCGTACAGCGCCAGCGCCCGCTGCGGCATATTGGCCTGGCGGAACAAGTCGGCTACCTGCGCGTGCGTCAACGCATCGTCGCCTCGCAAGGCCAGGATCTTACTCCAGATTCGATCGGCTTCCCGCTGACGCTCTGCCTGATCCACCTCTTTGTTTTTCAGCACCAACCGGCCCCAGTCGCGCAGGAAGTCCTGGTTGCCCGGCGCCGACTTGACAAGCAGCGAGTATTGCTTGACCGCTTCGGAATAGCGCTGTTCATCAACCAGCTGGTCGATAAACGCCTTGCGCAGGTCGGTTCGCGAGGGCGCCAGTTTGAGCGCCTTCGCCATCCACTCGGTCGCCTCGGGAACGCGAGCCGACGAAGCTAAGAACCTGGCCAGACGGGCCATGGCACCGACGTCTTCCGGATTTGCCTCAATCCATTTCTCGTAGTAAGCCACCAGGCCGTCCTGGTCGCCTGACCGCAGAAAAACCTCCTCTACCCGGCGTCGGACGTCGCGATGCAGCCAGCTTTCGGGATTCAAGTCGGCGAGCAGCGCTTCAAAATCCGCGATGCCCTCGGTTCGTCGGCTGAGCTGGATTTTTAGCTCGGCCGCCTCGATCGTGAAGGTGGTTCTGCGGTAGTCATCGCGAGCGATTTCAGCCAGCTTCTCATAACGTGGCAGCGCCTGTTCCAAATTTCCTTCCTCAACCAACGTGGCCGCGATCTGCTCTTGAACGCGGGGATCATTCGGGAAAAGGGATTCCAATCGCGACCAAATCTCCAGAGCCTCTTCGGTGCGTTGGGCTCGCTGATGAACGCGGCCCAACTGCCTATAGATCTCGAGCACGTCGGTTCGACCGGGTTGGCGCTGCGTTGCCCTTTCAAACGCCTCAACGGCCTGTTCGGGTTGTCCGAGCAGCAACAACGTCTGCCCCAGATAGTAAGATGCCAATGCGTCGTCCGGCCGGAGTTGTTCTGCCCGGCGAAACGCATCGATCGCTTCGGCTTCCTCGCCTCGTTGAGCGCTGAACAGGCCCAGCAGCATCCAGCCAACGCCATCATCGGGTTTGTCTTCAACGCGTTTTTGCAACCGCCCCAGAAACTCATCTAGCGTTCCGAATTCAATGTGGTGTCCGTAGATTCGGTCCAGCGCCGTTCCACGTCGAGGGTTTCGCTCGAGCACCGTAAGAAATCTCTCGGCGATCTGCACTTGCCTGGCTTCCTCGGCGGACAACCCATCCACGGCATCATTCGTCGACGCCGCGCCGGTATCCTGAGCCCATGCGAGTTGCGATACCACAGCGAGCTGAACGACTAAGCAGAGCAGAAGAAACCTGAAGCGGCCTGTAACACTGGCATGGGACATGGGCAATTCTCCATAGGCAGAAGTCACCGAGTAATCGTCGGGCACAACTCATTTGATAATGTACCGGACGGCGGAATACCAGACATCCGAATCATTGTAGCCGGGAACGCGGGACATATCCCAAGGAAAAAGACAACAATCCGAAACGTGGTGCCTGCCCCCGCCTCTGTTCGCCAAGGCGGCTAATTCAGACTGCACGACGTCGGTGTTGAAGTTCCACACCAGCGAACCGCTGCGCGCCGGCTGGTGCGTCTGCGTGAGAGCTGGCCGAGCTGGGGCAGGTCAGCCAGTATGTTGCTGCTCATGGCCGCCGACCGCTCCGTCGGTCGTAGCTCGCCGAATCGACGATTAATCGCGGTACCAAGAGATGGCCACCGACCTAAGGAACGAGACGATAAGCTTCGATAGCTTTGGCCAGCATTTCCTGTTCGGGTTGCGTGCGTATCGACATGTAGCCAATGATCTGGCCATGTTCGAAGCAGGGGAAGACGTTGGCTTTCACCCAGTAGAGCCGTCCCGTCCTTGAGCGATTGGCCACATATCCCTGCCACAGTTTGCCGGCCTGGATCACCGACCAGAGATCAGCGAAGGCGGCTCGCGGCATGTCGGGATGGCGAATCACGTTGTGCGGCTGGCCAACCAAATCGCCAGGTTCGTATTCCGCGATTCTATAGAAGCAGTTGTTGGCGAACGTGATGTGGCCCCGACTGTCAGTAGCCGAAATGAGCACATCATCCGATTGAAGCACATATTCCGGCTCTTGTCGGGTGAATCGGTCAGAAGCCCGGTACTGGCTGGCTTCGACCAGCGGCAGCAAGCGATCAATTGGATTGACGGAAGCTTCCGCTTGCATCAACTCGAGTAGATAGGAAAACGTCTTCCCAATCGTATGGATTTCCTTGACCTCGTTTTCGACCACTACCGACGATTCATCCAGGCTGCGGAAGTTGACCACCGACTCTTGAATCGTCTGGCCGAACCGAGTGGCTTCCGCTCCGATCGTAGAAGCGCTGTCACGCGTGAGTTCGACCGCCGCAACAGATTCTTTCATTTTGTCGACAGAGCACTCGACGCTTGTCGAGAGCGACGAAACGGATTCGGCCACCTTTTGCAGAGTGGCGCTGATCTGTTGGTTTGCGGTTTTTGTGGTCCGGGATAGCTCTTTGACTTCATCGGCGACGACCGCGAATCCATGGCCGGCGTCGCCTGCACGAGCCGCTTCGATGTTTGCGTTGAGTGCCAGCAGATTTGTTTGGTCCGCGATGTCATTGACCGTGGTCACGAGTTCGCTGATGGC
>JANQJJ010000052.1 GCA_028281725.1 Pirellulaceae bacterium | reverse complement strand
CATCGACAGGGAGGGTGTTGATGAACTGGAGATGGCCCAAGCGCACATTCGCGCCGACCGAGCCAACCATCGCAGCGATCCGGTCAGAGCCGAGTTTGCCGAGTGGCTACTTAATAAGAATCGAGCTGGAGAGCAAGTAACCGGGCTGTAGAGCACTCCGCAGAAGACTAGCTTGAGAACTGGAGCCGATGCATGGTGCTTTGTTTATCCGGATAGTCCCGCATCCCACCTGAGCTGCACAGTTGGGAGGTCTTGAGTCCGGTGCTCGCTGCGGAGACCGCCGGAGCCGCGGCCGACGGCACGATTTGCTCGACGGTGGGATCGCGGTCCTCGCCGAGCTTGCCGCAGATGCGCACGAGGGGCCGATGCGGACCGGATCGAGTCGAACGTGGCCAGAGCGGTGGCGAGGAAAGGCTCCATGAGATCATGGTCAACTGGGGATCACACTTCGCAGCGAAGTACCTTTGCGTTCGCGGAACAGCTACGCACCACGCTCGGTCACTAGCGGACGGCCTAGAGGATCTTCGCTTGCAGGATCGAGTTGTCGGGCGGAGTGCCCGGAGTTGTGAACTCTAGCTTTGGTTTCGATCCCGATGAGGATCTCGCGGCAGCCTTGCACATCCCAGCCAAGCCTGTCGAGGTCCGGTGTGGTGTAGTTCAGCGTGCCGTCCGTGACGTCGGTGGGCGCCGTCGTGAGCGTGGCATTGAGCGCTCCGGTTTTGGTTCTCAGGAGTGTCCGTGCTTCCGTCGAGTCCTTGCGCCCGAACACCTTAATCACCGGATCGGTGATCCCGAGCAGCCCGTCGTCGTACCCCAATCGCACGATCAGCAGCGAGCCCTCGTTGCTGGCGTAGGTGCCGTCGGTTTGCGGACCGCGTTTGAGGATCTGCCGGCTCGCGTCGGTGATCTGGGTTGTCGGATTCGTGATCGTTGCTGCGTCCAGGATCACTGCCCCGCCGCCGGACCGCATCGTGTCGTACCGCCACGCGATACGGTGACCGTCCTTATCCTGCAGCACCGTCGCTATCACGCTGGCTACGCCGCGTCTGCTTCCCGTTCCAAGGTGTTTCGTCGGTGCCATTGGAGCATCCTGAGCAGGCTATCTGACGATTGAACAAAAATCTCCCAATTTCACTTCACCTTCCCTGTGCACCTGATCGCTATCGACTCTGTCTTGACGGAACACAAACCCGAGATACGCTGTGTTCAGATTTGCTCGCTAAGAACCTGGATGTCCACCGTGCATCTTTCTCGATCCCGGTACGACCGTGGATTGCTGGGCGCGCCGGTCTTTGACGCGCAGGTGACCAGAGATGACTAGAGACACGGGATCCATGTATCCGCCGCAATCCAAGGACTGACCATCCGTCCTTTTTTTGTTGCGAATGGGCTGATTGCCCGATAGCCTCCTAACTACTGCTCCATGGCGACTGACCGACCAGAAGCCGCTTACGCGTGATATCAGGAGGCTAACCTTGGCGAAACAAAGGAACGTCCTAGCCGAGACTTACGGCGCCGACTTGGAGCGTGCCGCCGAAACGGCGCAACCATGTAGTGCCATCAACGACATCGTTGACGCACTCGGCAAAGGCGACGTCGATCGGGCTAGAAAGATCAGCGACTCTTTGGATTTGAGTATTCAACCAAAGGCAGAGATCGAGCAAAAAGCCGCCGCGGCGAAGATGAGTACCTCTTGACAATATCGTTGAGGACAGAGATTCGTTTTCTAAGGAGTACTCCTCTGTGTCATTGGCTAACGATGCTATTTGGGTAGCTCAGTTGTTTTCTTATTCTACACTTACTAGCTTTCAAAAGTACCGAGAGCTAGCTGAAATAGAGTTCGAGAAGGCGCTCAGGTCGCGATATGCAGACCTAACTGACGACGACTTTCGAGAAGCACGCGATCGAATGGCGGCGGACTTCGATCGCACGAGTATGGAGTGGCTGGAAGAGAGGTACAACGGCCCCGATTCCGACAGTGAGAAAGCTAAGTTCTTGGGTTCGTGCTGGAAGGAATTCTTCAAGGAGGGCAAACGGACTCTAGGAGAATTATTCGATAACTATATAGCTTTTGATGAAAGCGAGCCTGAGGATGATGAAGATGGCAACGAGGAGATGTAACTAGCTTCGGAGCTGATCGGGAGTCAGGACGTATCGATCACCGACGTGGCGTATCCACCCTTCTTTCATCAGGTGGTGCAACGCGCGTTCTACACCTGCCCCTAGTGTCGAGTCCCTAGCCAGCTGGCTTGCAGTCATTCCGGCCTCACCTGCACGGCGTAGCAAAGATACGACGGCTGCCATCTCGAACTTTGATCGAAGCATGATCACATTCCCCATTTAGGACATGGATCGAGCCGCCTTTGCTCGAGCTTTAGGTCCCACCTGCCACTTGTGTTCTTTTTTCTCACCCCTGGCCCACCTAGCTGTTGGGGGAGGGTATTGCTCGTCAATCTCGCTGTCCAAGCTTGCGCGCACGCGAACAGCGGAGAAGACGGACGAATGTTGCCCGGCCTTTGTCGCCGACTAATTGCCTCGATCAAGCCCACCCCATTTCACCGCACCACCACA
>JANQJJ010000032.1 GCA_028281725.1 Pirellulaceae bacterium | reverse complement strand
GATGCGTACCGAAACCGAAAAGGGAGGTTCCGACGATGTCTCTGTTCCAGTCGCGCAGGTCTTTTCTCAGTTCCGGTGCCAGCACTGGAGCGCTGCTTGGGTTAGGGAATCTCGGTTTCCTCTCACAACTCCGCCCGGTATCGGCGGCCGAGGCGGGCCTCGACCCCAATGTCGTCAAGCTCAATCCAGACATCGCGCCGGTCGTGCGCCTGATCGAAGAAACACCACGCGAGCGACTGCTTGAGGAAGTGGCAACTCGTATCGGCAGTGGCCTCAGCTATCGCGATCTCCTTGCCGGTCTGCTGCTTGCCGGAGTCAAGAACGTCGAGCCGCGGCCCAGCGTCGGCCACAAGTTTCACACCGTGCTTGTTGTGAACTCGGCCCACCTCGCCAGCATCTCATCTCCCGAGGAGCATCGCTGGCTCCCGATTTTCTGGGCGCTGGACTATTACAAGAGCGCGGAAGCCCGCGATGTTCGAGAACGCGGTGACTGGACAATGAGCGGCGTTGATGAATCGGCCGTGCCGACACCGAGCAGTGCGCCCCAGGCATTCACGGAAGCAATGGACAACTGGGATGAGTCGGCAGCCGATGTCGCCATCGTGGGTCTGTCTCGTTCGGCCGGGGCTGCCCGTGTCTACGAGCAGTTGTTCAGATACGGCATGCGAGACTACCGCTCCATCGGTCACAAAGCGATCTACGTTGCCAATAGCTGGCGTACGCTGCAGTGCATCGGTTGGCATCACGCTGAGCCTGTGCTCCGTTCGTTGGTGGAGGCACTCCAGATGCATGAGGGCAGCAATCCCAGCAAGCGAGACGCCGAGGCCGATCTGCCCTTCCGACGAAACTTGGAACTAGTGGAGCAGATCCGCGAGGGCTGGCAGCTCGGCGCCATCGATGGATCGGCGACGCAGGAACTGATCGCCGGGCTGCGGACAGCATCTCCACAAGAAGCCAGTGAGTTGGTCGTCGACTTACTCAACCGGGGCGTTTCCCCGCAGTCGATCTGGGACGGGCTATTCGTCAGCGCCGGTGAGTTGCTCATGAGACAGCCCGGAATCATCGCACTTCATGCAGTGACGACAACCAACGCGCTCCGCTTTGCGTTTGTGACGACGGGCGACGACCAGACAAGGCTGCTCTCCATGCTGCAAAACGCCGCGTTCCTCACGATGTTTCGCACCACCATGGCCGGTCGAGGCACCATCCAGGACACGCTGGTCGACGACCTCCAGCCGAGCCCGCCAGACGCTTCAGGCCCTGAGGCGGTAGGCGAAATCTTTGCAGACCTTGCGGACGCACCTGCTTCGGCAGCCGCCAAGACACTCAGCTACCTGAATCAGGCCGGCGGCGCGAGAGACCTTATCGACGCCGCCAGAGTGCTGATCTTTCTGAAGGGGACCAACCCCCACGACTACAAGTTCAGCTCCGCCGTGCTCGAAGACTACCATTCGATTTCTGAGCCCTGGCAGAACATCTACTTGGCGTCAAATTTGTTCAAGCTCTGCGACTCCAAACGGCCGGACAACAAGTTGGTCGGCCGGACTCGGTCCGCATTCGAGGCGTGATTCGGCCCCGCTTTGGGCTGGAGCTTCTGCGCCCAAAACTGGCGTATTCTTACGTCGCAGCACATTGCTACAATGGGCGAAATCGTCAGGACGGATCCCAATCAAAAGAGGGCAGACTCATGGACCGAGTTCTCATGGCCGCGCTCGTGGCTGCGACTCTTTGCAGCCAGATTCAGGCCCAAGCGTTTCCCAACGACAACGACGGCCTGCTGGACGTGGGTGAAGCGCCGGGATTCCCCGCTGATCCGACATCAGTCACCGGAACACTCGTGCTAGACGATAGGGGTATTCAGGATCTCGACGGTGCAAATTTATTGACCAATCTGCACCGGCTCGACCTGAAGCTCAACGAGATCAGCAGTATTGAGCAGGGCGACTTCGACGGTCTTGCCAACCTGCAAACGCTCAATCTGCGTGTCAACGACATCGACAGCATTGATGAGGGCGACTTCAACGGGCTTACGAACCTGAGAACGCTCGATCTGTGGCGCAACGACATCAGCAGCATCGAGCAGGGTGACTTTGCGGGGCTGACGAACTTGCGAAAGCTCGACCTGCATGACAACAAAATCAGCAGCATTGAGCAGAGTGTCTTTCAGGGCCTGACGAAGCTGCAAACGCTCAATCTGGCTTACAATAACATCACCAGTATCGAGCCGAGCGTCTTCGAGGGACTTGTTAACCTACTAGAGCTGCATCTGAGTAGTAACGATATCAGCGTCGAACAAATCGACTTTGCTGGGCTCACGAACCTGAGAACGCTCGGTCTCGGCGCTACCAACGTCAGCAGTATCAAGCAGGGCGACTTCACGGGCCTTACTAACCTGCGAGAGCTGTATCTGTGGTACAACGAAATCACTAGCATTGAGCCAGGCGACTTCGCTGGGCTTACGAACCTGAGAACGCTCGATCTGTGGCTCAACAAGATCAGCAGTATTGAGAAGGGTGATTTCGACGGGCTAACTAACCTGCAATCGCTCGAGCTGGGCTTCAACGACATCGCCAGTATCGAGCATGATGATTTTGAGGGGCTTATGAAACTGCGATCGCTCTATTTAGACTACAACAATATCACCAGTATCGAGCAGGGCGACTTGAATAGGCTTACTAACCTGCAAAGGCTCGAGCTCCAGGGCAACGGCATCAACAGCATCGAGTCTGGAGCATTTGCTGGTTTGATCAGCTTGGAGACTCTAAAGCTCACCGAAAATGAGCTGACAGAGCTTAATTTCTCCGGTGCTACTTTTGACCATCTTCAATCACGGAGCCCCATCTTTGGTTTTCAAATCGATTCGCAAGAGATTAGCTCGCTTCTGCTAAATCGTGCACAGCTGTCAACAGGCTCATTCCATGCAATCGCTGAACAAACGACTTCCATAGTCGACCTGTCACTCGTCGACCTGACGTTCACCGATGAGAACCCCGACGATCTGAGTGCCCTGCTGAACATCACCACGCTCGATAATGTGTGGGTCGATCGGTCGCTGTACAATTTCTACGCCGCCGAATTTGACGCCTTCGCCGCGATCCCAGGCAACACAGTGACGGTAATACCCGAGCCATCAAGCTTGGCACTGCTTTGCCTCCTCTCTCTGGTTGGGTTGCTTTCTCGCCGAGCCGGGTGCCACCGCTGGCCCCGCCAGCGGCGCTGAAACTGCATCCGGCGACCAGGTTTGGTCGCGGCCTAGAGTCTCGCCCTCATCGCTCTTCCCCCCAGCGCGCATAGAATAGCCGCGCCACGATGCACGCATCGCGACGCGGCAAATCCCAGGAGAGTAAGGTGTTTCAGCCGGTGACGGTTGGATACTTGGCTTCGTAAATGAGTCCTCGCAGGAAGTCTTGGGCGGCCAGGTAGTCTTGCGAATTGAAGAACGCTCGGTGCTGCCGCAAATCCCGCTTCAGCTCTTGATGTACTTTCTCGATCTGGTGGATCAGGTATTCGTCATGGTGCAGTTGGTACTGGGACCGGTGGGCGAACAACTGATCCAAGTGATGGCGGTGGGCAGCGAACAGGTCGATGCAGAGCGTCTCTGGCCAGAACAACTGGCCGGTGGCGGCATTGAACTCTTGCAGGGAAAGCTTATATGCTCGGCGATAAACGGTGGCTCGCTTCTGCTCGAGTATTTGCTTTCCTTCCTGATCGCGAATGTCAGCGATTTCCCGCTGCTGAGTGAGGTAGTCTTGCCGAATCTTGCGGCGATCGTAGAAGGTTTCCACGCGCTTCAGGGCGTTCTCGTAGCCGGCCCACTCGGCCTGCTCGTTCAATATATTCGCCTGAGCGTTGTTCACTTCGTAAACGCCCAAGGATTGTATGTAAGCCGAGAGCCCCCGCAAGTAACCCTCGGCCGCAGTGGAAGAATGATCTTGCCAAAAGCCATTCTCCACGTTGAACGGACGGTCCACGTGGTAGTAGCCGCCAGGAGGTCCTTCGGACATAGACTCCTGTGCCACCACCGCGCGGGCTGCAACCAGCGACATAGCCGCCAACAAGGCAACTCGCACTGGCTGCAGTGCTATTCTGCGGCGTCCGTGAATCAGTTGAACAATCGATTGCAAAACAGTTGGTAGGGATTTGAAAGCGTTCATGGTGTTGACCGATTGATTGGCAAAGCGGTTGGGGTTGCAGTTCGCCAGTGGTCTAACGCAACCCGCGTGCCAATAACTAAGAACCGCGAAAACAACGGGAAAATCACTGATCGCGTCGGAGCGCGATAAACCTTGCGGTCTCACATTGAGAGTGCCTGTCGCAGCGTGAGACGAAAGATAGTTCGCAGTCAGACCTGACAGGTCGAGAAGACAACTTCGCGGCTGAACACTTTCTCAAAGAGTTCCACCTTGCGACGTGCCGCCCACAGGTCCACTTCAGGATTCTCGCTTGCTTGCACTGTGATCTCGACGGTCATCGGATGCACAGTCACGGCAACGTCCTTCACCCTTTGCTGATGAGTGCGATCGAGCGCCAATGCCAAACGCAATACTGCCGCCAATTGGGCCACGCTCAGTTGGTCTTGTTCATTCAGCTCGCGATAGTGGTCGTGTTTCTGTTTCGGAGAGGCCCCACGGTGATACCTGGCAACGTTGGCCAACAGTTGCACGTCCTTCCGCTCGAAGCCGGGCAACTCACTGTTAACGATTAAATGGTAACTGTGTTTGTGATGCTTGTCGAAGTTAATGAG
>JANQJJ010000005.1 GCA_028281725.1 Pirellulaceae bacterium | reverse complement strand
ACGCCGGCATGCTCGACGTCCGTTTCGAACATCTCTGCCAGCAGCCCACGGACGAACCTGAAGGTGTTGTTCGCGTGAACCGGTTCGTCGGCGGATTGGTTTTCGGGGTCGTGTTCGGCAGCCGCTTTGCGGGCGAGTACCGCTTTGACCGCGTCAGTGATGCCTTCCTGCTTGTCCTGCATTTCCTGAAGCAGATCGCGTCGCGATTCGAGACCGGAGCGCACTTCTTTCGCGGACGCCAGACTCTCGGCCAGTAGTCGATGCTGGTCATCGAGTTCGGTCGCCTGGTTGTTCAACTCATCCAGCTTGCCCTGCTGTGCGTCGATCAAGGATTGGGCTTCGGTGTGTTTGGCCTCGGCTTCGTCGCGCAACGTGAGCAGGCGTTCCAACTCGATCGCCAGTTCCGTTGCCCGTTTGCCGAGTTTTTCGCGCGTGCCATGCAGGTTGTTTTGAAACACTTCGATCGAACTGATTTCATTGTTCAGTTGCGAGGTTCGCCGCATCAGCGTGACGATGCCCGCCTTTTCGTCTTCGAGTGTGTTGCGTTTTTCATTCAAGTCATGCTGAATCGTGCGGTACTCGTCCTGCGCGGCGAGCAATTGCTTTTCACCATCAGCATGTTGACTGGTTAGCCGTTCGGCTTCTTCTGACTGTTGGGCGAGTTCCGCTTCGAGCTGTTCGGCGCGATGTGCGAGCTCGTTGAGACGTGAGGCGTCGCGGTCAATCTGTTTCTCAAGCTCTTCCAGTGCGGATTCGGCGAACTGTTTGCGTTGCTCGGCCTGGTCTTTTTGAGACTGTTTTTTGAGGCGATCGTGTTCAAGGCGCTTCTGTTGTTGCTCGACCGATTGCTGTCCGATCTGTACATCGGCCAGTTGCTGTTCGGTTTCCGCCAGCTTGCGTGAGGCCGCAGCGTGATCCGCTTCCGACTGCTCGATCTGTTCTTTTAACTCGTCGGTGCGCTGTTGGAGTTTGTGATACTCGGCCAAGGCGTATTGAAGTTGCAACTCACGTAACCGTTGGCTCAACTGTTTGTACGAGCGTGCCCGGCCGGCCTGAATCTTCACGCTGCGCAGCCGGCGCTGGAGGTCGTCCAGGCGTGAGCGGGACAAGTTGAGCTGCTGCTCCGTGCGTTCGAGTTTGCGCTGCGCTTCTTTCTTGCGGGCCTTGAACCGGCTGATGCCCGCGGCTTCCTCGAAAATCTCACGGCGCTGCGCGGCATTTGATTCCAACAATCGGGCGACCTTGCCCTGCTCGATGATCGAATAAGCGTCGGTGCCGATGCCCGTGTCCATGAACAGTTCACGGATGTCACGCAGGCGGGCCCGCTTGCCGTTGATCAGGTATTCGCTCGAACCGTCGCGAAACAGTTGGCGGGTCACGCTGACCTCGTCGAAATCGATCGGCAGCTTGCGCTGGCCAGCGTCGTCGGCAGGGTTTTCAAACGTCAGGCTCACCGACGCCATGCCCGCGGGCTTGCGCGTTGACGAACCATTGAAGATCATGTCCATCATGGCGTCGCCGCGCAACGACTTGGGCGATAGCGAACCGAGTACCCATTTCACCGCGTCCACGACGTTGGATTTGCCACAACCATTGGGGCCGACGATGCCCGTGATGGGCTGGTCGAACTTGATGACCGTTTTGTCGGCGAAAGACTTGAAACCACAAAGTGTAAGTTTGGCTAAACGCATGTGCTGTCACGACCTCCATGTCGATTATCGGTCCTTTGGCTGAGATTCCGACAATACAAATCACACATCTCCTGACTCCAAATCCTTGCATCAGGCACACCGTCCATGGTGTCCCGACGCCCGCCTCAGCCGAGGCCGATGTCGCTTCCTCCCACACCTGTAGATTCCATTATAAGGGCAAACAATCTGGATGTGCCAAGCGCGCCTAGAACCAGTTCAACGATCGAATGTGAGGCGAGTCGCCGACGCCTGCCGTGTCGCCTTTTCGCCATTCCACGAGTGGCCCGATTTTGCTGAAAAAATCAGGCATGAACCAACCCTGATGTGCGAGCCAACGGTGCAGGTCGCTGTCCGTTCGAGCAAAGCATTCAAGCCGAACGTTGCGATGGAACGCGAGGATCGATTCCAGCAGCGATTGGATGTGGGTAAATTCAAAGCCGTTGATCGCGTCCAGGCAAAAGGCGCCTTCACGCCGCTGGCGAAGGCACGCGGCCGCCGCAAGCCGACCGTTGACGCGGATCCCTGCAAAGTGCGTGGTCGGTTGTGCCGCCAAGGCGTGAATCCAATCCGTCCGAGATTGGCCAAAAACTTCCGTGTCCAGAGCAATGAGTTCCTCAATCGAAGGTGTGAGCAGGGCATCGCGCGGGTCGGCATGCGGCTGAACTTCGCCGCTGATCGGCTCGCGGCGCATCAGTGTGAAATCGATGCCTCGTTCGTAACCGAAAAAGCGGAAGACATCGAACGAATCCACCGTCGAGTGGGCGACGAAGCCTCGCATGTGGTGGGCCGTCAGTGCGCGATGGGTTTCGTACGCCAGTCGCGTCGCCAGTTTCGTTCGCCGGTAGGGTTCGTCGACGATCATCATGTCGAAGTAGCCGACGGAGCCGAAATGGTGGGCGACAAAAAAACCTGCAAGCGTTTGTGATTCAGGCTCCCGAGCGACCAGGCCGACCGCATGCGGCTGGCAGTGCGACACGTCAAGATCCGCCTGAACAAACGGCCAATCTTCCGCTTCGAGCAGGCGTTTGATCGAAGGCCAGTCATCAGGCCACTGCAGGGATTCGATCCGAAACGCCTGCGCGGGATTGGGCATGGTGAGCGATTGGGTCATGCTGTTCGGCTTGGACGAATGTTCAGCGGGCATCGACCTGTCGGTACGACGTTGGCTTCGCGGAGCACATATTGGTGCCACTCCCGGTTGGCCGGATCGCCGTAAGTGCCCAGTTCGGTGGGTGATTCGAGTTGATCATAATCGGCCATCCGCTGTCGGATCTGCTCGCGAACGGCTTCGCCGTTGGGATGGTTGATCCCCGCAACCAGATCGAAATTGGACCGGGGTTGCATGACCAGAACCAGCGATCGGCAAAGGTTGCGGCTGCGGCGAATTCGATGCCCCGGCGCACTGACATTCACAAACACAGGCGTACCGGCAAAGCAAAACGACCAATTTGGGTGATCGGGATCGATTGGGATATCCGTCGGCCAGTCGTAGGAATCGTGGTCGTGGAAATACTGCAAAACCCGCCACGCTTGCTGATGGTACTGCTCCAGTGGCAAGGCAGGCGTGATGGGTTTGAACACGACTGCAAACGTTTCCAGCAATGATTGATCGGGAGGCAGGGAATCGCAGAACCGCAGGTAATGCTCCAATGCGCCGCCCACAGCGAACAGTTCGTCCTCATCGTCCGTCGAATCGCAGAAGTGAAACTGAATAGCCCCGCGCCGCCAGGCTTCGCGAGCAAACACACATGGAAACGCCGGGTCAGCCAGCGTTCGACCAATCTCGGATTGCACCGAATTCACCCATCCCGACATCGACACAGATTCCGGTAGACGGTGCGAATCCGAATGGAGGGATTCGCTAAGCCAAGGTGAGGTAGGGGGATTGACCTGAGCCATATCTGGGTTCAGCGTTAGAGGCAGTGTTAAGGTTCAAGCTTGTGGATGCCGGGGTGTGTCGGCGAATCTGAGCCCATCGTACAGACTCACCGCGACGATATGGAAGCAATTGGCGTGCCTACGGCGTCAATGAATGTAAGCCATTATTTAAAATATGTTTAGGTTGTCATCGGCAGTGGTGATTGCGCATCGGAATACTGTGCGGCCGTACATCGCATGCACACAACACACATCACCTGTCCGGTTCAGATGATCCGTCGACGTGGGTTCACAACACGTGTCTTGTGGAGAAATGAACTGAATCGCCTGTCTTTGGGCTGCTACTCGTCCGAATCGTCGCTGACAGTTTCAACTTCGCCGGACATATTCAAAGCGATTTTCCCCTCGGCGATCTCTTCGATCACGATTTCAAGATCACCCCGGCCGCGACGTTCCACAAGAGGCCGACCGCCTTCCATCAGTTCGCGCATCCGGTGCTGAATCAACGAAGTCAGTTTGAATCGCCCACCGGCACGCTGGACAATTTCTTCGCCTTTGAGTTCTTCAATCATGGCATGGGGCTCCGTGAAGCAAGTCGGGGAGTATAGCAGGCCGGTGGCATGAATGCCAATCGCAGATACGCGGAGTCAGGCAACCGCATTGCGGGATGGCCAGTGTAAACTTTTGTTAGATGGTGGCTTACAGTGCGCAAGAGGGGAATCACGCCCTTGGTGGTATCCATCGGATGCACAAAATCACGTTTGGTCAGATCATTATGAGCCGCGTGTTGACATTACGCCGCGGCTCGATAGACT
This sequence comes from Pirellulaceae bacterium, assembly GCA_028281725.1. Taxonomy (GTDB): domain Bacteria; phylum Planctomycetota; class Planctomycetia; order Pirellulales; family Pirellulaceae; genus Aureliella. The sequence continues at coordinate 6,165 of JANQJJ010000005.1, read as the reverse complement.
CCCTTTTCCACCCAGATGCGGGGTAGAGCAGTCTGGTAGCTCGTCGGGCTCATAACCCGGAGGTCGTAGGTTCGAATCCTACCCCCGCTACTTCGACCAACGGTTGCAAACAAAAGCGACCCGCTGGTTAACAAACGAAACCGTGGCCGAGAGGCCGCGGTTTTTTGTTTGTTTCGCCAGTGCTGGAAAGGGTTTACGTTTGCGGGCGAGTCTCAGGTCGGTGCGTTTATTGGTGCCACTGAGCGCCTCGTCCACCACACTCGCCCGTCCGTTTCCGAAAGTCTCAGAATCTCTCAGCAGATTCCGGCGTGGGGTTATGAGTTCTGTTGTCTCCGCTATAGCGGTCCGAACCCCTAGGGTTCGGTTCGGGTAGTGAGCCGGACTGGTTTCGAACTTCGGTGAATTGAATGGATGAAGACGTTGTAAAACTCTGGAGTCTACATGAACCGACCCACTCTCTTACTGCCGGGGAAGTGGATCACGCGCTTTCTCAATATGTCAGGGAGACTCCTGGTTGTGTAGAAGCTTATGAGAGGCTTTGGAACGAGATAGGTGAACTGGATGGTCAAGTCATATGGTGTAGTACAACGAGTGAGGGTATACCAAAGACGGGCATCAAGAAAACCCTGTGGTATTTGGAGGTCGCACCGAGCAGAGTAATCTGTCGTGTCAACAATATCGCTTGGAACAAGATTCTTGGCATTTCACGTATTGCTCTGCCCCGAGGATTTCGTGATGAGTGTAATCGTCAGCCGATTGAGGGGGACTGGTGGAAAGAGCTTATTAGCTTTGAGGAGCACTCTGGTCTTCTGTGGTCAGCTTTGATTAGGCACCCCGTATCGCCATCGGAAGTAGTAGAGAAGAGGGAATGGGTGACCGGTGAAACTCGCAGGTCCTAGTAGTGCTCACGGATGTAACCATACGCACGGTCGAATAGCTCAGACTCTTGGTGTAGCTTGTATTTGAAAAGAGTTTTTCGCAGGGCAATTTTCACTTCCCTTTCGCCGGCGTGTGTGTCTTGCCAGCCGTCAAATCGAACCGCTCGAACAATTTCATCGATGTCGTCAACTACATGTTTAACCATGATCGGCGTCTTATCGTTTTTCGCCTCTTCAAAAAGCTCGGTCAGCGCTGCCTTACCTTGATCAATCTCCTCCTCGTCCGGTGTCTCTTTTTCCAGCTTGACCACATCTTTCGCAAGTTCAAGAAGTGCCTTCAAGAACTCAACACTTACGAGTAGCCCTTGTTCGTGGCGGTGTTTTAAGTCTTCCAATCGCTCTGCCAATGCCTTGTATTTGGGGTTGCTTGCATGCTTCCGCAGACGAGACGTGAGCTTGATCGAGATCTCCTTGGCTTTCTTTTTGGGATCGGGGCTTCCGAGTACTGCTTCAAGAAGCTCTGCATCCAAAACGAGCTTATCGAGATCATCCCGGACTGTATCTACATGTACATTCTCGTGAATCAGTTCAATTGTTTTGGCGCCAAGTCGATGCCACAGTAGTCTTCCCGTACCAGTGGAAGGCTTTAAGGACTCGTACACTTGTGCTAACCAACGGAAGTCACTCTGGTGCTGTGTCAATACTGGATCGGGAGACAATGCCTCCCAGATGCGCGCCAGCACGCTGAACTCTTCGGCGAACGCGTCTCGCATCTCATTGTTTGGCAGGCATTCTTGTGCGGCGATGAGGCCCTCGTACCCTTGGAGCGTCCGGTCGCATCCTGCGAAATAGGCCAGGCATTTCTGCATCGCAGTTGGCAACGCGGCGACGAGCTCGGCAATGTTGGAGACGGCCTTGCGAACGCTTGAATCATCAAACTGCAATGCCTGCGCGACGTCATCGAAGATACCTAGGTAGTCCACGATCAAGCCGTGCGTTTTCTCCTCACCGTAAGGGCGATTGGTTCGGCATATGGCTTGTAGTAGCGTGTGGTCACGAAGAGGTTTGTCCAGGTACATCGCCTGGAGAATTGGCGCGTCGAAGCCGGTGAGCAGCTTTGACGTGACAATGAGGATTTTCAGCGGGTCTTTCGGGTCACGAAAGCGGTCAAGGAGCTTCTGCTCAGCGTCGCGGTCACGCTTATATCCGGCGTATTGCTTCTCGCCGCTGTTCACGGATATGACGATGTCCGAAACTTCAGGCGGAAGATGTTTGTCGAGCGCCTGCTTGTAGAGTACACAACTCTCTCGGTCGAATGTGACGACCTGTGCGCCGAAACCATTGGGGGCGACCTTCTCCTGAAAGTGCTGAGCAATGTCGGCACAGATGGCCGCGATGCGCTCTGGCGCCTTCACTAGAACGGCCATCTTTGCTGCGGCCTTGCCCAACTTGTCCTTGTCTTCATCCGTGAGGTCGGCCGTCAGTTCCTTGTACGCTTCTTCGATTGCTTTCTGGTCGATATGCAGTTCAACCAAACGAGGCTCAAAATGAAGACGTTTCGTGGCCCCGTCACGAATGGAGTCTTCAAGCCCATAGCGGCTCATGTAGCCGTTCTCGTCTTCGTCGGCGCCAAAGGCATAGAAGGTGTTCTTGTCTGCACGGTTGATTGGTGTGCCAGTTAAGCCAAACAGAAATGCGTTTGGCAGCGCCTCGCGCATCTTTCGGCCGAGGTCGCCCTCCTGTGTGCGATGGGCCTCGTCGACCATGACGATGATGTTGTCACGGTCATTCAACAGGCCGGTTTCAACGGTTGTGAACTCGGATAGGTCGCGAGTGAAAGCCTCCGCCGGCGGCGAACCATGGGGTTCAAGGTCGTGTCGAACCTTCTGGATGCGTTTGGCAATCTTCTGGTCGTCGACAACCGCCGATATAGCTTCCAGTTCCGCCACGCGATGCCATGCATCATCGAACTTCGAGAGCGTTACGGCCTTCCTTGCGTCCCGCAGGATTCGAGCCACACGTTGACGTAGTGTCTCATCGCCGAACGTGAATATCCGCGTGATGATGATCTTCCGAACGTCGGACGCGAGAGTCGCCTTGAGGGCACTGCGCTTCTCGCAGTTGATGGTATTGGCAACGGACACCGCGTTGAATGTACCGGTGATCTGGGCGTCCAAATCAACGCGGTCCAACACAATGAGAACGGTGGGGTTCTTCAATGCCAGGTGGAGGCGCAGCTTACGTGCGGCGAAGAGCATCAGGAGCGACTTGCCTGATCCCTGGAAGTGCCAGATGAGGCCCTTACGCGGTTGCCCAGCCACCACGCGTTCGACCATCTTGTTCACACCTTCGACCTGTTGGTATCGCGCGATGATCTTGATTCGTCGCTGGCCTTTGTGTGTGGCGTATGCGGTGAAGTTAGCGAGCAGGTCGAGCACTACGTTTGGACGGAGCATTGAGCTGACGGCTTTGTCGACCTGTTCCATGGATGGCAGTGTTTCGTCACCTTCAAGTCGCCACGGTCCCCAGAATTCGACCGGCATCGCGATCGAACCGTACCGGTATTCCTTGCCCTCGGTGGCGATGGAGAAGACATTCGGTACGAACAGTTCTGGAACGTTCTTTTCGTAATCGTCGTGGACCTGGAGCGCACCGTCCAACCAGCTTTGGCTGGATCGCACAGGTGTCTTCGCCTCGATAATCACCAACGGCATGCCGTTGACGATCAGCGCGAGGTCGGCACGCTTCTCGGTCTTGCCAGCCCGAAAGGTGAACTGCTGGGTAACGACGAAGCGGTTCTGCTCCAGGTGTTCGAAGTCGATCAGATGGATGGTGACGTGTTCGCCGTTAGGGCCGAAGGGCATCGACCGCTCGCCAAGCAGCCATGCGGCGAACTCCTCGTTGGCCTTGACCAGCCCTGTATCACGGACGGTCATGATTGCTGCTCGAAGGCGATAAAGCACCTCGTCGACTCTCTCGGGACGCTCCGCGATGGTCGGGTTCAGCCGAACAAGCGCGTCGCGCAAGTGCTGCTCGACCAGCACTTCCTGTGGCTGACGCGGCAGCGAAGCGTGGTCAATGAACTCCCAACCGATCCCCTTGAGACGGTCACGGGTGAAGGCTTCGACCGTGTTTGATTCGTTGAATGTCACTTGGAGCCCTCGATGATCATCTTCTTCTGTGAAGACACGGCTCGCAGGCGAGACACTGTGGCTTCACGCTGGCTGCGTAGTTCCGAAATCGCATCCAGAGCTGCCGTCACGCGACGCCCATCTAGAGCGCGAACCGGTATGGCGGAGACTATCTGTAGGTTCAGATTTGGCATCACTGTTCCAACTGATCGAGAGTCCAGCCACTGAAGCACAGAGCGTGATGCAAGTGATTGTGTGACCAAAGGCGCTCGCGTTGGGTTATCGAGTCGGATTCGCAGGCACCCAGTACCGCAGAGCCAACCCCTCTCTCGCTCGGTCACCATTGCACGGCGGTCAAAATCGCCACGGCGAGGCAGAACGATGTCGCCCGGTAGAAGTCGATGCTGAGCGAGTGAAGCCGCTTTGGCTTCCGATACTCGCGCGATTTCATCGGCTCTGATTCTTTCTTCGACAAGCTCGGTGGGCATCACGACTGGAACGCCCTCGGACTTGTAGTCTGCCTTGTGCAACTGCGCGCCGAAGGGGCCGATCTGTATTCCGGCTCCGTCGCTGCACAGCTCGGCAAGAGGTCTACTTTCTGGCTGCACGCCAAAAAAGTGCTCGCGAAGTGATCGAATGGCGGTGTCGATTTCAACAATCAAATTGTTGCATGCGTCATCGAATGATTGCACAGCAGACAGGGCCGCGACCATGCGCCGCTGCTCTTCGATTAGCGGCAAAGCGAACTCTTCCTTGGCCAGGTCTTTCCAGTTAATGGTCGGCGAGAGCCCCCCAACGGAGATCTCGACCGCACGCTCCATGAATTCATCAGTCTGCATAAAGAACGGCAAGTACTCGTCCAGCACGACCTTCGGCTTCGCCCTCAAGACCATCGCATGGGCAGAACAGATCCCGTCGAAATCGGCGACAGCGAGCTTTCGCTGGTACGCACGCCGCTTGCCGAAGATGATGTCGCCAGACTTAAAAAGGATCTTGCTGGACTCCACGTCACTGGGCTCACCCCATCGGCGAATCTTCAAAGATTCCGGGTCGATATGCTCAAGGCCGACATAACGATTAACGTCCGCTTCGTCGGGATGGACCTTGTCCTTAACCTGAACGGCCATCTGATCGAAGCGGTAGGTCTTCAATTCCGTTGTCAACTCAGGCATCGCTCGTCTCCTCGGCGACAACGTCATCAAGCATGTCCACCAATGAGTCCATCTGAGTCCAGAACTCGCGACCGCTCTGATCGATCGCTGCCCACGCCACGGCGAGAGTGGTCTCCTCGCCCGGCTGGGTCTGCGGCGTCGGCTTCTTCACATAAAGGGGGATTGAGAGACTGCCGTCCTTGGCGAGCACGTCTTTGGCCAAGACAACGGCTGCGAATCCCATCTCATTCTCGAATGTCTCGTAAGCCGCAAGGATGCGGTCCTGGTGCTCGGTGCGGAGGAAGCTCTGTGCTCGCTCGCGCGCAACCTCAGCGACCGCGTCGATGAACAGGATTTTGCCCTTTAGGTCTTTTCGCTTCTGTGAGCGGCAGATAACGACGCACGCCTCCATTGGCGAGTTGTAGAACAACCCCGGCCCTAGGCCGAGCACGCACTCGATGAGGTCGGACTTGACGAGTTTGCGGCGCATCTCGGCTTCCTCGTTGCGAAACAGCACGCCGTGCGGAAAAAGGATGGCGCATCGTCCGGTCTTCGAATCCATGCTCTTGAGGATGTGCTGGAAGAATGCATAGTCAGCGCGGCCCTGTGGCGGTGTGCCGAGGAAGTTGCGGCTCCACGGGTCGCTTTCCCATGCGGAGCGGTTCCACTTCTTGATCGAGTACGGCGGATTGGCGAGGACCACGTCGAACGTGCGGAGCTTGTCGCCCTCGACGAAGGCCGGCGAACTAAGCGTGTTGTTCGCGGCAATGTGGAAGTCCGACACGCCGTGGAGCACGAGGTTCATACGGGCGATGGCAGCGGTGATGGTGATCAATTCCTGTCCGTAGAGCCCGATGGTGCGCGTGTCCCCGCCGCGGCGCTTTACTTCGGCGAGACAGGAGATAAGCTTGCCGCCCTGACCGTCGCCAATCTTCTCTCCGCCCGCTGGAAATCGGTCGCGGCGGGATCGGGCGACATCCGCTCCGCCGCGGGCAACAGCCTGTC
>JANQJJ010000501.1 GCA_028281725.1 Pirellulaceae bacterium | reverse complement strand
AGCGGGCGAAGGCTTGCTTCCAAAATGCCATCCGTTTGGCGCCTGATTTTGTGGCCGCACATAACAATTTGGGCACCATCTACCTCGATCAGCACGATTTCTCTAACGCCGCTAAAGTGTTGCGGTTGGCATTCCAGTCGGCTCCCGGTGACTTGCCAACGCAGAAGAACTTAGGCCGTGCGTTGCTCGGATTGGGCCAGCTGCCGGAGGCGATGACGACTTTTCAAGCAGTGCTGACCCGGTGCCCAAAGGATGCCAACACCCATGTCGACCTGGGAATGGTCTTGCATTTGCAGGGCAAAATAGAAGACGCCCTCGCGAGTTTCAAGGCCGCGATCGAAATCGCACCTGACCTGCCGGAGGCGCATCTGCATGCGGGATTTTCGCAGCTGCTGACTTCCAATTGGGAGGCGGGATGGCGTGAGTACGAATGGCGTCTGAAGTCGGACAAACTGGCTGTTTCGCCGCGCTGTTCCCCGCTGTGGAATGGAAGCTCTCTGAACGGTCAGACTCTACTGGTTTTCGCCGAGCAGGGTTTGGGAGATGTGTTGCAGTTCATCAGGTATTTGCCACTTGTCAAGCAACGTGCAGGCAAGGTGTTGTTGTTCTGCCCGCCGGCCTTGCTCAAGCTGCTGGATGGATTTCCCGGAGTAGATCAGGTCGTTGCACGAGACCAAGGTTTACCGGCGTTTGACGTCGGGATTCCCATGATGAGTCTGCCACGAATCTTTGGAACGACTCCGCATACCGTTCCAGCCGACGTACCCTACCTGTCTCCCTCCGCGAAGCTACTGGAGTACTGGCAGCAGAAAATCAATCAGCTGCCCGCCGGCTTTAAGTTAGGAATCGCCTGGCAGGGCAATCCCAAGCATCCTGCCGACCGGCGGCGCTCGATACCCCTGTCGTTTTTTGAACGGCTGGCATCCGTCGACCGAGTTCAACTCGTCAGCCTGCAGAAGGGCTTCGGAGCCGAACAGCTCGCTCAATCCCAAGTCCCGATTGTGGATCTCGGGAGCCAATTGGATAACGGCGGCGACGCATTCGTGGATACTGCCGCCGTGATGAAACATCTTGATCTGATCATCACCAGTGATACCGCGATAGCCCACTTGGCCGGTGCTGTGGGTGTGCCAGTTTGGATCGCACTTCCCAGAATACCGGATTGGCGTTGGTTACTCGGGAGGGATGACTGCCCGTGGTACCCATCGGCTCGTCTGTTTCGCCAGCAAACCGATGGCAACTGGGATGAGGTCTTCAGGCGTATCCAGATGGCCTTACCTCCCTTCGTTCACCAAACGCTGCTCGCGGCCAAACGTTAAGTGAGCTGTCGTACTTCTAAACTGAAATCGTCGCAGTGCTCGGCGTGTGCTGAAAGATGGGACGTCAATGGATCTCGAACTTGCACTTAGAAAACACCAAGCTGGGCAATTGGATGTGGCTGCGAATATTTACCGTCAGATCCTGGCGAGCCAGCCCAATCATGTCAATGCGCTTCATTTGCTGGGAGTCGTCGCTTATCAGCAGCAGAGGCATCAGCAAGCGATCGCGTGGATCACGAAGGCCATTCAACTCAAACCCGACGCAGCTCCTTTCCATGGAAATCTCGGGAACGCGCTGCATGCCGCTGGAAGGTATGACGAGGCGACCCGCAGCTACCAAGCCGCCATCGCCTTGGACGCCAACTTTGTCGATGCCCATTTCAATTTGGCCAACTGTTATCGTCAACAAAAACTGTGGACGTTGGCGTGTGACTCCTACCGGCGTGTTCTTTCCATCCAGTCCAACCACGCCAAATCATGGGAAGGACTCGGAAACACATTGCTCGATAGGGGCGACGTGGACGAAGGCATTATCTCTTTGCGTCGGGCGATCGAAATCGAACCGAACAATCCGCTGTTTCATTACTCGTATGGCTTGGCGATCCGACTGGTCGGTAATCGTAGCGAGTCAGAGAAACACCTCCTTCTGGCTTTGGACGAAGTGACGCGACAGCAAATCGATCGGGTAGATGCCGAAGCGATTCCCAGATGCCGTTCTGCTTTGGGCATGCACTGGCTGCGAGAAGGCGAATTGGCACGCGGGTTTGCGGAGTATGAGTATCGGTTGCAATGCAGTAGTGGACGGGTCGCGGAACGTTCACAGCCGCCATGGGACGGCGCCGCCAAGCAGAGGACAATTCTGCTCGTGGCCGAGCAAGGGCTTGGAGATACGATCCAATTCATTCGATACGTACCTTTGCTCAAGCCGTTTTTTGATCGTGTGATCGTCGAGTGCCAATCCGCTTTGATACCCTTGTTGCAGACGGCCGAAGGAATCGATGCGCTGGTACCTCAGGGTGGTTCCGCGCCTGCGGACGCCGATGTGTTCGCTCCTTTGCTGAGTCTGCCGCATCTATTGCAGACCAGTTGGAACAGCTTACCCGCGAAGATACCGTACCTGTCCGCCGACGCGCAGCGGACCCAGATCTGGCGTGAGAGACTGATGGCAGTAGACGGGTTGCGAATCGGCATCGCCTGGCAAGGAGCCAAGGCACTGACTACGGATCTGTGGCGTTCCATGCCTTTGGCTGCGTTTGCGCCTATCGCGGCGGTACCGAATGCCAGACTAATCAGTTTGCAGAAAGGAGACGGTACGGAACAACTCGAGCAGACTGCCTTGGATGTCCTAGACTTTGGCAGCTTCGATGAAGACGGAGCGTTTCTGGATACCGCCGCCATGATGCACAGTTTGGATGGGGTCATAACCTGCGATAGTGCTGTTGCCCATCTAGCGGGAGCTCTCGGTGTTCCCGTCTTCGTTGGTTTACCGTTCGTTGCTGATTGGCGATGGTTCACCGAACGTAGCGACAGTCCTTGGTATCCTTCTGCGACGCTATTTCGCCAATCTCGTTTAGGCGATTGGGATACCGTTTTCCGTTCCATGCGTGAGCGAATCCGTGCATGGCCGTCGCCAGCAAGATAACTTCAGTGTTAGATGTTGAGTTCCGAGATTCGCGGGGACCATACCTCAAAGTAGTCATCCACCCTTTTCGACCATTCCTCCAAGCCGACGTCCAGTCGACTTGGGAGACGGCTTCCCAATCGGCGCAGCAGCGCTGTTTGCGGCTTGCCTGTGCTCTCGTCTTGCATTGCTGCGG
>JANQJJ010000494.1 GCA_028281725.1 Pirellulaceae bacterium | reverse complement strand
CCAATCTCTGGTCGTTGGCCACGGCAAACGGGGCGCCGGCTGGTGAGTGCATCGCCGGCGGCCCTGCGGCCTGGGGAGCAGGTGCCGGCACGAAGACGGTCCAGCAGCAGCTGACGAGCGTCATCTCGGCCAGTACGAGCCAGGTGATTTTTTCTGTGGCTCGGCGGTGGGAACGCAAGTAGCGAACCGCGGCGAGCGAGACCAAGGGCGTCGCAAAGGCAACGAGCGTACTAGTCACGATGGCTGAGGAGCTGGGAGTAGCAAGCCAAATGTCAGCGGCGCTGGCCAGCAGCCGGCGATCGATCGACTGCGACCAGGATGGCGATAGCAGAAGCAGCCCTGCTGCCAACGAGAAGAGTAGGCCCGACGTCGAGATGAGGCTGAAGATGGCCGAGCGTTTCTTCCTCTCAAGCGTCATTTGGTTCACCAGCGGATGCGCTGTCAACTGAAGCCCGGCGAGGAGACTGCCTGCGGCCGCGAACCAGACAAGCCACTTGGCCGGGAAGCGAAACGCGTCGTAGCCCGGTACGATCTGCGTAAGTCCCCAATACACGCTACCAACATGGTCTTTGGGGAGTGACTGCGCCAGTTCTTCGCCACCCAGGCCCGTTAGACCCTCGCGGCATTGCCAGATGAAGGAGTAGTTGCCCATGGAGGCTAAGCATGAGAATACGGCCAAGAGGAGCAAGCCGCGTGAGCCGGCGCACGTTGGCTTGCCCAGCGCCGAGAGGGCAAACAGCAACGGCAGGAAGCCGAAGTAGATTGACGGAATCCACATCCGGCCTTCGGTTGGGAGTATATCGAGCCAACGCGAATGATTGGGCTGATAGTGTCCACCGAGCGTCGGCCAAACCGACGTGGCCAAGTGCCAGGGCGGTAGGCTGAAATCATAGATGCGATGGTGGGCCGTCGGCTGACTGGCAAGAACTGATCCAATTCGGCCCGTCTCGTCCTGGAAGGCCTGCGCTGGCTCTGGGGAAGCTACCGGTGTGTTGGCCCAGCGGCTGCTGTTAGTCGACCAGCGAAGTGTCGGAAGCCACTGGACGGCGGTTGCGGAGGCGATGAGTGCGATGGCCGCAGCGCTCCAGATCATTAGCTGAAGGAATCGTTGAGCCGGCTGACGGAGACTTTTCGACGACCAGGATTTCCAGAGCGTTCTTAGAGTGATCGCAGCAGCTGCCACGACCAATGCGTTTGCCGCCGTATGAGGATCGCCGGCCAAGACCATCATGCTGCAAGCAGTCGAGAAAACCAGGCAGCTCATCCCGGTGGACTTCTTGGTGGCAGGAGAAACTGCCTCGGCTAGCGCACCGAGTACAAATCCGATCCATGCTGCGCTGCATAGGTAGATGAGATTGGTGTGTTGGAACAGAACCGGGCAGCTCAGCGTGTAACTAATCGCGGCAAGCCATCCGCCCTGCCCGCCGGGTGAGAGCTTCCGCGCGGCGTAGTGGATTCCCGCAGCGGCGATCAGTAGATGCACGACGATTAGCAACGAAAACCTTTGTGCAACCGACAGCGCCGGCAAGAGCCAGATGACTCGTAGTGGATAGTACAGCGCTGTACTGGATTGGCCGGCCACGGAGCCTCCCAGGCCCTCAGAGGCATTCCAGCTGGGGAAAAGTTCTCCGCCCGCCACGCAGCGATCTAGCCACACAGCCTGTGGGTAGTAGAAGTGGTATGCGTCACGAAAGGCGGGGATTTCAGACCGAAAAAGCCCCGGAGAGAAGAGGAATACTGTCGCGCCGACCAGACCCAGCGAAAGCAAAATGTTTTGCCGACTGTTGGCTCGCATGGCACCGACTGCGACTTTCGGGTTGGGTCTCGTGCGCCGGACCGAGTGATCGCCGCTCCCACGAAACGCGTTTTCGTGCGAGTCGCACGGGCCTCAAGTGTGTCCAATCCGCGAAATCGTTGCTCCATCGAGCGAGGGCGTCGCACCACTTAACCGACTGCGGGCTCTAGAACACGCTTAACTGAACGTGTCGCGGCTGGAGTTAGCCGGCCACCACACGAGATAGAGCGCGAGCTCGCGTAACGGCCTTTTGCCTCACGGCAGCCAAGTCGGGTTGGTCGCTTGGCATTTCTAACGCGGCTTTCATTGCCTCGTCTGCAGAGGTGCGATTGATTTCACTCAGCGGCGTGATCTTGTCGGTCAGCACGGAGACAACGTTCGCGGCCACCTGGACGAAGCCACCGTCAACGAAGTAGTTTTCGGCCTCCGATCCGGCGGATTTTCTAACTTGCAGGACTCCGTAGCCAAGTCTGCCGACCAGCGGACTGTGACCTTTCAGGATGCCCATCTCACCATCAAATAGCGGGACGGTAATCGACTCGGCTTCGACGTCGAGTTCGGTTTGTTCCGGTGTTACGACTACGCACTGTAATTCACCCATGATCGACTATCTTTCGTGACTCATTTGTCCGTGCTGGACTGGTACCGCGTGTCGAGATGCAATCAACTCCTTGGCCCAGGGGGAACCACGGCCTCGGGGCATTGCTGAACCTTACTTGCTTTCCGCAGCCATTTTCTTGGCTTGCTCTTCGGCTTGTTCAATCGCCCCGACGTACATAAACGCTTGTTCGGGCAGGTGGTCCCATTTGCCTTCGCAAATCTCTTCAAAGCTGCGAATGGTATCGGCAATGGTGGTGATCTCACCGGGCCGTCCAATGAACTTCTCAGCCACCAGGAATGGCTGGGACAGGAAGCGTTCAATCCGCCGGGCACGATGCACGACCATCTTGTCCTCTTCACTCAATTCATCGACACCGAGAATCGCGATGATGTCCTGCAGTTCCCGATAACGTTGCAGGATGGTTTGGACTCGCCGCGCGATTGCGTAGTGCCGCTCACCGACATACTGGGGATCGAGGATTCGGCTGTTCGATGCTAGCGGATCGATAGCGGGATAGATGCCTTTTTCGGAAATCGATCTTTCGAGGTAGATGAACGCGTCGAGTTGTCCGAAGGCCGTTGCCGGAGCGGGGTCGGTTGGGTCGTCGGCAGGAACGTAGACGGCTTGTACCGATGTAATCGCCCCCTTCTTCGTCGACGTGATCCTCTCCTGCAGGGCTCCCATTTCCGTCGCCAACGTGGGCTGGTAACCCACGGCGGACGGCATGCGACCTAGCAACGCGGATACTTCGGAACCAGCTTGCGAGAAACGGAAAATATTGTCGACAAACAGCAGTGTGTCGGCACCCGTGGTATCGCGGAAGTACTCCGCCATGGTGAGTGCCGCCAGAGCGACTCGCAAACGAGAGCCCGGGGGCTCGTTCATCTGGCCAAACGTCATGCACGTCTGTTCGATGACCATCCGACCCGTGTTACCAATTTCGGTCTCTTGCATTTCCAACCACAGGTCGGTGCCTTCACGCGTTCGTTCACCGACGCCGGCAAAGACGGAGTAACCGCCATGGGAGCTGGCGATACGAGCGATCAACTCGGTCAAGATCACCGTCTTCCCCAGACCGGCACCACCGAATAGACCCGCTTTTCCACCGCGGACGAATGGAGTTAGCAGATCGATCACTTTGATACCGGTCTCAAACACTTCCGTATTGGTGGAGAGTTCATCCACGCTTGGAGCTTGCCGGTGGATGGGCCAATGGTCGTCGGCCGCGACGTCGCCGCGTTGGTCCACTGGCTGGCCGAGTACGTTGAACACGCGGCCCAGGGTTGCCTGACCGACAGGAACGGAAATGGGGCTACCGGTATCGATACAGTCGAGTCCGCGCTGAAGTCCCTCGGTGCTACCGAGTGCCACACAGCGGACGCGACCACCCCCAAGGTGTTGCTGGATCTCTCCAGTCAAGTTCACGTGGACTCCCTTTTCTTCCGACGTGATCTTCACCGCGTTGTAAATCGGAGGCAGTTGGTCTTCGGCGAACTCAGCGTCAAAGGTGGAGCCGATTACCTGCGTGATGCGGCCAACATTGGGTTCGGTAGCAGTCGACATCGAAATAATCCTTGGATTGGATCTGTCTAAGTATGAGGGTTGATTTGTCTGGTCCCCCGCGGGGACTGGCCCGGAAGGTGTCTTAGCCTTCGAGTGCTTCCACGCCGCCGATGATTTCCATGATCTCCTGAGTGATCTTGGATTGACGGGCGCGGTTGAAAGTCATGGACAGCTGCTTGATGATCTCACCGGCATTCTCCGTAGCGCTCTTCATGGCGATCATCCGAGCAATTTGTTCGCTCACCGCAGCATCCAGGAAACACTTGAATAGTTTCACGCGGAAGCTGGCCGGTACGACTTCCTCCAAGATGGATTCTGCCGAAGGGAGGAATTCGTAGTCTGCTTTGGGGCCACCGCCCTCCCCTGCACCATCGTCCTCCGGCGGCCCATCAGACGGCTGTGAGAAGGGGAGTAATGTTTCGACCACGGCGATCTGTTTGGAACTGCTGATGAACTTCGTATAGACCACATCGAGCCGGTCCATGCGGCCGGAGATAAAGTCATCCATCAAGCGATCGGCAATGATCGAGACCTCGTCAAACGCGGGTTCGTCTTCGAAGTGCGTGTAAGATTCGTCGACTTGGATACCGCGAAAACTCATGGCAGAAATGCCGCGCTTGCCGCTAATCTCGAATGTCAGTCTGCTACCGGCATCGGATAGCTCCTGGCGCCTTTGCATAGCGGTCCGAATGACGGCACCGTTGTAGCCGCCGCAGAGACCTCGGTTGCTCGTCAGCATCAGCAAGTTTGCCACGTTGATTTGCGGCCGCTCGGCTAGCAGCGGGTGGGTGACTTCCAGTCCCGCTGCGGCCAGGTCGCGCACGATCTGCGTAATCCGTTCGGTGTAGTCGCTGGCCGCCGCGGCGCGGTCCATGGCCTTCTTGAAGCGGGCTGTGGCAATCAATTCCATCGTTCGCGTAATCTTGCGAATGTTGCGAATTGATTTTCGTCGCTTGTCGAGCTCACGAATGTTTGCCATTGGATTTCTCTAGTCCAGCTGCTGGACGATGAAACAATTTTGCCGCGGATGCTGGTCGGTCGGGATGCGCCCGAAGAACCCTGTCACTTGGAACCTTGATTTTGAGGCCGTCGCTAGCCGGGTCTGTAGCCCTTCTTGAACTCTTCAATGGCCGCTTTGATGCCACTTTCCACTTCTTCGGTTACATCCTTGGATTCTTCGAGTTTGCTCATCACATCGGCCTTGCGATCGCGCATGAACTCGAGCAGTTTCGTCTCAAAATCCGAGACGTGCTCAACGGGAACATCGTCCATATAGCCGCGCGTGGCGGCGTAGATACTAACGATTTGCTGATAGACGTTCAGGGGTTGGTATAGAGGCTGCTTGAGTAGTTCCACCATCCGATAACCACGGTCCAAGCGGGCTTGGGTAGCCGGGTCCAGGTCCGTTCCGAGTTGGGCAAAGGCCTCTAACTCGCGGAACGACGCCAAGTCCAGACGCAAACCACCGGCAACCTTCTTCATGGCTTTGATCTGAGCGGCACCACCGACGCGGGAGACCGAGATACCGGCATTCATCGCCGGGCGGATGCCCTTGAAGAACAAGTCCGGTTGCAGGTAGATCTGGCCATCGGTGATTGAAATCACGTTCGTCGGAATGTACGCGGACACTTCGCCTTCTTGCGTCTCGATGATCGGCAGGCTGGTGAGTGACCCACCGCCGAGAGCGTCGGAGAGTTTGGCAGATCGCTCTAGCAGGCGGCTGTGGCAATAGAAGACGTCTCCCGGGTAGGCTTCGCGTCCAGGTGGACGACGCATCAGCAGCGACAGCTGTCGATAAGCGGTGGCTTGCTTGCTTAAGTCATCGTAGACGACCAATGCGTGCTGGCCGTTGAACATGAAATGTTCGGCCATCGCTGTACCGGAGTAAGGTGCCATGTATTGCAGCGGAGCGGGCGTGCTGGCTCCGGAAACGATGACCGTCGTGTAGTCCATCGCTCCGTATTTGCGAAGCGCCTCCACGACCAGTGCGACAGAAGAATCCTTCTGGCCGATCGCGACGTAGAAGCATTTAACACCGGTATCTTTTTGGTTGAGAATCGTGTCAATGGCGACCGAGGTCTTACCGGTCTTGCGGTCACCGATGATCAGTTCCCGTTGGCCGCGACCGATGGGAGTCATCGCGTCGATGGCTTTGATGCCCGTTTGTAGCGGTTCGTGAACCGGCTGGCGTTCCGCGACGCCGGTGGCGATCACTTCCACGGGACGCTGTTCGGTTGATTCGACCGGGCCGCGACCGTCGAGCGGATTGCCAAGCGGGTCCAGTACCCGACCGATCACACCATCGCCCACCGGCACGCTCAATAGCTTGCCCAGCGCCTTAACCTCGTCACCTTCGTTGATCGTTAGGTAATCACCGAGAATGATGATACCTACCGAGTTCTCCTCCAGATTGAGGGCCAGGCCGATGACGCCGTTGACATCGCCCCCGGGAGGAGCCATATGGAGGTCATGAACGTGCCGCCCAAAGTGACCGAACG
>JANQJJ010000463.1 GCA_028281725.1 Pirellulaceae bacterium | reverse complement strand
CGTGAAGTCCAGAATGAGCACGTCGTTCAAATAGTGCTGGATGCGGTTTCCTTTCGCGACAATGACGACGTCGTTCCAATCGTCCAGTTTGAAGAGCTTCTTGTAACCGGCTTCATCAATCAGCGTGCCGGTGACTTTCTTGCCATCCTTTTCCCAGATCGCCTTCTCACCCGCTAAGCAAATTCGGCCTCTTCCGATTCCCTCGCCATAGATGAATCCAGACACGTTCGGCAATTGGTTCTCGTTACGGATTTCATGCTGGTAGCCACGCACAACCCACCGGTTACGCACTTTACCTTCGGTGATGTGCTTTGAGCGATACTGAATGCCGGAATTATTGGTGTTGGTGCAGCGGAACGACAATCGCAATTCGAAGTCCTTCGTCCTTCCTTCGGTCCAAATCAGAAACGTGTTGCCACTGGCCTTGTTTTGTTCCGTGGTTTCGCCGTGTATGACACCCTCGCGAACAGACCACAGTCTCGAATCGCCGTCCCAACCGGTCAAATCGCGGCCGTTGAAGATCGACTTCATATCGCCGGTTTCTTTGGGCGCCTTCGTGGCATCGTCGGCAATTGCCAAGGACGCTGCGAGTGTGATTGTGAGCAACGTGGGAATCAGGGTGCGGATCATCGATATCTCCAGACAGGTTGGGGGAATTCGGCGGCAAGGGAATGAGTGGAACTGGGTGTTGTCGTCCAGTTAGTGCCGTACGGTGGGCCGAAGTGTCTATTCTTGCGAGGTCTTGCCGGCTCGTCCACCCATGCTCCAGAACCGTGCCTGGGCGGTCAGGTTTCCCTGTGCGTTACTACTCGCCCGGGACAGCCGTCCGCTCTGCGCCCAGGTCGATGACCGTCAGATGGCGAAGTCCGTCCGAAGCCAATACACGTTGGCCTCCGACGGGGTGCAAGGCCTGTACGTAGTCGAGTTGACTTGGCAGCTTGGTTTGCACTTTGGCCGCGTTCATATCGACCACGTGTAGTTGGCCGTCACGGGTGGCCACGACCACTTCCCGATCACTCAGCTTGGCCAGCGCCGTTGCCGGCTCGGGCAATTGGGCGAAGCGAACCAGCCGCCGCTGCGTCGGGTACCACAGTCGCACCGTTGCGTCGCGGCTGGTGCTTAGCAGGCGGGATGGTTGGGAACTGAGCGCAGCGGCGAGCGAGGTTACACGATCGCGATGCTGCTGGAAATTGGCAACTTCAGAGCCACTCCGGCAATCGAACAGGACGATTTTTCCGATCCAGTCCGCGCTGGCGCAGAGAGGTTCTTCCAGAGCCACCAGATCTGTGACAAGCTTCGAATGCAATGGAGCTGACCAAACCGGCTCTCCCGTGGTGCATGCAAAAGCGGACACCGATCCTTGGTCGTCGCCGACGACACACACTTCGCCGGCCACCGCGAGGCTGGTAACCGGTGCGGGCAGCTCCGCATGCGTCCAATCCGCCCTGCCCGAACTAGGCTCGTATAGTGCCAAAAATCCGTATTCCAGATCTTGAGCTCCGGCAATCAGCCAACGTCCGTCCGGTAGGGTTGCGCAGCGCGCCACCCGTACGTCTTGGAGACTCAGATGCTGGTCGAGTTCGAGCGACTTGAGATTGAGACGGGCCACGTCGTGCCCACCAGCCACCAGCAGGTGCGCCGGAGACTGCGTACTGGCAAACGCCAACACCGGAAACTCGACCCGCCAAGGCGAATCGGCTTGCAATGGGCAAGCCGTCCATGTCCACACGACGCTTACCAGCCAAGCGACTCGGTAAGCAGCACGCCTGGTCGGCCGTAGTCGATCACAGGCGACCACCGGGCCCGCCGGCAGCGGGCGTCTTCTGCCGGTCACCGCCTCAAGCATAGATCGAGTATTCGGGCCGCTGCTCCCGACGCAGCATGGAACTCGCTTCGTCGTCCGACAAGAAATCTTCTTTGTCCGGATCGAACTGGAGCTTCCGCCCCAGCTGCATGGCAATGTTGGCCAGGTGGCACGCACTGACCGAACGGTGATGGGTCCAAGGATCAGAAATGGTCTTACCGCCATCCTTGATACAGTCAAAGAAGTTCTGCATATGGGCGCCGGCGCGGTCGTCGCTGCCATTCTCTCCCGAAGGATCCTTGCCGTGGCAGAGCGAGACAATCTCTTCGTTGATCCAGTCCTCGTCTTCCGGCTTCAGCTCTTCGATCGGTTGTCCGGTAAGACCACCGCGATTGACGCGAATCCGTCCTTTGTCACCGGAGATGATCAATTCGTTGGTGCCACTGTAAAGACGGCATACCTGTCCGCCCGCGAACGTCAGATTGCAATCAAAGTCGACGGCCACGTTGTAGCCGTTGGGAATGCTCGGGAAGGTTCCTTTGCCCTCAATCGACACAGGGCCGGTGTTTTCCAGTCCCAGAGCGAGCAGGGCGATGTCCATGTGGTGTACGCCCCAATCGGTAACCTGTCCGCCCGAGTACTCGAGCCACCAGCGAAAATCGAAGTCGGCGCGCTGCTTGCAGTAAGGCACTTTTGGCGCCTGGCCGAGCCACATACCCCAATCGAATTCCTCTGGAGCGTCGCCATTCTCGAACGGCCCCCCTTTTTCACCCGTGCCAACGGAGACCAGAGCATGGAGCTTATCCCCCAGCCGGTCACTACGAGCGATGGCAATCGCCTTCATAAACACGCGATCGTATTCGCTCCGCTGTTGCGTCCCTACTTGGAATACCTTGCCGGTCTCCTCGACGACCTTAAGCAACTCTTTGCCTTCATCCACGGTCAAAGTAAGTGGCTTTTCGCAGTAGACATGCTTGCCGGCTCTCAAGGCGTCTATCGCAATTTTGACATGCCAATGATCCGGTGTCCCAATCGTTACCGCGTCAATATCCTGCCGATCGAGCAGTTTGCGGTAGTCCTGCAAGACCTCCACGTCTTTTCCTAGCCTCTCTTTGAAGAATCGGCCATTGCGAAGGCGCACATCGGCTACGGCCACCATGTCACCCAGCGTAGCGGCTTGTAGAGCAATGGTCATTCCCCGTCCCGGATGATTGCCCTCTCCAGCGTAACGATTTTCGTAGATGCTCGTACCGATTGCCCCGATCGTCAGTCGATCATTGGCTGACTCCTGGCCGTGAACTCTCCGCCACCATAGGGGCATGCCGATCGTTGCGGCGGCAGTCGTCTTTTTCAGGAATGTGCGGCGAGACGAGTTGGGGTGATGAGACATTACTTTGGCTTTTGACAGAAGAGCGGAATGGTAGGGAGCCCGACGATCTTGCAAGTCTACCATGCGCGGTGGGCCACCAGCAAGCACGTCGTGAGGTCGGTTCAGCCGCCATAGCGGGATGCCGTAGACGGGCGAGCTGAGGCACTCTATCCGATTAGGCTACTGACGACACGGGCCTCTTCAGGCACGCGACTGAATTGTTGACCATCGGGTGTCGGCTGCCGCTGGTGTGGCGAGATGCCGAGCAGGTGGTAAAGCGTGGCGACCAAATCAGACGGCGTGACGGGATGTTCGACAGCATTCTCGCCAACTCGGTCTGATGTGCCGTGAATCAGACCGGGCTGAATTCCGCCACCGGCCAACAGTACGCTGTACGCGCGCGGCCAATGGTCGCGACCACCGAGCGTGTTGATTTTGGGCGTTCTCCCAAACTCCCCCATCACCACGACCAGCGTCTCATCCAGCAAGCCACTGGACCGCAAATCATCCAGGAGCGACGCAACCGCTTGATCGAGCGACGGAATCAGGCCGACTGGTACTTTAGCGCCGGTATACCCGGCATGCAGCCGTTCATGGAGCCGGTCGT
Source organism: Pirellulaceae bacterium (assembly GCA_028281725.1). Taxonomy (GTDB): domain Bacteria; phylum Planctomycetota; class Planctomycetia; order Pirellulales; family Pirellulaceae; genus Aureliella. Next base: position 3,408 of record JANQJJ010000463.1, on the reverse strand, counting down.
GCGTGTCCCATCCCTTATTGTTGACGGTCACGATCGGAACACCTGTCTCCAACAATCGGCGCGCAAGCAGGCAACCCTGCCCAATCGACTTGCCGCCGTAACGCTGGCGCGTGGCGGGTGACTCCCGGCTCAGGTCAAACGCACTGCGAGCCTCCGCATTCCTCAGCAAATCAATCGCGCCGACCAGAGCGGGATCCTGTTGTTTCTTCGCGACCACCAACTCGCGTCTTCGGGCCAAACGTCCCGCGTCCAGCCCGGTGCTCCTGGGCCAAATCTTCTCAGAGAAATCTTTCGCAGCCGGATCGAAACCAAGTGACCAAGGAAGGTGGGACGCGCCCAGATAACCGGCCAATTGGGAGCCTCCGCCCAAGTTGAAATTGGGGACTGCCACATGAGCGGGCAGGGGAGGGCGTCGCTCGAGCAATCTGGAAACCGGCAACATAAAGGCGGGTGCAGCCGCCCGTCCGCCTGGAATATGGCCTGACAGGGCGTACTGCGTTGCCAGATTGTGTTCTCCTACGGGAGACGTCATGGAACGCACCACCGTGAAGTGATCCGAGCGGGATGCCAGTTGCGGAAGCCCCTCGCCGAAAACAACTCCCGGATGTCTGGTCTTGGTAACGCCCAGTGGGCCACGTACCTCGACAGCGGCATTCGGTTTGGGATCAAACGTTTCCAGATGGCTTGGACCGCCGTCGAGCCAAACCAGAACGCAGCGTTTGGCCCGGCCAAAACTTGAGGCAGTGCCTCGCGGCGCCGCGGCGCAAGACTCTGAGCTTCGCGCTAGCCCGAAGCCAGCGAGTGTTCCCAGTGCTAACCAATCACGCCGAGATAGCGGTATTGAATGACGCATAACAATCCAACCTCTGTTTGCTGGTCGTCTCCAGTCAAGCACCGCTCACACGTGGAGCTGTCCTCAGATCCGTCATGAAGTAGCTTAAGTTTACCGATGACCAATGCGCCATGCCGCGCACTTTGGAGAGGGCGATGCCTAGCCAAACAACTCGGCTATCGGCGTACCATCGTCGGTGATCGGTACCGGTCTATTTCCGTCATATAGTTCTGCCCGATAGTCGATACCCAAACTATGGTGAATCGTCGCGTGAAAATCTGGAATCGAGACGGGACGCTCAACGACTGTCTTAGACAATTCATCGGTTACCCCAATCGCTCCACGATGCTGGAGGCCACCGCCGGCGAAGACTAAACTGAACGTCGTCGACTGGTGCCCGCGCCCGCCAGCGCCGTCAAACTCAGGGGGGCGGCCAAATTCCGTTCCAATGACAATCAGCGTTTTGTCCAGTCGCCGACGCGCCTCCAGATCATCGATTAGGGCTGCCAAAGCCTGATCCAGCTCCTCGATCAGCGTCCACTGGTTTAGCTGACCCTCCTTGTGCGTGTCCCAGCCGGTACCGTTAACAAAATTTAAGTTGTGAGCGACTTCGATAAACCGCACACCATGCTCGGTCAATCGGCGAGCCAGGAGGCATCGTTGTCCGAATTCACTGCCGTAGCTTTCGCGAAGACTCGCCTGCTCCCTGTCTAGATCGAAGACTCTCATGAATTCTTTACTGGAAAGTCTTTGGTTTTCATCGAGCGCCGCATCGTAAGATTTCACGATCGGCGAGTCGGGCAAACGCTGCGAGGTCGATCCGCGGACGGTGTCAAGCAAAAGCATCCGCCGTCGCTGGCGCTCCTGGTTCACGTAGTCCGGCCGCGCCAGTCCACGCGGGCCACTCTCAAGGTCGGTCAGATAAAGATAACCGTGCTTGGTACCGAGGAAGCCCGGGCTGCGGGCTACGTTGGGGTATCCAATCAACACGTAGGCCGGGGCATTGTCGCCCGCCGGCCCCAACTCAGACGCGACAGCCGAGCCAATTGACGGATACTGGATCGTGCCATTGACTGGCCGGCCGACGTGAACCCAATAGACCGCGGCCGCATGCTCGTCGATCATCTCATGGTGCATCGTGCGGATTGCTGTCACGCGGTCCATCCGCTCGGCTGTTCGGCGCAGGTGCTGGCACACCTGGACGCCACTGACAGCGGTATCGATGGCCGCGTAGTCGCTGCCCGGCTTGCGCTCGCGCGAGTTCCCGCGGCGTTTGGGGTCAAAGGTGTCTATCTGGGCCATCCCGCCGCCAAGCCAGATGAAGATGACGTGCTCGGCCTGACCGGCGGGCGGAACCACCTCATCGGCCATACAGGCTGATTGTAGGAGAGACGCCGAAGCGCCTAGCGTGGCCGTACTGGAAAGGAACTGCCTACGATACATGACTCACCTTTTCGATGGAGCTCGTTTTTGCCAACCCGAAGCGCCGGCGACAGGTCGGTGATGGTACCAGTTGCTGTGTCTAAACTGAAACAGGAGGGCTTCCAAACTAGCGTTCGGGGTACGTTCGGTTGCTGGTGCAAGGGCATCAACAAAGCTTGCTAAGGCAGTATCTGAAACTCAGGGGCATTCACCAACGCCCAAACTGCATCTTCGGCGCGCTTGCGCCACTGGGCAGCAAGCCGCTGAGTCGGAGCCGGTCCAGCCGCTACCTCGCGTTCCACTTCACGCATCAAGGCATTTGCCTCGACAGAAAAGTGATTGGACCACGTCACGAACCCTCGACTCGGTGGCGGCTGCGGCGGGTTACTCTGCTCCTGTACGCGCGAATCGAATCCTTCGCTCAGTTGTTCTGTAAAAATTTCTAACTCCGCGGCGGTTGGCTCACGGGTCAGGATCGCAAGGAACAGCTGCTGGACCAACTCCTCCGGAGACTCGGCGGCCAGGGCCAAGCTGGTTGTCAGCGACTGGTCGGTCAATCGAGTTGCCCAACCGGTCATGTATCCGTTGGCAATCACGCCGGGTTGCACCATGTTGGCTTCGGACTCTCGGTGGGTTACCGGAGATTGTCGCGAGGCTCGCCAGCCGAACGCTTCCAAGCATTCCACGACAGCCGCCGCTTTGGGTAGGGATAGACTTGGACGATCCCGCTCATTGGCGAGCGAAACCAATTGCCAAGCCCGCCTGGCGGGACCCAAGTTCAAGAATTTTTCTACCTTTTGTGATGCTTCCGGATCAAAAGTAATGGGCTCGGTTTCCAGGGCGCTACCGGTTACCGAGTGCAAGGAGTCGACAATCTGTTCGGCGGTCATTCTGCGCTGCCACGGGGCGGTGAAAACCAAGGGACGTTTCCAGCTGGCCCGGTCGATGGCTTTACGCTGGTAGGTGCGGGATTCGAGAATCAGGCGGGCGACATGTTTGAAATCATAGCCGGAGGAAACGAACTCGCGCGACAGGTAATCCAGCAGCGGCTCGTTTCGACACTCAGCCTCGTACCAGCCGTCGGTGGTCTGGCTCACGGAGTAACCTGTTTGGACTGCGGTGGCTCAAGCCGCTTCGCTGACACGTCAGCGCTT
>JANQJJ010000433.1 GCA_028281725.1 Pirellulaceae bacterium | reverse complement strand
TGACCTGACTGCTCCTGGCGCTGATGGATACGACCGACTGATTGGTGTTCTTGGAGCAGAACGAGTACGGGTCCACTTTCGAGGCGTCCACCAAGTAGACCGCCTGAGTCCGCGGTGGTTCGGCAAGTGTCCCCTGAAAGTCAACGACCGATTGCTTGAGTGAAGCCAGCTTGATTTCCGCATCCATTCGTTCGGCCTGCTCTTGGGGAACGAGAAATGTACTCATCGGCGGTCCGCTCAAAGTGATCGTCTTCACGATGACGCCTTCCTCGTTCACCCAATTCCGCGATCGCAGGCCACTGTCTTCCGTCATCATGACGACATCAACGGGCAGCAGGGTCGGTGCAGTCCCCCCCGGAAACGAGGTCACCTCGGGTTGCCCCGCCGTCAGCTTGACTCGAACGACCTGGTTCATGCGCTGTAAGAAAATCTTGGCATTTCGCTCTTCATCTGCCTCCATCGGATTTTGCATCAAGATCGCCTGCACGCCGAGCACGCCCCAGTTTCCTGGTTCCCAGTCGATCCTCGAGCGATTTTCGGCAGCGTCTGTCTTGGTCGTTATCTCAAGACTATCTCGCACTAACCTGGCTGTGGTTTCAGTGGATGTACCGGCCATCCGAGTCGTTTCGGTTAGCTGCACGAGACGGCCGTCAATGGTTTCCAGGGAATCCAGCGCAACTTCGATCTGAGACTTTTTTCCGTCGCGAACCAACTGGATCGAATCGGTTCGGTTGATTCTTATCTGGTCGTTGTCCCCCAGCGCTGATTGACTTACCACGATGTGAGAAAACCCTATGCGGCTGCCGCTGAGGTACTGGATGTACCACGTTTCCCAAGGCAGTTGGTCGGCAGCGATCCAAGGCTCCACTCCGGCCTCTGTCAGGACATCGCTTTCAGGAGGCGAGGGTGTGTCGTCTACTGCTTGCGCGGTTACGTCCGTTTCGAGACTCGTCAGCGGGACCACGCTGCTGTCGGCCGGCGCCGCGCCTTCTGCGCCGCTATTCGACGGCGCGAGTTTGGGGCCGCAGCCAGCCGCGAGGAACAGAGCAACCAGGCTCGGCAGTGCAAATGTTTTCATGGCTCTTGTCGGGGTGTTGACGGTTGCGGCGCCGTAACCCGCGTCTCCATTTTTAGGATGATGCCAAAGTTCAACAAACCGGTTGGATTTTTGCATCGGCTGGCTAGACACTGCTTCGATTGTGCCGGCTGTACCGGTCGCGTCGAGTCCCCTGGGATGGAAAACGGGCAACTTTTGGGCTTATTCGGCTTACCGTTTTCGAATGACCTAGCCTTGGATGTCAGAGAAAACGGCACGTCCCAATTGCCGCTTTGATCGTGTTCCCCCCGGCCAACGCTTTATCGAGAGAATTAGTAATGGGCTCGCAGCAACGCTCCCAGACATCCAGTGGTACGAAAAACGCCTCAGCTTCCAAGGCTGATGCGCTGACCAGTTTTGGCAGCCTAACGGATGAACAACTGGAGGCTCATCTGGAAGTATCTCGCTACGGCGTCTTCGATCTGACTGACGCGATTCGCCCATCGGTCAGTCTGCAGGTCATCCCCCGTCAGGGCTACCGTCACGACGTTTATGTCGACCCGACCAGCAATGCGAAAGTTCCCGTCATCATGGCTGCGGCGTCACGTGAGCGCCTGTTCGATCTATTTATCGACATGATTGACACACTCGGTCCGGCGGTCGATGTCGTGCTGGAAACCAGTCACTATCACTCCGGCGGGCACCAGGACCACTACCGAGAGCATATCGACATGCCGGTCCTGAAAAGCATTTTCTATGATTTCGAGGACATGCTGCTGAACGATGGATGTACGGGGGTTGCCGTTCTGAATCCGCAACGGCAACAGGAGGTTCAGTTCGATGAGCACAAGATGATCATCGCTTACGGCTCACCGCTGGAGACGTACGAGCGCGTCTTGATTAGCCATGACGTGTACGTTGATGAGGATATCCGCTTCATCACCGAAGCGGAGCACGTCCATACCAGTAGTGATCAGCTTTACGAGCAGTTTCAGCGTCTGACGATGCGACTCGGCATGGAGTCCGAGAGCGACGATGGAGCCATGTGCTAGAGCGAGACACCGATCGCTTCAAACCAAATCTTGTCGGCGGCGTTGATTGCGTCGACTGCTACAGTCGTGGCATACGCCCTGGATGATTAAACGGTGACTGCGGACTCGGAAGCGATGTTCGCGCGCGATCTCGTCGCGCAGTTGCGTGATTCTCTCCGACTGAAACTCGGTCAACGCATGACACTTCACGCAGTAAAAATGGTCATGTTCAGGGTAGCCGTAGTCGTGCTCGTAGACACTGCGGCCGTTGAGTTCAAAGCGGCGCAGCAGGCCGGCGTCGACGAATTCCTTTAGGGTCCGGTAGACAGTCGGGCGACTGACGTAGTTTTCTTCACCCTTGCGCGGCAGTTGGTCAATCAATTGGTCTGCGTCAAAATGCTCGTGGTGACTAAACACCTGTTCGACCAAGAAACGCCGCTGTTCGGTTTTTCGAAGACCTCGACTTAATAAATATTCCTCAAAACGCTCGATGGGTGTTTGCGAAACTTCAACAGCTTCGAGCGCAAACGATGAGATTTGTTCAGGCTCAGACACGGCAAGTTCAGACATGGAATGGAGCATCAATCAGCAGGAGAACTACGGCAACTGCCCGTACCGCAGCTGCCTGTGTTCCCATTGTAGGGGCACGCAAGCGGCTGGCCAATCGCCTCCCAAGGTGTTCCCGGCTCGGCCGAGGCTACCAATGGCAAGCCAGAAGTAGGGGAATAGCTCGGCGAGCTACGCAAACGTATCGAGCATTCGGTCCACGGCTCTGGATAGATTCTCGGGCGTCTCATACGTGCCATCGGCGATTGCCTGCCGAAGGGCAGCTACTTTTTCGGTACGAATTCCGGCAGTGCTTTGAGAGGATTCAGCCGCCTGAGATTGACTGATTTGCTGAGCCTCTGAGGACAAATCGAGCTGATCTGCCGAGGCTGAGTTTACCGCAGGTGCCGATTCCACCGGGCCGGCCGCTTTGGAATGATTTGGGCGAGCGACCGAAGAGGTCGCGTTCGCTTGGTGCAAACCGTGAATTTGCATTTAGATGGTTCTCCCCTGCAGAATGTGAGTCAAAGGTTCTTATAGGACAGGCGCCTGAGCCGAGTCAAGTCCAGTAGCGAGTCGCATTCCATGTCGGAATCGATTGTGCTGTCCATAGTCACAGGATGACGTCGCGAACGCAGTGGAAGTTTTGTAGGTATCGTCTGGACAAGTCCCAGTGGTCCGACGCTTTTTCCAAACTTCCGAATTTGCAAGCAAAGCGGTTGCTAGCAGTTTCCCGGAGTCTATGTCTTGAGCACGCCGGCATGCCTGGCAGGCCCCAACAATCCAGTGAACCCGAGGCACCGAGGTACAGGCCACGGCGGTTTTGCCATGGAAACATGTTCGGCAGACCTCTACGATTCGTACGCAGCGCGCTGAGGCACTGGTCCTCAGGCATATCGCGCTCGGTCCCGGCAGGTAGTGCCTGCGAAGGGGGAAGGTGGTACCGGACACTTGTTTTTTCTCGCCCGATTCTAAGTTACTCAAGCTCGACAACCATGCGATTCTGCCTAGTCAGCACGCAAAAACACTGGGGAGGCGGTGAGGCTCTCCTATGGTCCATGGCAGCGGAGTTGACGCGCTCCGGGCACTCGGTCAGCTGGATCGCTCGCGCCGAAAGTGACGTAGCGGACCATATCGAGCGGGGCGGAGCCGAGGTGATCCACCTTACCAGTGGAAGGGGCGCCAATCTTAGAGACTGGTTGGCAATCGGTCGCACTCTACGGGATTGGGTACCGGACGTTGTCATCTTGAATGATACGCACGCCGTTCCCTTGGTCGGCTCCGCCGCACTGCTGTGTCGATCGCCCAAACCACTCAGACTCGCCTACAAACACACGGTCTTCCCGCTTCGAAGCAAGCTGAAGTATCGCCTGTTAGCAGACAAGCTCGTGTGCGTTTCTCATGCCGCCCGCGATACGCTCATTCGTGGCGGGCTGTCCGAAGAGCATGCCGTGGTGATTCACGGTGGGTGTACACCACCGACGGCTCAAGTCTGCTCACGTGAGTCCGTGCGTCGCGAGCTGGGACTCCATGATGAGAACCAGACCCTCGTCGTTTGCGTTGGCAATCTGCTTCGATGCAAGGGCCACAGCGACCTGTTGGAGGCCACCCGGCAACTGATGGACTCCCAGACAAACGTATTCGTCGTCATTGCAGGAGAAGGAGAGGAGCGACCGCGACTGGAGGCGCTGATTCAACAGCTTGATTTGAGCGACAACGTTCGGCTACTTGGCTATCGCGCCGACGCCCATCGACTGATCGAGTCGGCCGATTTAGTGGTGCACCCTTCGCACGCCGAAGGGTTGTCCTTGGTACTGATTCAAGCGCAGATGCTGGAGAAGCCCATCGTAGGAACGGTCGTCGGTGGTACGAACGAAGTGCTTTGTGCCGATTCTGAAGAGGAATGCACCTGTTGGATCGCAGAGCCGGCGAACTCAGTCGACTTGGCTCGGCAGATGCAAAAGGCCCTCAGTGTGATCAAGAAACCATCGCAGACGTTCTGGCGACGGCTAGCCAGGACAGCCCAGCGTACACTGGCTGACTTTGACATCGGCACCAATACAGGGCGGCTGGCCGATCTGGCGGCCCAGTTGATCAAAGAACGGCACCGAAAGAGCGCGTAGCGTCAGGGCCGGCCCTTCACAACCTGTTGCTGCGGACAGACACCGGCGGCAGACGCTGAGCTCAGCCAGACATAATTTCCAGTCTAGGCGCGTTGGGTGGGAGCAGGTCCATCGATTGGGCGCGCGTTGACAGCTCACGTAAGGCGGTTTGACCGACCTCCGCCAGGTTTACGGTCCAATCATTGACATACAGGTCTACGTGCTGCATCAGTACCGCGTCATCAAATGCCTGCGCGTACTGGCGCATCGTCGGCAGTGCCGACTCCGGATCCGAAAGCGCCACTTGCAGAGAGTCCTGGATAACGCCTTGAACATCCTTCAGCGTTCTTGGGGCTAGCCGGCGCGACGCGACAATTCCGCCCAGTGGTAGTGGGCAGTTCGTCTCGGCTTCCCAGCGTGCGCCCAGGTCTTCTACCAGGCTGAGACCTTCGCTGTGCCAGGTGAACCTGCCTTCGTGAATACACACACCAAAGTCCGCCTCGCCACGCCGCAGCCGGGGCATGATTTCCGAAAAAACAATGTGCTCAATCTGAGTCGTCCGTGGATAAAACAGCTGATACAGTAGGGCCGCCGTGGTGTGCCGTCCGGGACAAAGCGTCAGTTGGTCGAGAGCAACCGGTCGCGCGCCGGGCTCGGACGATAGCAGTAGCGGTCCGACTCCGAATCCGAGAGCCGAACCACTCGGTAGGACGATGGTGCGATCGGCCAGCAGCAAGGCGGCATGAAAGCTGGCTTTGGCGACGTCAAATTCACCTTGAAACAGTCGGTCGTTCAATCGTTGGATGTCGAGTAGTTCAATCTCAAATTGAAGACCGCGCCAATCGACCAAACGATTCAGCAACGCATGAAAGGCAAACGTGTCGTTGGGGCAAGTAGAGATGCCCAGTCGAATGGATTGGCTCATGCGATAAACACTCGATTTACCAGGCCTACCGCAGCTTCCATCGCGCTTTCGATTTTCCAATTGCGGTGGTCGCGATCTCCAGCCCGATTGGATATGCCTCGGACGATACTGATCGGTACCCGAGCCATCCGACACGCGGCGGCGACGGCAAAGCCTTCCATGTCCTCGGCCACCGCCTCAGGAAACTTCTTCAAGCGACTTTTCGCATCGCGTTCACCATCGGAGGCGGCACAACAGCTCAGCAGTTGGCCGGGAGCCGTCGCGTCGCGCGCGCCATGAGTGTCGATCGGTAGCACGTCGCCAATCAAGGGCTCATTCGGCCAGTGGTGCCAGCCGAGTTCACCAACCGTCTGAAACGTTGCTCCAGAGCCCGCACCAATGCCATAACAGCCCACGTGATCGAATAGGTAGGCAGCCTCCAGTTCCAAACGCTCGTCGTACGCACCCGCAACACCTACCAAGATGACTCGTTCTGCCCGCACGACGTGTAGCAGCGCGCCGGTTCTTGCGGCAGCAGCGACGAGTCCAAAACCACACACTTCGGTTTGGACCTCAGTCCGAGGTAGTGCGTCTGCGAGCCGGGATTCGATGCATGCCAATTCCAGTTGGGTCGGTACGAGAACGAGCAGTTTGGGCATGTTGACCTGATGAACTCGGGGGAGGCGCCGACTGTCGCGGCAGTCTGTCGACGGGATCCTATCTACTGGGCGCCCGCCACGCCGTTTTCCACGATGAACGACGCTCGGGTGACTTATGGATTGTGAGGCACTGGGAGCACTAAGCCGTGACAGCATAGCATGAATCCCTGACGCCGCGTGAGAGCCGCTTGGCGCGGTGTGTCGTAAGTATTGCTAAGCGTCTACCTGCATAGTCGTCTGGTGACAAGTGTAGCCGTTTCGGTTGTGAATGGAACTTGTCGCCGCCCCAGTAGGCTGGGGCGGGCCTGATGGATGTCCGGCGAGAGAATGCTATGGCGAGCGAAGAAATCGAGGACCTTGATCACAGAGGTAGCGCCTTGCAGGCGCGTCGGGCTGGTAAAACTCAGCCTGCGAGTCATATGGCTAGCTCTTGGCCTCCGATGAACACCCGCTGGACTTTCAATTGGCGACTCAAGACGAGCAGATCGGCGTGTTTTCCGGTCTCGAGACTGCCGCGGCGGTTCGCGATGCCGGTCAGCTTGGCAGGTGTCAGGCTCGCCATGCGGATGACTTCGGGAAGAGTCGCGGAGGTTGTCTTTTTCATGTGGCGGACCATGTGATCCATCCCGACGACCGAACTGGCCAGACTCGTGCGGTCGGGCGCCCAGCCGACGTGGCCATCGCTCTCGAGCCAACTGCCATCGCGCCGATTCCCGAATCGGTACCGGCCCGGTGGCATGTCCAATGCCCGATTACAATCGGTTACCAGGCACAGCCGGTCAGGCCCTAACATGCGGTAGGCGAATTCCAATAGCTCCGGCGCGAGATGGTATCCGTCGGCGATCACTTCCGTACTCATCCGCTGGTGCATTAACACATATTCCGCCATGCTGCCCTGCATCGGGACATCGCAGCGCTTTCGTAGCGAAGGTACCGAGCTCATGGCGCACCAGAAATGATCAACATGCCGCATGCCGACCCGGAAGGCCGCCTGCATTTCGGTCCAAGTGGCGTTGGAGTGGCCGCAGGTGATCAGACAACGCCGCCGCCGCGCCGCTTTGTAGAATGCTTCCGCCCCCGATAGTTCGGCCGCGCAGGTGGCAATCTTGATCAGTCCTGTCTCAAAGTAACGGTTGTATTCGTCCGGCGACGGCGACCGGCGGCCAGCCAGAGAGTGACACCCTACCTTGTCTTCTGCAAAGTACGGTCCGTAAAGATGGACGCCTGCCAGGTTGGGGACTCCTTTTTCTCGCTTGACCTGAGCACACGCATCAAGCATGTCGGAAATCTGCTTGCGCGATCCAGTCGTCGTGGTCGGAAAGATGGTCGTCGTTCCATGACGCCCGTGGGCTCGACAGGCCGATCGAACAGCCTGAGGTGTGCCGTCCATAAAGTCGGCGCCGCTGCCACCGTGAACATGGATGTCGATAAAGCCTGGAGAGATATAGGCTCCGCCAACGTCGATGATTTCAGCGGTCCGCGGCGCCTTCCGCCCCTGAGTGATCGAGGTAATCTTGTTCTTCGTGCAGACGACAATCGCGTCTTCCAGCAGGCGATCCGGAAGAACGGCGACGCCGCCAACGAGTGCAGTATATGGCATGGTCTATCTCCCTGGCGGCTTCCTGCTGGTAAATTAGCAGATCGCTGGTCGGCTACTCAAGCGCCGCGTTTGATGTGCATGGAATTCATTGGGCTCTGTGTGCCCCACTGAAACACCTTGCGGGCAAGAAAACTGAAGTTCACGGCTTGGGGTTGCATCGTTACGACTGCGGAGTGGATTCACGGTCGTGCCCAAGGGTGAAACGCGGAGGCGGACGTGTGGATATCCAGTGCGGCCAGTTCTCGGTCGGATTGGTAGAGTACGATCCGGTCGATCTTGATGTTCTGTGACAGAGGTGCCACGAAAAACTCGTTGTGGCGTTCGTGCAGTTGAAACTCGGAGGGTTGCGATAACCTGGCCCAGGTCCAACTTCCTGGTTTCGCGCCGCGGGGCAACTCGGCTTGTAGCCAAGGGCCTTGTTCCTGGCGGATCCAGAATTTGTTTTCTTGACGGCCGCTGACATGATCGGACCGACAGCGGACGGCCAGTTTCCATGGGCCGGCCGTATCAATGTGGACGGCCAGTTTGGCAACGCCTTTCTCCGGAGGCCGCTGCTGCTCACGAATGCTGCGCAAATATCCGATTCCCGTGTACTGAGGCGCATGGTTCTCAATCAACCAAGATTCGTCGCGGCCAAATGGGATCTGCTCTGCCTCAATCACCACGTATCCTCCACGGTCCTGGAACGCGTGTTGCGAATACGGGGCATTGGGATCGGGCCGAGGTACCACCTGGGGATCAAACATCGGATAAGGTTTTGCGGCGTCGAGTACCCGTTGTAGCTCCCGGCGACCAAGCCGCTCTTCCGCGGAGTCGTCGGCGATCCAAGTCGGTTTGCGTTCGTAGAAGTCGTTGATGACGTTGTGCAGGCGGCCGTCTTCGTAGAGTTTGAAGCGGTCGTTAATGGCGACTCGAATCAGTGCGAACCGATCCTTGTCCCAGCCTGGCCGTGGATCCTGGTGAATATAGACGTGGTCTCGCGTTGAACTCGTCTGGTCCATAAGAATTGGCGCAAAGCTGATACCGTCCAGGTCTGGCTCGAGGGTGCTCTGCGCATGGGCGACGTCTAGCAGGGTCGGCAGGAAGTCGACGGAGTCGATCAGGGCCTGCGTGGTCTGATTGCCGGCAATCGTTCCTTTCCAATTGGCAATCATCGGCACGCGCACACCCAGTTCCGACCCTTTGCCCTTTTCACCACGCACCAACTCGCCGCGGAACATCGATGCTACCCGTGCATTCGTGCCGTTGTCGCTGAAGAAGAGAATCAACGTGTCTTCCCGCAGCCCCAGGTGGTCGAGCTGAGCGACCAGTTTGCCAACCATCTTGTCGGTGTAGCGAATCATGTCGGCCGCGTAGCGCGTGTCGTCATCGTGCCGCCTACGCGGATCTTTCCACTGCGGGCTGTCCGGCGTCGGATTCATCGGATTGTGCGGCAACGCCATGGAGTAGTAGACAAAGAATGGGTCCGCGCGATGTCTGGACATGAAATCACAGATGAAGTCGGTCCAGATATCCGGACCATATTTTCCGGCGGTATTGGTCAGCATTCGACCATTCTGTTCGATCACGGGATCGGCATAACGAGAGCCCTTTTCTTCGGTGTGGCCGGTGTGCCACAGCGAGTACTTATCGAAGCCCGCGTCCTGGACCCGCAAACCGGTGTTGCGGCGCAGCGCCGCACCCGGGTAGTCAGGTGGATCGTAGCTGGTCAATTGCCACTTGCCGGCGATACACGTTTTGTAACCGGCGCGTTGCATCAAGTGGCCGAAGGATCGCTCCTGTGGATCGAGAATTCCGAAGGCTTTCCAGTTGCGGCTGTTGTACTTTCCAGTCATCAACTGGATGCGTGTGTTGGTACACAGGGGCATCGCGTAGGCGCGATCAAAGCGCATGCCGCTCGCGGCGAGGCGGTCCA
>JANQJJ010000391.1 GCA_028281725.1 Pirellulaceae bacterium | reverse complement strand
TTGGGTAAAGGGGTCAGGAGCCAATCGTGCCCAGCACCCGAAGGGCCGCTGGCGGCAATTGACTCCTGACCCCTTTACCCGACCCAAAGATTAAGCTTTGACAGACCACTAGTGTGAAGCATTCGCGCCGCAGACGCAATTTCTCGTAAAGAATAGCCAATCCCGAGAGCCGACTCTATAGACGCCACGGGTCGAAAAGCGTCCAGTTCGGAAACGGTTTGAGACCAAACGGCGCTTCGTTGACGCTCCGCAACGAGAGCATGCCGCCATGGGGGGCTAGTGCCGTGGTACCATCCCACCCGCGCTCGACCAAGTCAGGATGCCCATCGAGCATGCTCTGTTGGATTTCGTCCGGAAACATGCTGAGCCCGGCGAAGTACTGATGCCCATTCCGCTCGACATGGGAAATCCCCAAACAGGCAACCATGGCCAAGTCTTGCAGCAAGGCGACCGGCCCGACGTTGACCAGGTCCTCCGCGGAAAGTATCAGTGGCTTGGCATGCTGTCTGTGGTGTGCGACGGTGGCAGCGCCGAGTAGGCTCTTGATGATTCCCTTGCAGTTCTTATGACTCGTGCCGCTGTAGCCCAGTGCTATCGCCCTGGGTAGACTCGTCAGATCCGCATCTGACTCGTCGATGATAATACTGGGAGCATCCGGCCAGGCATGTAGTTCTTCTCCGGCCAGCTTGTCGAGCGTAGAGAATCGATGGACCGGCTGCTCGACGAACAAAAGGGATCGGTCGAAGAAATCTCGCAGTTGCTTCGGTTCTCGGAGCCTGCTCCAGGCCTCACGAAACTGGGCAATGGTCTGGAAGTTCTCATTTCCATCGAGTGTGATTCGCGCGCGAGTACCTACGTGGTGATCCACAATCGAGGCGATTTCAGTCAATCGTAGTCGATCCGCGTCAAGGTCGCCTGAGAGCTTGATCTTGAAGTACTGCAGGCCGTAGGCGCGAATGTTCTCCTCCAGTGTCAGCGGCAATCCGTCTTGTGGTCGGTCACTTTCGGCCAGCGCACTGTCGGTAAGCGGATCGCCCAGACCGATTGTGTGCCTGAGCAGAACGCGATGATTCGGTGTCTTAGGTAACACATCGCGCGGCCGGAGCGCCCCGAGTGCCGGTCGAATGGCGGAGAAGTCTATGCCCAGCACATTGGTGTGAAACGCTTGAAACAGGGGCAGTTCGACACTTCGGCAGATGGCGTCGAGAACCGCACGTTCGATCAAGCTGACGCCAAAACCTGCCAAGAGTTGGGCGATGTCCTGCTGGCAGGCCCAGGCGTGTTGGGCGTCGTACAGTTGTTTCCACCAGTCGAAAAAGCAACTCTGATGCCCGACCTGCCGTCCAAAATCTGCAGCTTGGCGAATCACGCTTTGCATGGACGGCAGGTCGTCCTGCTCGTAGGAGGTGTCCGGATCCTTGGTGAACCACTTGGGCGGCAAGACGTCTGCACTCGCGCCGCGCGCGACTCGACCGCCAGTCTCAAGCGTGGCGACCACAAATAGATGCGGTACATTCGTCATACTGGCAATTCCGTACTTGAACGGAAATCGCGTCTTCAGGTTCTGGCGATAAAATGCAACGTCGCGAAGATGGACGGTGGGTAGTTGCCGTTTGGACACTCGGTACCTCGAATGGTGCTCTGTCTTGCGCCCCAGTTGGGTCTAGAACTTTCTCCTTATCGTACTCCTTCGTCTCCATCCCGCTGCTGCTTGTACGCCCCTCTTTTGAGAAAAGCATCCGGCAACTTACGGACCTTCGGGTAAAATCTGCGAGTGAAGCTGACCCTGGGGGCGACTCTTCTGCTTTAATCTGCCTAGGTCGCCCTTAGGACTCGGGCATCTATCATACTTCCGACTCCCCTGCCCTCCTTTTCCCTGCCAAAAAATGGATCGATGGTTATGCTGGATGATTACCTGCCCAAACGGGTCAACCAGGGACCCTGGATCACTGCGTATACGCTCGATCGGCTCCGAGATTTGGAGTCCATCGATTTTGTCCTGCCAATCTGCTCGCTCGGTACACCACTGAGCGAGTGTGCGTCGCTGGGCAAGTTGGTTTTGCCACCACTATACAGCGAGGCGCTTACAGACAATTTGAAGCGGGAGATCGTCCAGAGGATATCGGCCTGCTTTCCTACCTGGGGTTCCCAGGACAGTGGCGCTCGACTGCGAATTGTTGAGTTACCACCGGTGGCGTTGCCGCCCGAAGACAGATCGCGCGACGTGCTTGCCTTCAGTGTCGATACGGCAGTTGAGGAACATGGGCCGCATCTGCCACTGGGTACGGACACGCTGCAAAGCTATAGCGTCCTAAGCCAGTTGGCAAAGGACTGTGGCGCCGTTCGTCTGGAACGTCCGCTCGAATACGGTCAGCTAACGTGGGGACTACCATTCGGCTTCAGCATTGATTTGACGTCCGATCTGCTTTCACGATACGTCGCCGGATATATCAATGCAATTACCAGGTGGAAGTCGCCATCGGCAATCTATGTCGTCGACGTCCATGGATCGATCACCCATCGCCAGGCAATTGTCGAAGGGCTGCGCCGAAGCGAATTTGACCGATGGACATTTCGTTGGCTCCATGAACCGTTAGCCGAATTCGCCTCAGAGCGTGGAGATCAACATGCAGGCGGCGTCGAAACCGCGCTGATTCAGCGCATCAGTCCGGAACTGCTGGATGCCGCGTGGTGGCCGGAACGGATTGATGATCTGGCTTGTCGGCAGATGTCTTTCGCCACAGCGGTGGAGCTGGCAAGCGACCTCGAAAGTTTCCGGCAGCATGTTGCCGAGCATTCACTCAACGGCATTATCGGTGACATTCGCAACTACCATCTTATCGACGCCGATGAGATGTTCGAGCGGATGCTGAACGTCGCCCGCGCGGACATCGAAGCGTTGCTGGCAGGCAGATGGAACCAGTCCTCAGGCGCCAATCTTTGGTGACGATTTTTGAAAGGCCAGCATGTCCGACATCGAGCGAGCCAAAGTTTCAATTCAGCAGATGACCATCGCCCACGTCGATCAAACACTCGCTCTGTGCCGAGAGGCAGGTTGGAACCAGTTGTCTGAAGATTGGCAGCGGCTGATCCGCTACGAGCCGAGTGGGTGTTTTGTCGCGATGAGTCACGAGCGGGTGGTTGCGTCCGTCACGACGACGCGCTACGGTCGCGAGCTGGGTTGGATTGGAATGATGTTGGTGCATCCAGATTTCAGACGCCTCGGCATCGCCACCGCACTGATGCAACGCAGTATCCGCTACCTGACCGGACGGCAGACGCGGCGTATCAAGTTGGACGCAACGCCTGCAGGGAAAACCGTCTATGAAAAAATGGGATTTGGTAGCGAGTGGTCGTTTCATCGCTGGAGCCGCGAAGGGGCAGCAGTGTCGGAGGGGGCGGCGGGTGCCGGTGTCGGTGCCGAGCACAGCGACTGGGCTGGGCGACTACCCGGCTCGATACTCAAGTTGGACACCGAGGCTTTTGGCGCCGATCGCGGTGAGTGGTTGAGTTTGCTGGCCGATGGGTCATTCGTGCAGGTCGATCAGGCAGGGTTTGGCATGCTCCGACCCGGTTTCCTGGCTTCGTATCTGGGACCGGTTGCGGCAAAGACGGTTTCCGCGGCCGAGTCCATTGTGGCGCGGCTTTGCGAAAGAACCGGCCGTACCATCTTCTGGGATATCCCCTCACCGAACAGGCATGCCACGGAAATTGCGCAGACGTTGGGTTTCCAGCCTGTGCGCGACCTGACGCGCATGGGGCTCGGCACGGAGGGTTCGCGCCCGAATCTCAACCTGCAGTACGCTCTAGCCGATCCCGGTACCGGCTGATGACGGCAGAAGCCCCCGGGAACCGATGCGGCGGCCGTCGCGCGTGAGGGGTT
>JANQJJ010000389.1 GCA_028281725.1 Pirellulaceae bacterium | reverse complement strand
GAATTGTACCTTGTGACTGATGTGTGGTTGTGATTAACAGAGAGACTAGGGGAAACACTGTCTTGCAACGGGTTCGGGTGAGGACTGATGCCTGGCGTTAGAAAAGGACGTTGGCCTGAACCCACTCGACCACTTCGTGGAACCAAACAAAGGCCGCCGACCGCCTGCCGCAAGTCACGTCGGCAATCACCTTTGCGCCGGGACGACGACTCACGCCTTCCATGGAGTCCGGATCGACACGCAGCTTGACAACGGCCCCGTCTGTCGAGTCCAACTCGGCGCGATAATGAATGGCATCGGCGGGCAATGTTCCGGTGTGATCGACAGACGGATCGGTCGATAAAATGTATTCCACGGGCAGTGCCTCGCCTCCCGCTTTAGCCAGAGCATCATCCAGGTATTTCATCCTTTTCTCCGGCATCAACAGTTCAAGTTCCCATTCGCCACGCGGATCGGCCACATTGACGAGGACTTGTCCGG
Source organism: Pirellulaceae bacterium (assembly GCA_028281725.1). Taxonomy (GTDB): domain Bacteria; phylum Planctomycetota; class Planctomycetia; order Pirellulales; family Pirellulaceae; genus Aureliella. The sequence goes on along the minus strand of JANQJJ010000389.1, from coordinate 8,490 downwards.
TCACGACTGGGCGTGCTCTGAGTTTCTCTTTGAGTTTCCAATCCATGACCACGCCGTCGATCGGACTCTTGCGAACCAGCAGTTTTTGTTTTTCTAGTTGCAGAGCCAGTTGCGCCTCGATCGATTCCTTGCGTTTTTGGTACTCATCCTGTTGCCCCATGAGACGGTTCATTTCTAGATTGTCTGCGCTGCGGCTGCTGGCGCTGATCAGCGAGTGTAGGGTGGCTATCTGCTTGACCGTTTCTTCCCACTGACCCTGCAGGCGAGTCACTTCGATCTCCAGCTCACGGTTTCTAAGGATCACCAGATCCTGACCGGCTCGAACCTCGTCGCCATGGTCGACCAACACCTCCTGAACTTCGCCATCGACATGGGCGAAGACCTGCTTCTGAAGCCGAGGCTGGAGAGTCCCATTGGCTTCCAGGTCGAGATTGATCTGAATGAGGAACATAGCGAGTAAGCCGACGGCTACTAACGTGAGAACGGCGGCCGTTTTGGGTAGCGCCGAGCCTCGGAAGAGCCATGTGGCGCGACCAAGAAAGCGCCACACCGGCATGAGAAAAAGGTCCGTATGGCTCATGGAGTTATTGAGCGCGCGGGCAGCATGCTCATAAACCAGATCACAGCGTGACCGCAACGTGTCCGCAGGAACTTGACTCTCGATTTGTTCTACAATCAAAGCACCGATAATCTCTCGACTGGAGAGATCTTCTCGCTGCACGGTCTCCTTGGACTGCACGTCTCCTTCAACGACCTTTTCAGGTCTGCGAATCGGCAGCACCGCAATGGAACGACCGTGAGAAAGATCGACGTAATCCTCAATGGCTTCTTCCAGCTGCGGCGGCAAATCTTCGACGGAGCCATCATACCAGAGCGACTGCCCTGCGGAGACGACGCGTGTCGAGAGGACGTTCAAGGCAGAAACAATGTTGGAACGATTTTCGATCGTGTCTTGACCACTAACGGCCGTCACCCTGCATTTGCGCCCCTTTTTGATCGCCACGCTGACTCGATCGCAACCGATCAATTGGCGCCCCTCATTGGCGATGGTGAACGCCGTATCGCGCAGTTCGAGGTTGTCGTGGACCAGCCGGGCGAAATGATCCGCTTGCTGCCACATCACTTGCCGGTCCGAGACCTTCTGCAGCGTGTGGCCCTTGAGCCACTCGCCGATCAATCCAGCCATCTGATCAAGGAAACGCAGATAGCCGCGCTGAATGTTTGGTGCCGAATCGGGACGCTGGAAGACCTCAATTAAACCGGTCGTCTGCTTTCCTCCCGAGAGCGGCGAAACCACGAGCAAATACTGAGACGGATTGCCTTCCTGCTGATCTTCACCCAGCATCGAGTGCGCTGGGACCAACTCCGATTGGCCGCGTGTGAATAGTCGCGACAGCAATTTGGCATGCTTGGCCGCATCCTCTCCGTCGGTCTCGAGCAAATTCTGGTTGACATTGATCTGATAGCTGAGCCTCAGTTGGCCTTCCTCGTCCAACAGCCAGATTGCCCCGCCTACAGCTGCGAGCGCATCGACGATTCGCTTCAGCACGGCCGGGTAATACTCTTCGGACGCTATTTCAGATCGCGAAAGCTCCGCAATCTCATTGATCAGAGTGCGGATCTGCTGCTTGGTTTGTTCAACCGTTTCTTGGGATGGTGTGGTCGACATACAAGTCTTCGATTAAGCGTTAGTTGGCAGTGGGTTGGTCGTTTGCGTCTGGCATATCGCCCGGGGCTGTTACTCAGAAATTGGGTTCCAATAAATCCGACGTTAAGCGGCGACCCGGCAACTTCAAGAGTTGGCAGCAACGCTTGACCAAGTTGCTCACCGAGTGGGGTTCAGCCGTAGCGGTTATACCAATCAGCAACCGCCCCGATGGCCCAATCCGAATGCTGGCAGCTCTGGCTTGGAGAGCCGCTGGGTGCCAAAGTTCCCTGTTTTCCATGTTTTTGGGCTCGATTTGAACGTTTCTTCAGCGCGGCCGTCGGGTGGCCATTGCCGAATGGTTGTACCAAGAGTATAAACAGAGCCGTTGGGGAGAGGAAATACCGGGTTTCACAAAAATCCGGTTTTTCTGATTGCCAAAGTTATTCGGCAGCCGACCGGGAACTCGGGTCACCATCGCAGCATCCAAGCCGCCACAGCCCGTCTCCAGGCGCCCCAACCGATGCAACTGTCGTGGACTCCGCTTCCCGGTAATCGATCGTGGCCGTTTGGGCTGACAAGTGATTGCAAACTTTTTCGATTGAGACATGCTGGATGTCACTTGGATTGGCAGCTGACTCAACTCGTACGGAAGGAAGATCCCCATCGAAATGGACGTTCAGGTTCTCCAGCAAGCACTTCAGAATCTTCCTAACGATGAAGGGGGTCCGTCTGCATCGCAGGTTAGGAAGTTGGGCAAGCTGGTTGACGGAGATCTGCCGCTTCAGACATTCTTGGAGCGTCTGTTGCCTCAGCTATGCGAGCTGTTTGGGGGCTCGGCTGCCGTTGCCTGGATGAAGGCGCAGGGCGCTAGTGGTGCCGTCTTTGGCGTGCGGTATCAAATGGACCAGCTGCTTAGCTCCGTCGCCGAACAAAAAAAGCATGAACGGCTCGTGCAGTTGGCTTGGCAGCAGAAACAGCCCATGCTCGCTGAACCGGCAGCGCGGCGAGCTGTCTCCGGTCAGAAGAAGGAGGCGGCGGGCAGTCATAACCCGACCGGATATCCGCTGCTGTTCGGCCCCATTTTGCATTTAGGTGAGCCCATAGCGCTGCTTGAGATTGTGCTTGCCGAAACCACCCAATCTATGGGCCAAGCCCAAAAGCAGCTTTATCTGCGTGGCGCGCAGTTGATTGCCCAGCGGGTCTATGGCGGGCTCAAACGCCGAATGACGATGCCAGCGGCCACGCTCGGCCAGGCTGTCGAGCAACTGGAGCAACTCTCCGGAGAAGTCGAGTCGATTCAGTCGCAGATCCGCAGAAGCATTGAAGCGCGACTGCAACAGTTCCACGGCTGGGCATTTGGCTCGTTGGCAGAGAATCAGGCATTCGCCAAGATGGTCCATCAGATTCTGGATAGTCACGGATTGCGAGTCCGATGTCCGGAGTGCGGCAGCCCGGCTATTTTACGTTGCCTGCGAGCAGGCAACGCAAAAAACGGCGCCTTCGTGTTTGACCACTATCTCGACACAGGACGTACCTTTCATGGTGGCCCAACCACCGTGCCTCTTCTCCAGGTCGTCAGCAAACCCGCTCGTCGTGCCGCACTGCGCAATCCCGCTTAACCCGCCCCCGTCTACAGTGCGGCCAATCCATCGTTCCGAGCTTGGTTGGCGGCTTCGCGAGCTGGCCGGTTCTGCGATGCGTTGGTTAATGGTTCAGGAATGTGCGCCAGTCGGGTGCATCTTGCCCAGCCTGTCCTCAGGTAGGGACGATTTGCCGCGTCGCGTCACTCGGTGGAAAGCCGTTACAATGCCCGCTACTTCGATACAATCGAAAGGAGTTGGCCTCACAATCATTGGAGGCAGGCGGCGAGACGAGAAGGAGACCTACCCATGGCACAACGAAGAGAGCTTCAGTTTGCAGACTGGGATGCGGTGCTCGCGGACCTGCGTCTGTTGTCGGCCGGTTGCACTCCCTGTGGAAAGTGGAACCTGGGACAGACCGTCAGGCACTTGAATGATTGGCTTCGATTCCCGGTGGAAGGCTTTCCCAAAGCGCCCTTGCCCATGCGGCTGATGATGGCCGTGATGCGTAACACGGTTGGACCTGGGATGTTGCGAAAGATTATTTCCACTGGCAAGATGGGCGATGGTGTACCGACGGCACCGCAGACGGTGTATGACAGTACCGATGACTCCGCGGCGACCGAAGATGCGATACGACAACTGGAAGAAGCGATCGATCTCTTTCGGAGGCATGACGGTCCAATTTGCAGCTCGCCGGTGTTCGGCAAGATGGACAAGGCGACAGCCGAAAAACTGCAGCTCGTACATTTCGCCCATCACCTGAGCTGGCTCAGCCCCACGAACTAAAGCGGACTCTCGGCAGGTTTCTTGATGGTCGTTGGGGTAGCCTGCCTCTATGGCGCGGGCAAACGGTACAAGTCCGCCTCGATCGGGCTGTGGATCTGATCGATCAGGTCGTATCGCCAGGCGGCCGGTAGCAAGGGTCGCAGTCTGGCAATGGCCTCGCGCGGCGAAAATTTTTCGAGCAATGCACTCAGTTCTTTTCCGATATCTGCCGGCGGGTCATCCGACAGGGTGTCACTGGTTGACGAGGCAAATTGGTCGTACAAATCGCGAATCCGACTGAGCAGGTAGCTGTGTGGGCTGCCGTTGTAAACGATCAGGATATCTTGTCCAGAATCGCATTGGTCTTGTCCTCGTTGCGAGAAGTCAAGTAGATGTCGCTGGATGGCTTCTTGCCACTCCGCTTGGATGATCGCGACGTCCTCTTCGTTGGGCTCGATGCCTTGGGCGACGAAGGCGGCACGAATCTCATCCTCAGTCACTCCGCCCTGCTCGATGCGACAATCCATCTCAATCGCATGCGCTTCCTCAAAGAACTGTGCCATGCCATCGGGATCGACGCGCCGTACTTCATGCAGGTCGACTAGCTCCTTGGCTTCCAACCACATTTGGCTCAGCAATTCAAACCGGTTGCTTAGCTGATCCTGAAAATGTTTGCCAATTGCTTCCGGCGGTAACTGGACGGTTGAGTCAGGCGGATTGCTCACGCCACCGCGTCTGCCTTGGCCGAGATCAAAGCAGAACTCGACGTAAGGTTCTTCATCACCGGGTGCATGGCGAATCGCGGCGACCAGTTGCCTATCTTCGCTGACGTAGGTCCGTAGGTGCTCTCCGCCCAACTGCGCGATGGTGTAATCGCCGGCATGGATAAAACTGTGATCTAGCAGCCAGTCATCGATCTGACTGCTCAGCGTGTGTTCTGTCCAGAAAGATTCTCCAGTCGTTTCCAGTGCGATCCGCATGGGAGGGACGGTACCAGTCTCTGCGTGAATGGCCAGCGCCGAAGAATCGGTCGCATCGATCGTTCGAGAAAGCATTGCCTCCATTTCGCCAACCGTCTCGCGCATCCTGCGGGTGAGCCTGCGAGTTAGAATGAAGTAGGCGATCACGAAGGCCACCGTCAGCAGAGTGGCCATACCAATGGCCAAGAGGAGAGCGTTACTGAGAATTTTCAGAAACAGAGGGAAATCCATTTTCAGTGTCCGGCTGCAAGTGACCGTCGAGTCTAACAGCTTTAGACATCACCAGAAACGGGACTGCTATACTGCAGGATTACGTGAGGCTGCTGACCTCGGAAGACACGCATTGCTACCCACCAACCTTTGAGCCTGTGATGAAACGACTTGTGTTCCCGCTATGGGTAATTTTGATCTGCATAACAACGGCTCCGAGTATCTGGGGGCAGCCCAGGACTACTCGGGACTCGGTCAACAAGGACTACTCGGCGGAGTTGCCGCGTATCCCGCCGAAGACACCCGACCAGGCACTAGCGAGTTTCCGCGTGAGTGACGGATTTGGGCTGGAACTGGTTGCCGCAGAACCGCTGGTTACCGACCCGGTTGCCTTCGCGTTTGACGCCCGCGACCGACTGTTCGTAGTCGAAATGCGTGGTTACAGTGAGCAGCCGACCGAACGTCTCGGAAGGATTGCATTGCTAGTCGATGCGAATCGCGACGGGCAGATGGACCATCGCTCCACCTTTGTCGATGGGCTGTCATGGCCGACGGCGATCTGGCCCTGGAAAGATGGCGTGTTGGTCGCCGAGGCACCGAAGATTACTTGGTATCGAGACACGGACGATGATGGAGTGAGCGACACCCAGGAAGACTGGTTTGTCGGTTTTGGTCGCAGCAATGTGCAGGGACTGGTCAATAGTCTCCGTTGGGGATGCGACGGGTGGATTCACGGTGCGACCAGTAGCAGTGGAGCTAATATTCGGCAGCTTGCCCATGGCGAGGACGCGCAGGAGTTGCTGGGGCGACGAGATTTTGCCATCGATCCGCTGAGCAAAACGCTGCGCGCCGAAAGTGGTGGTGGACAGCATGGCCTTTCCTTCAATCGCTGGGGGGACAAGTTTGTAACCAGCAATAGCGACCATCTTCAGCAGGTTATAGACATCGACAGCTGGCTGAGCGGCCATTCCTCGGGCGTGGCCTTGCCCAGTACGCGACGGAGCATCGCCGAGGATGGTCCGCAAGCGGAGGTGTTTCGCATCAGTCCGGTGGAGCCGTGGCGGATCGTGCGTACACGGCTGCGCGTCAGTGGGATTGTTGCTGGAGTGGTCGAAGGAGGCGGTCGTGCGGCAGGTTACTTCACCGGTGCCACAGGCACATGGATCATGGACCGCGAGGCGGGTTTCGGCGATGGCGAGCACGATACCGCCCTGATCTGCGACGTCGGTAGCAATCTCGTCCATCGAAAACGCCTGGTTGACCAAGGGCTGTTTTGGACCGGGCAGCGGATGGATGAGACGACGGAGTTGCTCGCGTCCAGCGATACCTGGTTTCGGCCAGTCCAGTTGGGCGATGGGCCGGACGGAGCCCTCTACATCGCCGACATGTACCGCGAAGTGATCGAGCATCCCAAGAGTTTGCCGCCGATGATTAAGAAACATTTGGACCTGACCAGCGGTCGGGATCGTGGTCGCATCTGGCGACTCGTACCGAAAGGCGCCCATACGGAAATCCCGGCATCACCAAGTCGCCTGACATCGAAGGAACTGGTTCAGCGCCTGTCCCACCCCGTGGCATGGCAGCGCCGAATGGCAAGCCAGCTGTTGATTGAACGCGGTACCGAGGATGTTCGTAGCGAACTACGGGAGGCCATGTTATCGGGCTCGCCCGAGGGTAGGATCCTGGCAATGGGCATCGCCAGTCGTCAGGGCTTCTGTACCAAGGATCTCATTCGAAAACTGTTGTCTGCCGAACACGCGAGGGTCGTGCAACACGCGATTCGACTCGTTGGGCAAGAGGGATTGGCCGCAGAGCTAGCAGACGATTTGCAGCCATGGGTCTCGACAGAAGATCCGCGAATCCAATTGGAAATGGCGTTGGTCGCCTCTGAGCTTCCATCCGCGGAGCGTTCCCAATTGTTAGGTGGGTTGCTCATCCATGCACAAGACAGCCTGGTGCGAGCAGTCATTGCGAATGCCGCGGGTAACGAAAGTTGGGCGTTGTTGCATGGTGCGTCGGCAGCTCGATTGCCGCGCGGCGCGTTTGCGAGTTGGCTGCGCCTGCTGTTGCCGGTTTGGGCCAAGCAGCTTGACCGGGACCAGAGCTTGGCGGGCGAGATCGCAAAACAACTCAGTAGCCATGACGCGCAGAAGCAGGCGCTCTGGTTAGACGCGATTAGTGAATTGCCCTCTGCGACCGACGCGCAACGTCTGCTCGGTACGCTGGACGTCCAGCAGCGGGAGAGGATTACGGCTCTGATCGAGCACGAGGTAACAAACGCCGGTGGCGACTCGAGCCGCTACACTTGGCTACGTCTGCTCCCACCGGAGGCGCAGTTGCGGTGGGCAGAACGTCTGCTCGAGCCGGCGATGACGGAGACAGCGCAGCGAGCTGCTATCGGGAACTTGGCCTGGGCTAATCACGAGTCGCTGGCCGATTTGCTGCTGGATCGCTTCCAGTCGATGACGCCTGCCCTGCAGCTGGCAAGTCTGCGGGCGCTGACCGAACGCCAGTCCTCCACGATCAGGCTTGCCGACGCGCTCGACGCGCGAGACGTCCTCCCTTCACAGATTCCGCCTGATCTTCGCCAGCGACTGGTCGGCGATCGGAACCGGCAGCTTGCGAAACGCTTTGAGACTCTGCTGGCTGGCGTGGCCGCCGATCGAGCGGCTGTGATCGAGAATTATACTCGTCAGCTAGAGAGCATTTCGGTACCTGGGCGAGAGCAGCTGGGACGCGATGTCTTTCAGAAAGCGTGCGCCCAATGCCATCGGCTCGGCGGCGTAGGAAGTGATGTGGGACCGCCGCTGAATCAGCTGCGTGATAAGACGCCTCAGCAGTTGATGGAAGCAATTCTCGACCCGAACCGAGAAGTGGACCCAAAGTACGTTAGCTACTCGGTACTACTTACCGACGGGCGCACTTTTGCCGGGATTATTCAAGACGAATCCGCGACTCAAATTGTACTGGCCGAAGCAGGTGGAAAAATGCACGTGATTCGGAGGCAAGAAATCGAGCTATTGAGAAACAGTGGCACCTCGTTGATGCCGGTGGGGCTGGAGCAGCAGGTGTCCGCAGAACAGATGGCTCCGTTGCTCAACTATTTGAGATCTGTCAATTAATTTTCGTAAAATCCCATGATCGCCAACCGCTCCGCCGGTCGGCGGCAGCGAAACAAGTAAGCGCTGTCCAGCTAGTGGTCTGTCAAGCTTAATCTTTGGGTCGGGTAAAGGGGTCAGGAGTCAATTGTGCACAGCACCCGAAGGGCCGCTGGCGGCAATTGACTCCTGACCCCTTTACCCAA
>JANQJJ010000388.1 GCA_028281725.1 Pirellulaceae bacterium | reverse complement strand
TTGGGTAAAGGGGTCAGGAGTCAATTGCCGCCAGCGGCCCTTCGGGTGCTGTGCACAATTGACTCCTGACCCCTTTACCCGACCCAAAGATTAAGCTTGGACAGACCACTAGCCTGTCAGGGTCGGTGGATGGCGCTGCGTGATGGTCCAAGAAGCCCGGTGATTCCACGAAGAATAAGGCGAAAGGAACTCGGCCATGTTCTTCAGCCCCGACTGCGTGCAAGGAGATCGACCCGATTGGCCATGAACAGGTCACTCCCCATCACTCGCCTCTGCACCGCGTTGGCGTTGAGCTTGCCTGCGGCTTCGCTCTTGATTTCAGGCTGCAAACCGCATCCGGTACCGGTCGTCCAGATGCTTGCCGGGCAGACCATGGGGACGACTTACTCGATCAAGATCGTGCCCGCTGCCGATATGCCCGACCTGGTGGAAATCTCCGGTCGAGTGCAAGCCGAGCTAAAACAAGTCAATCTGCAGATGTCGACCTACATCGATTCTTCGGAACTCTCGAAATTCAACGCGCAGCAGACCGGCGACTGGTTCGACGTCTCGCCCGAGACGGCTCAGGTCGTTCACTTGGCACAAGAGATCTCCGTAAAAACCGGCGGGGCGTTTGATGTCACGGTGGGACCACTGGTCGACCTCTGGGGATTCGGCCCGCGAGACCGGCCACCGGCCATGCCCGACCAAACGGCAATCCAATCGGCGGTTGAAAAAATCGGCTTCGCCAAGCTAGAAGTGCGCCTGGAACCACCTGCCCTACGAAAGACGCAGGCCGATTTGCAAGTAGACCTATCTGCCATCGCCAAAGGCCATGGTGTCGACCGCGTGGCTGCGGTGCTGGACACCATGGGATTGCAAGCCTACATGGTGGAAATTGGCGGTGAAGTGCGTACCCGTGGAACGCGGCTGGATGGGAAGCGGTGGCAACTGGGCATCGAACGTCCCGCAGAATGGGAACGGTCGGCACATGAAGTCATTGGGCTAAGCGATCAGGCGCTGGCCACCAGTGGAGACTATCGCAACTTCATCGAACTCGAGGGCGAGCGGTTTGCGCACACAATCGATCCTCGGACTGGCTGGCCTGCCAAAGATCCCATTGTTTCAGCGTCCGCAGTTGCCGACAACTGTGCCGAGGCGGATGCCATCGCCACCAGCATGATGTCCGCTGGCTTCGAAGACGGTCAGCGCCTGGCTGAAGAAAATGGCTGGGCGGTCTTCCTGATCGCTCGGGAAAAGGATGATTTTCGACACGCCGCCTCAAGTCGTTTCCGGCAACTGTTTCCGGAAACCGAACCCACAGTGCCAACGGGAGTCGTACGATGAGTCTGATGATCGTGTTTGCAGTGACGTTTGGCGTTTTCGTGCTGGTGATCACCGGGATGGCCGTTGGCGTGATGCTCGGTCGCCGCGAAATCAGCGGCAGTTGTGGCGGACTGGCCGGCGGAGCGGATCCGGATGGCCAGCCCTCTTGCTCACTATGCTCAGATCCCGACGCGGCTTGCCGCGAGTTGGGGCGCCGGATGCAATCTGGCTCTCAACCAGACGAATCCAATTCGGTGGAAAGATCGTCGTTAACTTCGCCATGCCAGAAAGACTGCGTGGCCGAGGGCTGCGACAAGGAGACAATCGACGCCTGCAATGACAGATAACGGCAACATAGTCCGTACTGAAGCGGACCCTACCACTTCGCCGACTGCGACCGCCCGGCTGCCGGTGCGCGAGAGTAAATCTTGGCAAACCAGCCAAGACTTAACGGGAACTTGATGGCTTTCATACACCGTGTTAGCTTATTCGGCGACATTACCAAGAGAAAAGTTGTCGCGGACGAGATGCGCTTGTCAGTCGGTTAATTTTCTGTGGCTCGTTCGTCGCCAACCAGGGGTAGGGGTTTGGGGCGAACAACGGATCGTAACCCGCCATGGAGCGCGTGTCTGTTCACACTATCGGCCGTTGATGATTGATCTCTTGGAAGGCGGATTGGGAGCGATTCGCCCGGCAGATCCACGATTGGATCGGCCGAGTGTCTTTCCTGCCAACATGGTCTTTCAGAAGAAGAACGCATCGCATGTCCTCAGCTAGCAAATTCAAACTCGAGTACGTATGGCACGATGGTTACCTGCCCGAACCAAATCTAAGAAGTAAAACCAAGGTGGTTGATTCCGCACCTTCGTCCATTGATGATTGTCCGATGTGGGGCTTCGATGGAAGTTCCACCGAGCAGGCAGAAGGCAGCAGCTCCGACTGCATGCTCAAACCCGTCGCACTTTACGCTGATTCGAGCCGCAAGAATGGCTTCCTGGTTCTGTGTGAAGTCCTTCTGCCTGACCTGACTCCCCACCCATCGAATTTCCGTGCCACGGTCGACGAAGAGCCTGATCTATGGATTGGCTTCGAACAAGAGTACTTCTTCATGAAGGATGGCAAGCCCCTGGGCTTTCCTGCGGAGGGATTTCCCGGACCTCAAGGACAGTACTACACGGGCGTTGGTTTCAAGAACGTTGGCGACGTTGCTCGTCAAGTCACCGAAGATCACATCGATGCCTGCCTGGACGCAGGAATCAACCTGGAAGGCATCAACGCCGAAGTCGCCAAAGGCCAATGGGAATTCCAGATCTTTGCTAAAGGCTCAAAAAAGGTCTGTGATGATTTGTGGATGGCTCGCTACCTAATGCTTCGCATCTGCGAAAAGTACGGCTTGGACATTGAATGGCATTGCAAACCCGTGGCAGGTGACTGGAACGGTTCGGGTATGCACACGAACTTCTCAACCAAGTTCTTGCGTGAACAGGGTGGCGAAGAGTACTTCAACAAGCTCATGGGCGCGTTCGAGAAGTATGCCAATGAGCACATTGCCGCTTACGGACCGGACAATCACTTGCGTCTGACCGGCCTGCATGAAACGCAGTCGATCGACAAGTTCAACTGGGGTGTTGCCAACCGCGGCGCTTCGATCCGCGTCCCGCATGCCTTCATTAACGATGGGTACAAAGGCTACTTGGAAGATCGTCGTCCGAATTCGCAGGCGGATCCGTACAAGATCGTTTCGCGTATTCTCAAAACCATTCAAACGGTTGGCTAGTACGAGCCGCACCGGCACCTGCCTCGTGCCGTCAATGTTTTCTCAGGTCAGCTGACGAAAACTAGGCGGTGCGAAAAAGAAAACCTTTGTCGGTCGGCCGCTGCAGGTCAAACGACATGATAAACTAAGCGCCGCACAGCTCTCTGTGCGGCGTTTTTGCGTTGTGCTTCAGGCGGCCCCTACTTTCGAACCACGCCCTCCCGAACATGGGATGGCTCGGTCTCAGGAAGCGTGCTCTATGCATACCGCGCCCCTTTGGACCCCATGCAAGTTCGTTACCAATCCCGGGTGCTGGGAGAGGCTCTGCCCCGTTTTCAGAACACGTTTTCCGTCAGCGAATAGACAAGATGCACGAAGCGAAAAACACACAGCGAGCCTTGGTACGCATCGGCTTTGATGGAAAGGTTCGGAAGCAGTTTCGTGGGCCCAAAGCCCAGGAGCGATTCGCGAATGAGGTGCGCGTGCTGAAGTACCTCGAAGATCGCAAGTGTCCCTTCGTTCCACGACTGCTCGACGCCAACGCCGAGACGCTGGAAATGGTGACGACCAACTGCGGAGCACGTGTGCAACACATCGGAGACGAGCGAGTCCAGGAGATCTTTTCCGAGCTGGAAGAATTTGGCGTTCGCCATGATGATCCTTTCCTGCGCAACATCACGTATCGCGCCGCGGATGGCCGGTTTTGTGTTATCGACTTTGAATTCGCCGAGATACTCGATCAGGATGTGCCGGCCCGCGTTCCAGACGACCCGGCAACGGTCTCCCCAGCGGCGCAGCAACTGCGCTGGTCAGGTATGACCCATCCCGGGCGATTCCGGCCCAACAACGAAGATGCATTCTTGGCCATGATTTTGGACCGGCGCGGCATTCGCTACCTGGGTAAAACAGGCGCCTCGCTGATCGAGGATGTCGATTTCATCTTTGCCGTTAGCGACGGGATGGGCGGCGAACGATCAGGGGAATTTGCAAGTCGCATTTCTATGGAGAAAATCACGCTCCAGTTGCCCAAACAGTTCGGCCTGAGCGACGAACGGTTCTCCGCGTATAGCAACGACGTCCTCATCGAATTGTTTACGAGCATCCACCAGGACATGCTCAAGCTAGGCAGATCCGACGCGAATTGCCTCGACATGGGAGCCACCCTCACACTGGCTTGGTTCCACCGGAATCGAGTTTACTTCGGACACATCGGAGATAGTCGGCTCTACTATCTGCCGGCCGGTAGCGAAATGCGGCAAATCACCGAAGACCACACGCACGTCGGCTGGCTTCGACGCAGCGGCAAGCTGAACGAACGTCAGGCCAGGATGCACCCGAGAAAAAATGTACTCACGCAAGCCCTCGGGGCAGGGCACCGGTACCTCAATCCCCAAGTCGGCGTGCTCGACTACCACCCGGGCGACCAATTCATTCTCTGTTCCGACGGCGTCACTGAAGGCCTTTGGGATCGCGGTATCGAGGCCTGTGTCCGCGACGGTTCCGACGATACCTCTCCGGCCCAGCAAATGGTAGATTCCGCCATCGAGGAATCCGGCCGCGACAACGCAACCGCCGTTGTCGTCGAAGCACGTTGATTCTCCCCATCGCTCATGCAGGGCGGGCAGGTCTATGCCACACCGAAATACGCCGTGACCTTAATCCTTCTTGGCTAAAAGATGGTCCCGTGTGGCACGGGCATGCCGCACCTGCTCCGTCGCGTTCCTGCTCAGCCTGCCTTGGCCTGAAGAAGGCCACTCTGGGCCAAGGTCGGTGGCGAGCTCTTGGTAGCACACCAGTCGTTCAGCCGGCACGCACCAACCGGCGGCGGAGCGGTCGGCGACCGTGGGGAGTCGTCTGGTCGGTCATCGCCAACGCTGCTGGGCTTCCGGAAGGGGGTAGTCGACGACGGTCAAGCCGCGGCGCCGAGTCTGAAGCTCCCACAGTCGCTGATAGCCGCGCGTCACCAAATCCGCTCGTTCGTCGGCGAACCGGGTATCCAACCGACGACGATCAAAATCACCTTCGATGACTACTGGCGGATCAAAACGTTGATCGTCGACAAACTGCGCCAAGGTCGGCTGGCACCGCAAGTGGCATTCGCGACGCGTGTGCAATGTTTCCGGATCGATCCAACCAATCACGTACTGAAGATACAACGCGCTCTGAGTCAGTCGCTCGACCTCCTGGTTGCACACTTCGCAAAGATACCCTTCGTCGCATTTCGCCATGGCGGAAACTCATGCCCAGATCTTGGGTCACGCTAGGTACGTTGGGCTATCATCGACTAGGAGAGACCCAACACGTCGAACATATTGTACATCCCGGGCGTCTTGCCCACCAGGAATTTGGCTGCCGCGAGGGCGCCTTGCGCGTAACAATCCCGATTCGTGGCCCCGACTCGCAATTCGATGGTTTCACCCAGCATACCGAAAACAATCGTATGCTGTCCGGGATCGTCGCCCGTGCGCACCGCATGGTAACCGATCTCGTTTCTGGTCCGGGCCCCACATGCTCCCTGACGGCCATGGACATGCTCGACCAACCCCATTTCATCGGCGATCAGCTCACCAAACTTCAGCGCCGTACCGCTAGGAGCATCTTCTTTGTAGCGATGGTGACGTTCGATAATCTCCACGTCCACGCCTTGCGGGACGTGCTGCAACACGGCCGCGGCCTGCTGGGCCAACCGCATGGTCAGGTTCACGGCCAAGGACATATTGGGAGACCAGCAAACGGGAATCTTTTCCGCTGCTTGCCTGACTTTCGTTAGTTGCTCTTCGGTCATCCCTGTTGTTGCGACGACCAAGGGGATTCCCGCGCCGACACAGTGAGCCACGGCGGCCATACAGCCGTCCGGAGTCGAAAAATCAATCGCCGACTGGATTTCGTCGGGCCAGGTGCTCGTCAGCGGTATTCCAAGATCGGGCACTCCTGCCAGTGTGCCCGCGTCCTGGCCGATGCCGGGATGAGTCGGATTGTCGACCGCGGCGGCCACTGTCAAATCCTCATCTTGGCTTCCCAAGGCAACGAGTCTTCGTCCCATGCGACCTGCTGCGCCGTGAATCGCCAATCGTATCGACATGGGTTCTACACTCCTGTGCTGGTGTTGCTAGCGGAACTTGGCCGACTAAGCATAGTCGTGACAAGCGATTTGGCCAGACGGGAGAGCCGCTGCGTGTAGGCGCTCTCTCTCCAGAGAGGCTGGCTTCCACCGGGAACCGACTGCGGCTGGGTGGTCGTTCTGAGCAGGTCGGTAGCGAAGGGCCGGCCGCCACGACCGGCTGAACGAAAGCGCTCCGATGGGCGGAGCGGCTGGCAACCATCAGGCAGCCGGCCTACTTAATCCCTACGACCGATAGACTCAATGCGACGGCAAATTCACTTCAAAAACCAGGTTGGGCGACCGATCTGGAATAGCGGAGTCTGTCCGAAACTTGGGGCTACATTCATCTGATGGTCATTCAACCCCTACTATTGGCTGTTCCAACACGACTTTCTGTTGCGTCAGCGCAGAAGCCGTCGCCCGCTGCGCAGCCGACAGCAGCTCAAAAAGTGCCCGGCGCGAGCGAGACTGCCGCAGATACCCTGGAGCTATCGCCCGAGGCGGAAAAGTACCTCGGTGAGCTGTCTGACGAGGCGGCACAGCAGGTCGAGCAGTTGCAAGCTCGGGACCGAGAAGTTCGGACGCACGAACAAGCTCACGTGGCCGCGGCAGGACCCTACTTGCGCGGTGGTCCAACCTACTCGTATCAAAAAGGACCTGACGGGCGGCGCTACGCCGTTGGCGGCGAGGTGCAAATCGACGCTTCACCGGTCGAAGGTGACCCGGAAGCGACGCTACGCAAAGCCCAGACAGTCCGCGCAGCGGCTCTCGCCCCAGCCGAACCCTCTTCGGCCGATCGTTCCGTAGCCGCCGCGGCAACCCAAATGGAACAGCAGGCGCGCGCCCAGTTGCAACAGGAGCAGAGCGAAACGCGAAAGCCCGTAGAATCCGAAAGCGAGCCGCATAGAACTTTTTCGGCTACGACCGCAGCCAAGGCCTACGCATCGACGATTGACCAAACGACGTTCTCGGCCCTGGTGTAACACGCACGCCAAACGCCTGACGGCCGGCTCTCACGTGCGCTAACTGTACAACTGAATGGCTCGAATGATTGCATCGAGTTCATTGGGTACAGCGATCGCTCGATTGGCAAACGAAGCCCGGCTCACACCGCGACTGCCAAGCACTTCGTTGAACTGATCTTGATCGGTCGTGTGGTAAGCAACCGTTGCGGTTGGATCCTTCAACTGGTGACCTGTTAAAATGCATACCACGCGATCCGATGGGGCGATCACCCCCTCTTGCCGGAGTAGCTTGGCGCCGGCAACGCTCGCCGCACTTGCCGGTTCACAGCCAATGCCACCGGCTCCTACTTGAGCCTTCGCATCGAGGATCTCTTGATCGCTTACCTTGCGCACCGTGCCATCGCAAACATCCAACGCCCGCAAACACTTCTTCAGATTGACCGGGCGGTTAATCTCGATGGCGCTGGCAATCGTATCTGCCTTCGACTTGCGGCTATCCAGATCATCATAATAGTTGCAAGTGATCGCCATGTCAGGTTTGCCACCATTCCATCGCAAACCGCGTCGTTCATAGAGTTGAAATAGGGTATCTGCGCCGGCCGCGTTGATGACCGCCAGCCTCGGCAGTCGGTCGATCAGGCCCAGTTGCTTCAGCTCCATGAACGCTTTGCCAAACGCACTGGAATTTCCAAGGTTTCCACCCGGTACGACGATCCAGTCGGGAACTTGCCAGCGCAGTGCCTCTAACACGCGTAGCATGACCGTCTTCTGACCTTCCAGGCGAAACGGATTGATACTATTGACCAGATAGATGCCCAGATCTTGAGAAACCTCACGGACGCGAATCATGGCATCGTCGAAGTCACCGGCAATCTGCACGGTAAGCGCACCATACTCAAGTGCCTGCGAGAGCTTGCCGTAAGAAATTTTGCCGCTGCCGATAAAAATCAGGGCCTTCATCAGACCGGTCACTGAACTGTACATGGATAGCGAAGCGCTCGTATTGCCCGTTGAGGCGCAGGCGGCACGCTTGGCGCCGGTCAGTCGCGCATGGCTGAATGCAGCACACATGCCGTTGTCTTTGAAGCTGCCGGACGGATTCATCCCTTCGTATTGAAGGTAGAGTTGCCCGGCATCCAACCCGACAAACTTCGCGACGTCGTTGGCCTGCTGGAGCAGCGTCTGCCCCTCGCCGACGGTAACCACCTTATCGGGTGGAGCGAAGGGAAGCAGTTCATAAAACCTCCACACACCGCTAAATCGGAGGGGTTCGTGACGCCGCGTCCACATTTGTTCAAATTCGGACAGCTGCTTGGGAACCGGAATTCGAGCCCAATCGTATTCAATATCGAGTAGGTCGCCGCATCGTTCGCAAGCGGTTCTAAATTGGCCCACATCCAATGTTGCTCCGCACAAAGGATTGAGGCAGCGTTGATAGGCAACTCCGCTAGAAAGTGCCTTTATCCCGCCTTTTGCCAACGCTGTGCCGGCCATAACTTATACCCTATAGTAACTAAAATCTGGAGAACTAGCTGGTGAAGCAAACGCGCCTAACTCGCCGTTATAACGGACCATGTCCCTATGACGCCATTGCGTTTGACCTAAAGTAGAAAACTCAGTTTGACACGAATTGGGGATTTGCCTACTATTCCCAAGCTTGAGACCCCCTAAGTTGACGGGACGAAGACCTTGGCACCGAAAAAGCGTTCGACCAAGACGAAATCGACATCAGCCGGACGAAAGACTCGCCCCAGCAGTAGAACCATTACGGCTACCAAGAAAAAGGCAAGCAAGGTAGGTGCGCGAGCCACTGCGAAAAAAGCCCCTGCTTCCAAAGCGCGAGTAGTTACCAAGGGGAAAAAATCCGCCGTAGCTAAAGGGCCAGCCAAGAAGAAGGCGGCGAGCCGAACTTCGGCCAAGAGGGCAGCTACCTCCCGCAAGCCAGCCGCTACCA
>JANQJJ010000368.1 GCA_028281725.1 Pirellulaceae bacterium | reverse complement strand
ATCGACCGCGAGTCAGATCCGCGCAGCCGTAGCAGGCCACACCTAATTCGTCTCGGCAGGGGGCAATTCTTTAAGTGGGGCTCTGAGTTTCCGAGAGTTGATGTAAATGGAAATGATGGGGCCCAAGTTTGCCTCCATAGTTGCCCGCGGAGATTCGAAGGACACCCGGCATGGTCGAAGCGATCTGAAGCCCCACCGTCATGGCCCGCGCCAGCGCCGATTCCGAGAGACCGTCGATCACGATTTCGTACACGGCGTTCTCGCCCTCTTGCAGGTCGCTTTCCGTTTGACCATTTAGCGTAGGACACCACCTGTGGTTCGTGCTTGCTTTGAGCTGAGCGTACTTTGAGCCGACTTTGGAGCCACTGCGCACAATGCCGGCTGGGAATGGGAGAATGACGTCATCGAGCCCGTTGATGGCAGTCGCTGCGGCCCGCACGGCGCTAAGTGTCTCGGTTTGGCTACGTCCGCAGACCAACAGGTTTCCGCCACCAATTCCTTTGACGGTGCCGGAGACGTCTTCGCACAAGAATTCACCATCCATCACGGGGATTCGCCAGAACCGTCGCGCCGCGAGTTTCTTCGAGCACTGGTAACCATCACCAAAGAACCGCAGCTGAGCACCGACTTTGATTCGGTTGTCTTTTGAATCGCTTTCCAAGCCTGCGTAGCAGGCGGTCGTTGGGCAGGTCAACACGTTTTGCCCAACGCGTGCCGTGACAGCCTTTTCGAGCGCTTGGCTATTGAATGCAAATGCCAATACGGAGACTCCGGGACGTCCATCCGGAGTGTCGCTAGCATCGAAGACTCGCTCGACGCCCGCTTCTGCGTCACACCCAATGACACTCGATGCATTGCCACAAAATTCCCCGGCAGCGATGTTGGCGAGTTCCTGGTCCAGCGCGGTGATGATCAGACGGGTGGCTGTCATCGGAAATGCTTCGGCGAAGGTGTCGTCGATCTTAACGGAATCAGGCATGCGGCACTTTCTTGGCTTTGGATGCTGCTGGGCTCTCGTGGCTCATGTATCCAATCGCATTCAAGGCTAGCGAAATATTCGCTCAGCGAACAGAAGGGACCGGTTTCCGCGATTGTGGCCCTTCTAGGCTGGGGGCGGCCACCAAGTGAATGATAGCGGTCCGCTGCCGCATTAGGTACGCGAATCCGCGTTCCAGGTTTTCTTCAGAATTTTCCTCAAGAAACTTGAAACGACTTGGTGCGGATGCTGCCCATGGTTCTGGAGGCGACCACGCGCGACTTGGAGGCGTGGGACGACAATTACCTATCTCACTTGAGGATGATGACCATGCGAAGGAATCTTGGCCGCACGCTGGAGCGACTCGAAGACCGACGTCTGCTAACGGTAGCTGCAGAAGTAATCGATGGCGATCTCGCTGTTACCGGCACGCCGGATGGCAACGTGGAAATCGTGGCAACGGGTGCGGATACATTTGATATATGGGACAACGGTGAACTCGTGGTAGCCCTGACCGGGGTCAATGATGACATTCGGGTTCAGATAGATAGCGGAGACGGGGCAACGGACGATACGGTGGAGATGAGACTGGCCGGAGCCAGCGTCGATCGCGTATTCGTCGATCTTGGAGATGGTACCAATCGCTTGATTTTGGCCGATGGAGCTACCGGCGGTAGTGTGCAGTTTCTCGGTGGCGAAGGTGACGATTCCTTGGAGGTCTACGATGGGGTCGTTGTCGGGAGAAGCCTGATGGCGTTCTTGGGCGATGGCGACAATACGGTCGACATCCAGGGGAACATTCAGCGCAGTCTGACCATCTATGCTTCAGAGGGTGAGGACCTGATAGAACTGGGGGATTCTTCCGAGGTAGGCGGTCGCGTCGCGATACGCGCCGGCGGCGGCGACAATACGACGCTCATCGGAGGGAGTGTCGCCGGGTCGTTGTACTATCGCGGCGGCGGTGATTCCGACTTGGTAGACGTTCTTGCGACTGCAGCCATTGACGGGCGCTCGACTCTCCGACTGGGCCGGGGAGACAACGACCTGGGCTTGAACGGCATGTTTGAATCCCACGTCAACGTGGTTGCCGGAGAGGGGGATGACACCGTATCGATTGGCGAGCTGGCGACGGTCAATGGGCGCGTACGGCTCAGATTGGGTGCAGGCGATGATTTGGCCTTCCACTCCGGCCAAGTGACCGCCGGAGTGATCGTGGACGATCCGAGCGAGTTGATTGCGCAGACCGGTGGTATGCCAAACCTACCCATGAGCAGTCTGCTGGCAGGGATTAGACCGACCGTGTGATGCGTTGAGGGAGAAGTGGCTCTCTCAATGTTGTGGGGCTCCAGCAGCTAGGTGGCGACTGATGCGACAGACTTTTACGCAAATTGCTCCTACGGAATGCGTAGTGCTATTGCACGTTCTCCTAGGCTGGAGCCCCGCTGGACAAAGGCGGGGGACGCTTGACTTGTGGTTGGCCGTTGCGATCCTGCGAGATAACCAAGGGACGAGGCGTCGAAATGGCAAGGACTGGCGGACCCCGCGCTGGGGCACTGAAGCATGGCTGCCGCAGGTGAGATAACTGGTGGGTGAATTGCCGACGCCCGGAGTGCTTCCATCCGGTTTTACGGTTCCAAAGTAAGAGACACTGCAACGTGCCGAACTTAGACGCGACTCAGTCCCAATCGCGAGACGAGGCGTTTGTGGCAGCTCGAGAGGGTACTCCGGAGGCGGTCGGGGATCTGCTCGAATCGTATCGGTCGTATCTGCGTTTGCTAGCGGCATCGCAGCTACATGGCAAACTGACGCAGCGCGTCAGTCCGTCGGACGTGGTTCAGGAAACCATGTTGGCTGCCCACCGAGACTTCGCCGATTTCCATGGGAAGACTCCTGCAGAGTTCACTTCGTGGCTGCGCACCATCTTGTCTCACAAGCTGCTCAACGCCATGGACCAGCATCTGAGCAACAAACGCGATGCTCGTCGGGAAGTGTCTATTGACGCGATGACTCGTTGCGTCGCATCCGGTGATGGGGGGCTCCGCCGGCTGCTTGTAACGAGCGATCCATCGCCCAGTGCGACTCTCTCTCGTGACGAAGACAGCCAGCGGATCGCCGCGTTGATGGCTCGGCTTCCGCCGCACTATCGAGAGGTGATTGTGCTCCGCAACTTTCAAGGGCTACGTTTCGAAGCCGTTTCGCAGCAACTCAGTCGTACTCCGCTGGCCGCGCGACTTCTGTGGTTGCGAGCCATTCAAAGACTGCGGCAACTCTATGACGTGGAGTCTCGGCATGATTCATAATTCCAGTGCGACCAGCGAATCGACCATGGCTGATACCGTGGACGACATTTCAGACAGTGGTTTCGCGGAGACGATTCAAGATGCGGATGGGCTGCCACTACTGGATGGCCTAAGTCCTGCAGATCAGATGCGATTGGTCCAGATTTTGGATCACTACATGATCGATGTCGAAGAGGGAAGGCACGTCGATACCGAACTCCTGCTGGCAGAAAACCAAGAGATCGCGGAAACACTCCAGCATTATCTTCGTGGACTTGAACTGATCCGCACGGCCGCGAACTGCGGCCCGGGGGCAGCCAGCCGGCTCGGCCGAGGCGCTGGGCAGCGCTCGACGGTCCACTTGCGCGTCTGTCCGCCGGGTGGCGATTCGAGCTCGACATTCCCGAGTGCAGACGCCAGGCTGTTGGGGGCTTATTCGCTGGGACCGATTATCGGGCGCGGTGCGATGGGGATTGTTTATCAAGCGCGAGACACGAAGCTTGACAAGAACGTCGCCGTAAAAGTGCTCGCCTACGGTACTGCCTTGGACGAAACGCGAATTGATCGCTTTCGCTTGGAGGCAAAAACGGCGGCGACCCTGGATCACCCCAACGTCGTTCCGGTCTACTCCGTGGGCTACGAACATGGCACCCACTACTACGCCATGCAACTGATCGAAGGTGAGTCCTTGGACCGCCGCATCACGGCGGCGCAGTCTCTCGATTCGATACGTAAGGATCCGGTCGGCAACTCGGCAAACGTTCGTTCCGCTGCTCCCCTGGTGGGCCCCGATCGATATCGCCGAATAGCGCAGCTCGGCGCCTCGGCGGCCGGCGCTCTGCATGCGGCTCACTCGGCCGGCATCATTCACCGGGACGTCAAACCATCGAATTTGATGCTGGGCAACGATGGTCAGCTGTGGGTTACCGATTTCGGTTTGGCCCGAGTGCAAGCGGAGGTTGGATTGACCAAGACGGGCGATCTGGTCGGAACACTACGCTACATGAGTCCGGAGCAGGCTCGCGGTACGGGGGACCTGATTGATTCGCGTACCGATGTCTACGGACTGGGGACGACGTTATATGAACTGGTTACCCTGACGAACGCCCATGCCGGCGACGATGTGGTGAGTCTGTTGCACGAAATCCAAACTGTCGAACCGGTCAGTCCACGCGTTCACGATCCCGATTTGCCTCGCGATTTGGAAACGATTATTCTGCGCGCGATTCGGCCACGTCCCGCCGATCGGTATCCGACTGCGTCCGCCCTGGCCAAGGATTTGCAGCGGTTTGTCGAGGGGAAGCACATCTGTGCTCACACGATCTCCTTCAGCGAGCGGGCGATTACCTGGGCCAGACAGCACAAGACGTTAGCTTGGAGCCTGCTGGCGATCTGGCTGTTGTTGATGGTGGCCTCTTTCACCACCACGTTTTTTGTTACGCGCGAGCAGGGTAAGACGATTGTTGCCTGGAAGCGTGCCGAACAACACTATCGGCAGGCACGGCACGCCGTGGACACGCTCGGATCGAGTGTAGCCCAACGACTGAGCACGATTCCGGCAGCAGCCAGCATTCGTCAGGACGTCTTGGCGGAAACGATGAGCTATTACGAGCAGTTCATCGAAAGTTCTGCCAACGATCCCAGCTTGGCCAGCGACGTGGCAAAAACGCGTCTAGAAACGGCCAGACTGACCTCTTTGATTGGCGCTTACTCCGATGCGGATGCCGCGTATCGCAAGGCCGCCGAATCGCTCGCTTCGGTCGTGCAACAGCCCCAGGCGACGATGAAGCTCGCTGATGTTTGGACAGTCCGCCTGCTGCACGCCCGGGCGCTCAACGAATGGGCGTTGTTGGCCAGCGAGCATGGGCACCAAGAGATTGCACTTCGCCGGCTAGACGAGGCGCTACGAAGCCTGCTAGGGCAACCGACTCTAGCAAGGAAGCTGCGTTTCCAAGTGACCCTGACCGAAGCGCTGACGCACAACAATCGCGGTGTCGTTCTGATGCGCAGCGATGCGCACGAGGAAAGTAAGCAGGAGTTGGAGCAAGCCATCAGGCTCTGGCAGCGAGTTCCCGTAGATGTACTCGAAGATCAGCAGTTGACTTCTGACTTAGCCGATGCCATCTCCAACTTCAGTGTGATGATGAGCGAGGCCGGAAACTTCAGTGAGGCGGCCGCGGCTGCCGAGCATTCGATCCGTGTTCGCGGTCTAGCGGATCACGGCGATGATGATGCTGAGCATCTAAGTCGACTGGCCATTGCGCACAACAACTTGGCCGCTCTCCAGTGGCGAGCCGGCCACGCCGAGCAGGCAATTTTGGCGTATCGCAGTGCGACTGACCTGCTGGAACAGTCGATTCACCGCGCACCCTCGCAGACGGCTCCCAGAGATCGCCTGGCGGTAACGCTTAACAATCTGGGAATGGCGCTGGCATCGACCGGTGACCATTCGGAAGCCGAAGAGGTGTTCCGTCGCGCTGCATCGCTTGCCAAGCCCGGCGTCGACGCCGATCCAGCAGACGTCGAGGCTGCAACCCGCCTGAGTGGAATACAGAATAACCTGGGCGTTCTGTTGCGAAATCAGGGGAGAATCGACGAGGCCAACAATCTGCTTCGCAGTGCGATGCAGCGTAGTCGGCACGTTACCAATCAAGTTCCGGGCGATGTCCGCACCCGGGAGACACTTCAGCAGATTGAGGCGAACCTGCAAACGCTCGAAACCACACGTTGAATATCTTGACACAACCGTCCCACTTCAGACTTAATGGAAGATGCTCTCATGATCCGGGTTCGACGAGGAAAGCAGAAACGACCCAGCTCTAGCCGACGCCTGCGTTGTGAGTCCCTAGAGGAGCGTGCGGTACTGGCAGCGGTGATCGCTACCGGAGAACTCCCGCCAAGCTCTAACGAGGCGATCGAGACGAGCGTTCGGACTTTTATCGAGACCGCCGTTGAGAATGCAATGGGCAGTCAAGGCCAAGCGGAGCTCAAGTCCAGCGTCACCGTGGAATCGGGGGTTGCCGATGACGGGCGCTCCGTAAAAATCACGAATTTTTTGCTCGAATTCGATTCGTCATCGCCGGAATCCTCCAGTGCTCGCCCAGATTCCGTTGTTGGAACCACCAGTTTGTACTTCACGTTCGTACTCTATCCGGACAGATCGCTTTCCTTCCGCGCCACGCTATCAACTTCGACCAATGACGCTTTTCCTATTGCCACACCCAGTCTACAGACGGAGGTTGACGGCGCGAGCGTTTTCGATTTTTCAGTTGGCAGTGATGACGGCGCGGACCAGCAGGCTGTTTTGCGTTCCATAAATTCTCGGCCGGTCCGGCAACGAATCGAGCCCGGCGATCGCCTTGGTTTCGCATCGGAGTTTACTGCGTCTTCAGTCAATCTCGGCTTGGGAGAACGTCAGGACAGCCGAAGTGCGGCAGGGCAGCCAAGTGCGGAAGGTGTCTTGCCTGAAGTGACGGTGATCGATGCGATTGCGGGCGACGCAACCGCGGGCATGCTGCGTTTCCATTTTGAGCAAACTGAATCCGTCCGAGACGCAGCGCTGCAGCGGCCCGGGCTCGATGCGCAGTCCGGTTTTGCATCCGGCAATGAGGAAGAGCCGGCGCCGAAGCAGCAGGCCATGCAGCCACTGGCGGCTGGACTCCCCGTGCCAGACGGAATGATCGGCCTGGACTACGCGCAGACTCAGGCACGGACTCGAGGAGAATCCGGCTTCGCCGTTGCCGCGTCGGCAACCATGGTCAACCCATCGGCCGTGCTTCAAGTTTTCGTCCAGTCGGCACGCTGGGTGGCCCGCATCTCTCCCAGTTCAAAACTGTTGGATCAAGCCCAGTTCGACCGAATGGTTGCGGGCGACGAAGTGCAAGAAGTCGAGTATCCCCAGTCCCTATCCATACTGAGCGCTGCCTGTGGTGTGTTGCTGACCGTGCAGGTCTGCAGTTGGCAGTCGACTTCTACCCAGCGGTCGGTGCACCGCGCTCGAGCGAAACTTTGTCCGACGGCGTGGTAGGTTGGATCATCAGATTCTGCAATGACGCTGGATGGACTGAAGAGTTTTACCAAAGGAGGATCAGATGACTAAGCGGTATCTAGTAGCGGGCGCGTCAATTCTCGTTTTGATTCCCATGTTGGCATTTGTCTGCTTCCTCGCCTTGGCGATGACTGCGGGTGGTTCGGCCGGAGGAACGTTGTCGACAGGTCGCAGCGTGATGGCATATTCCGATTCTCTGTTCCTCTCTTCCAAACTCTCGGCCGACACCGCAACAATCAAAACAGGTGGGAAGACCATTGTCGTCAAGCCGGCCTCGATTCTGGTCGATGGAGTGATGGTGGGAGCGATCGACGAATCGACTGCCGACGTGGAGATTCTTGCTAGAAACGGGACGATTACGTTCATCGCAGACGGGCAGACCCTCTCGACTGCATGGCGCTGATCGAACGCATCCAGGGCGTCCCAGAGCGGGCGTTTGGGAACGTCAGACTCTGGTGATCCTGTGTCCGTTCATCTGTAGCGCAATCGCCGTCAGGACTGGGGATATCAATTGTGAGAGCGTGAAGCCGACACAGTAGGGAACAGTCTTCACGAAGTCATTCCAGTCCCAGATGCCGGGAACGTCTCCAGAAATAGCAAACCAGACGTTCAGCATGGCGCAGTTAAAAAGGACGCAACTCCCAAACATTCCCACGGCAAGCAAGATGCGCCCGGCAACTGTGCGGTATCGCTGCCAAGCGAGAAACGCAATCGCCAGGATCATTCCTACGCCCGCACCGTAGATCGCAAGCGGAGTGAGCGACTCAGGCTCGAGCGACGAACCGCCATTATTGGTCAGCCACCAAGCGATGAACCGGCAGATGGTCAGCAGCAGAGCCGAAGCGGTTGCCAAATAGAAGAAACTGGCCAGCCTCAAGCCGTTTGGCGCGACACGCGGTGGATCGGGAGCCGACAGTCCACAGCGCAACCAAGTGCGAATTAGCGTCACCGCACAGATACAAGCTCCGGAGAAGAGGATGCAATAAACCAGGAACGCTTCAGCCAAACTGACCAACTCAACGTCTTCGGAAAAAAATGAAAGTGCCACGCAGAAGCCGACGTTGGCCAACAGGGTGCGGTGCCAGCGCTGGAAGAACGGTCGGAGCGAAAGTCCATGCCATATGCTCAGGGTCGATGCCGCTCCGACAAGCCAGCCGTACAGAAGCAATCCATTTAGGGTGTCTTCCCAAGGCAGCCAGATGGAACTGACGACGGCATGAGCACCGACCAAATACCAAAACAACCACCAGCCTCTGCGCTGCAGCGACTCCGTTTCAATGCGCTGATGGACAGACTCAAGCAACGCCTCCATTCGAGCCATCTGCTCTTCCTGCATGAAGTCTCTCGGTGGCGAGTCGCTTTCAGTCGATTCCATCGGTGTTCCTCGCTTGTTTCGATCATCTGGCAGCAGAGGTATCATACCGGTTTCCTCGTCGGTCCACCTTGCAGGCCGATTCAAAGCTTGGAAAACGGCTGTGTTCGGCACGCGCGATGGCAAGTACCCCGGCGCTGGGTTTCAGTCAGGGAATTGTGGACTATCCTTTAGGCAGTGGCCTGCGGCACGAGCAAGCCTTTCCGGCTCAAGCCGGCGATCTGTTGATTCATGACGCGATGACGATTCAGCGGGTTGACGGGAAGCAAGCAGCCGCCCGCTCACGAAAGGCACTGGGCTTTGTTTATGACGGCGCGAGAGTTCGCGAAGATGCTGTGGCTCCAGCGGCTTACCAACGCAGCATGGCTGCAGAGATGAAATCGAAAGGAAGATCTCCATGGTTCGCTCGGCGATTGTTTTTGCGAGCTTGGCAATCCTGCCAGTCTTATCATTCCAATCTACCGTGGCCTGCGGCAAGGATCCGCAACTCACGCAGACTGACGTCTTCGTTTCCGGCGAGGACGGATATCACAGCTACCGCATTCCCTCCGTGATCACGACCAAGCAGGCAACGCTGCTGGCATTTTGCGAAGGCCGCAAGCATAGCCGCTCGGATACCGGAGATATCGATCTGCTGTTGCGGCGTTCCAGCGATGGCGGCGCGACCTGGTCGGCTCTCCAAGTTGTTTGGGACGACGGGCCGAATACCTGCGGCAACCCTTGCCCGGTCGTTGATCAAGAGACGGGCGTGATATGGATGCTGCTGACGTGGAACTCCGGGGCCATTGCAGAGCGGCAAATCGCCCCCGGCTTTGGCGAGGATTCGCGCCGGGTTTTTGTCACCCATTCCGAGGACGATGGCCTGACCTGGGCCGAGCCCCAGGAAATCACGGCGGACACCAAGCAAAAGACGTGGAGTTGGTATGCGACTGGACCTGGGGCAGGGATCCAGATTGCCAGTGGCAAGCACCACGGCAGGCTGGTTATCCCCTGCGACCACAAGATTCCGTCCGCAGGCGGCACGCGTCTCTACTCGCACGTGGTCTATTCCGACGATCACGGTGCGACCTGGCAACTTGGCGGCCGGTCCCCGGCGGATGAAGTCAATGAATGCGAGGTGGTCGAACTCGTGGGCGGAAGATTGATGCTGAATATGAGGAGCTACGACAAAAACGTAAAAGCTCGCCAAGTGTGTTTCAGTGACGATGGCGGAATGACCTGGCATGGCCAGCGCCATGATCGGGTATTGATCGAGCCGATTTGCCAAGCCAGTATTCGCCGCTATCGCTGGCCGACCGACGACCAGCCCGGCGTGATTCTCTTTTCGAATCCAGCTAGCATCGAGTCCCGTCAGAGGTTGACCATCCGCGCCAGCTACGACGACGGTGGGACTTGGAAGCATTCGCGGCTACTGCACCCCGGCGGCAGCGCCTATTCTTGTCTGAGCGTACTGAGCGACCAGTCGATCGGCTGCTTGTACGAAAAGGATAACTACCAGCGGATCACGTTCGCTCGGTTCCCGCTAGCTTGGCTCGCCAAGCCTGAGTAGTCGGCCCGGAAAGCCAGTCTGGGCAGGGAGGTTTCCAGAGCCTGTATGCCGAGGTGAGGACGAAGGTGGGCCAGCCTGGGATGGTTGACCACCGGCGGATTCCCGGGGCCCAGCCGGGCGAGCCCCAGCCATATTCTGTCACAAATTGAGAAAAACTACTTGTCTTCGCCAAAAACTTGACCAATAGTTTTTCATCAGACTCGCAGTAGGAAATCGTAGGATGGACGAATTGAGTCGGTAGCGAATCGATAGTAGCTAAGTTCGGCAAAGCGGCCCCTGTGGGGGGTGCTTGCAAAAGGCCGAGCCAACGGGGGGCCCGTTTGCTCGGCCTTTTTTGTCATCTTGGCTGAGCCACTTGGCAGACCGCAGATAGAACAAGATCAACTGTCGAGAACGTAGAAGTACACGGTCACGTATTTGTGTGCAGATTCCTCCTTGGCGGGCCGTCAATTGCCCGCTCATCAATAGTCGATAACGCAGAAACCGATGGCAGATTCAACGGAGCCCAATCCACCCAACTTGTCAGTGCGAGCCATGGAAGACCGTACGAGCGAAGTACTTAGACGCATTGGACTTTGCCTGGGTGTTCCCATGGACAAGATGGATCTTGATCTGGGGGACGTTTCCGCTTCGGATCGCGAGGCAGACGACTATGGGCTGCTGATCGCAGGCGCGCGGCAAGTCGGCGTGTTTGTGGCCGAGTCGAAGGTCCGTGAAGAAGAAATCAAAAGCGCCCTAGCGGAAGGATTTCCGGTCATTCTGGCTCAGGCGGACGGCACGCTGTGGGTGCTCGAAAATCTTGTCGGAAGGCGGGTTGAGGCCTGTCGTGTCAGCGACTCGGTGAAGCTTTCGATGCTCCGCCGCAGCCAGTTGCGAGCCCTGCTGAAGACCGAATCAGGCGTCCGGATGTTTGTCGCCAAAAAGGAACTCGAGTGTGACGTGTTGTCGAGTGCTGGCTCGCACTCCGGCGGCGAACATGGCCATTCGCACGATCATCCACGACCTCTGCGGCGGATGTTAGCCCTGTTGCGTTTGGACCAGCGCGATATCTGGACAGTGATCCTCTTTGCACTCGTTGCCGGGATACTCGCGCTGGCGACTCCTCTGGCTATCGAGTCGCTGGTCAACGTCGTCAGCTGGGGTACCTATTTTCAACCGCTGCTCGTACTGGCATTCATGTTGCTTGGTTGTCTAGCTTTGGCCGGTATCTTCAGCATCCTGCAAACGATTGTCGTCGAGGTCATCCAGCGCCGGCAGCTGGTACGCATCGTGGGCGATTTGGCGCACCGCTTCCCGCGCGCTAGCCAAGAAGCACTCTCGGGGCATTATCCCCGTGAGTTGGCCAATCGAGTGTTTGACATCATGACGATTCAGAAGGCAACCGCCACCCTGCTGCTCGATGGAATCTCGATTGTGCTGACGACGGTGCTCGGATTGCTACTGCTGGCCTTCTACCATCCCTTTTTGCTGGGCTTCGACTTGGTGCTATTGATCACCATGATTTCCATGATGTGGGTGCTGGGCCGTGGAGGCATTCGAACTTCTATTGAGGAGTCGATCACGAAGTACCGAATTGCCCATTGGCTGCAGGACGTGTTGGCGACGCCGGCTGCATTCAAGATTAATGGCGGTGAGCTTCTGGCTGTCGAGCGTGCGAATCGACTGACCGCCGAGTACCTGACCGCTCGGCAAGGTCAGTTTCGCGTGGTGATTCGGCAAGTGGCGTTCGCGATCGGATTGCAAGTCGTTGCCTCGACCGCACTGCTGGGGCTCGGAGGCTGGCTAGTCATGAGTCAGCAACTGACGCTAGGCCAGTTGGTCGCCAGCGAGCTGGTGGTGACGGTCGTCGTGGGGGCCTTTGCCAAGGCGGGCAAGTCGTTGGAGAAGTTCTACGACCTCATGGCTGGCATCGACAAAGTCGGACACCTGCTCGATGTGCCGGTGGACCCTCGTGAAGAGCTCGGCGAACTACCCGACGGACCCGTAGAAGTCCGCTGGGAAGGATTGACTTTCCATCATCGTGAAACGGATCGTAGCTTTCAGCTTCCGTCGGGCAGAATTGAACCGGCGGCGCGGGTGGCAATCGTCGGTGACGATCAATCGGGCAAGTCGCTTTTAGTCCGCTGCCTGGCAGGGTTCATCCGGCCTCAGCACGGTATCGCAGAGATCGGTGGCGTGGAGGCTCAGAGAGCCGCGCTTGGCGGTCAGGGCAGAATGGTTGGATACGCCGCCGTATCATCAGAGATTTTTCATGCAAGCTTACAGGAGAACGTCGACTTGGGGAGAAACGACATCGGGCAGAATCGTGTGCGCGATGCTTTGTCTCAGGTCGGACTATGGGATGCTGTCTTACGCATGCCCCAAGGGATGAAAACCCAACTCCAGACCGATGGAGCTCCACTTACCGACACCCAGCGGGCCTTGCTGAGCATTGCACGCGCCATCGCGGCGCGTCCGCGATTGTTGCTGATCGACGGGCTGCTTGACGGACTACCGCCGAACGTCGTCCAGAAAGCCTGGCAGGCGCTCTCAGCCTCCGACGCGCCATGGACGCTGTTGGTTGTCACGAATCATCAAGAAATTGCCGATCTTTGCAGCATGCAAGTGGATCTGGCTGGGTCCCAGTAGCCGACGCGCTCTCGCGGCGCTCCAGCGAATTAACCAATCGGAAGAGTAACCGACGATGAATGCAACTGAACTACTCTGGTCTAACTTTCCGGCTCTGCAGCTAGTGCAAACGGGCCGCCGCATACGGCTATTCGGTAAGTTCACCTTTGTCGTCGTGGTGTTCTCGGTCGTGGCACTGATCTGGGTACCATGGAGACAAACCGCGCGTGGAGTCGGATTTGTTGCCGCATTGGATCCCCAAGAACGTCCACAGCCGGTGCGAAGTCCCGCGACGGGCGTCGTTAGTTGGGTCAAGCAGGGACTCCGCGAGGGGAGCTACGTCAAGAAAAACGAACCGTTGATCGAGTTGCAACCGTTTGCGGTCGAAGGTGTTTCACTGATTGATAGCCAAATCGCGGCAGTTATGGAAAAGCAAGCTGCTGCCGAGAGGGCTTTGGTAGCAGATAGGCAGGCTCGGAGTTTCCAGATCGATAGCGGCATCAATCTGGCCGATTCGCTGAACAAAGACTATGAGGCCGGGGAGCAGAAATTGGAACAGGCTAGGGACGAAGTCCGGATCCTGACGGCCGAACTTGAAGATAAACGGAACCAACTTCGGATTTCCCAAGAGGTTATTGAGGCGGGACTCATTCCCCAAGAGGAGTTGTTTTCTCACCAGCGGGTGGTCACGGCATACGAAAACAAGGTGCAGAAGGCTGAAAATGCTGTGTTAGAGGCTACCAAGGCGTTGGAGTCGAAATTAGATGAAATCAAATCTAAGAAACAAGATATCGATATCAAGAATCAGGCCGCGGAGATCAAGGTGCAGGAAACGATCCAGAAAATCAACACGATTAAGAAGGAATTAATCGACCTCCGCACCAAACGTGCCGAACTGAACCGACTGGAGGTTCGAGCACCCAGGTCGGGATATATCCAAAATTGGTACGGAATCGAGGGAAGCGATGCGATTAAAAAATTTGATCAACTGTTTGTCATCGTGCCAGATACGACCTTGCTGGCCGTGGAGATGAAGGTCAGCGGAAATGACGTCCCCCTCGTTCAGGAGGGGGACCCCGTTCGCCTGCAATTCGAAGGCTGGCCGGCGGTGCAGTTCGTCGGCTGGCCCTCGGTGGCCGTCGGGACGTTTGGCGGTAAAGTGAACCGGGTTTTCCCAACTGATGATGGTCGGGGGTTCTTCCAGGTTTTAGTCACACCAGACAAGCATTTTGACGGGGAGAAAGACTGGCCCGATGGCCGATACTTGAGACAAGGCGTGCGTGCGAATGGTTGGGTATTGTTAAGGCGAGTCCCGCTCGGGTATGAGATATGGCGTCAGTTGAACGGATTCCCACCAATCGTTTCCGACAAGGAGCCCTCGCAATCCAAGGACGAAGGGGGCAAGGTCAGGCTTCCCAAAATTTGATGCTAGCTAAACGGGCGGCTGGAATCGTGTTGCTAGCAGTGCTAGCTACCACACTTTGCCGCCCCTCACGAGCGCAGACCGTGCGGGAAGCCGGCCCGCCCATCAGCGAGGCCCTGCCGCCTGGTGACGTCGCACCCTCTGCTTCGAACACACCTCCAGGCGATACGAGCAACTCCGCCGAGCCGGTCGCTACCGCGGAGGAACTGGCGCTGGCCGATGTGATCGCCAGCGTTTATCGTTCGTTTCCAATGATTCAGCAAGCGCGCCTGGAGCGTCAACGGGCTACCGGACAATTGGTCGGGGCCTACGGTGCGTACGATACCAAGTTGCAGGCGTACTCTCTGGCTGAGCCGACTGGATTCTATCGCCCCAATCGTCAGGGGCTGGGCGTCGCTCGTCAGACTTGGTGGGGTGGTTACGTTTCCGCCGGCTATCGCATTGGACGCGATAATTTTCAGCCCTGGTATAAGGAACGTGAGACGGACCGCGGGGGCGAGTTTAGTGTGGGTCTTTCCGTTCCGTTGCTTCAGGGACGAGCGATTGATCCTCAGCGAGTTGCCGTGTTTCAAGCCTCCTTGGCCGGGCGGGCCGCCGAACCGATCATTCAGCAGGCCATCTTGGACGCCTCGCGCGAAGCGGCGTCTCACTACTGGCAGTGGGTTGCTGCCGGAACCGTGCTCGAAGCCCAGCGGGAGCTGCTCGAATTGGCCGAGATCCGTGGCCAACAGTTTGAAGTGGGATTCAAGGCCGGAAGATTTGCCGAGATCGACCTGATCCTCAATCGGCGGCTGATTGCCGAGCGGCGTGGAAAATTGATTGAATCCGATCAGAAGTTTCGTGCGACGGGATTCAAACTCTCGCTCTTCCTGAGAGACGAGTTCGGACGTCCCATGGTCCCGGATGCCCTCTGGTTGCCGAAGCATTTTCCCGTGATCGAGCCTCTGCCGCCAGGAGACTTCGAAGAAGATCTTAGTGCGGCACTCCAGCGAAGGCCCGAACCGCGGGTGCTGGCCTTCGAGTTGAGTCAGGTCCAATTGGAGCAGAGATTGGCTCGCAACAATCTCATGCCGCGACTGGATCTGCTCGCCGAGGCGTCTCAAGACGTAGGGGCGCCTGCCTCGAGCGCCAACGACAAGGGCCGGTTCGAGTTGATCGTCGGCATCCAAGGAGAGGTTCCGATTCAGCGGCGTAAGCCTCGGGGCAAGATTATAGAAACAGCCGCCAAGATAGCTCAGATCAACCAAAAACTACGAATGCAACAGGACAAGATCGGTGCAGAATTGCTAACCGCCTACAACGCACTGATGCTGGCCGCTCAAGTAGTGGAACAAGCCGAGATTGCGCTGCGTGCATCGTTCGATACGCTGATCAGATACCGCTTTGCCTTTCGACGCGGCCGAGTCGATCTGATCTACTTGAACCTACTCGAAACCAACGTCAATGAGACCGAGATCAGGTTGATCGACGCCCAGCGGAATTGGTTTGAAGCACTCGCCGCCATGCAAGTCGCGCTGGGGTTGGATCCGCTGGAGCAAGCAATCACCGTGTCGGCGCTTCCGGCTTCGACGCGACCGGGGCCAGGTGATCTCCCCGAGGCCATCGACGCGACACCCGAGGAGCTCGACGCCGACTGGGAGCGACACGCCAATCCGCCTGACCCCATGTAGCCCGCGCACGTGTCATCGGCTCACTACTCATCAGCGCAACCGGCGGCAAGCTCAACTCGTCGAAAACAGGCTACACCAAAAGTAAAACCGCTCTAGCCATCGCCAAGCTGGCTGAGACGATAGACGATCAGTTGGACCATTGGCTCATAGGGAGAGCGCGTCGGGTTCGCACGTGCGTTTTGAGTCTCCAGCTGCCCCGTGGGTACCCGAGCGCGAGCGGACTGGCTCCCCATGTGTTCGAGTAGTGTGTCGTAAAGTCGACGGTATCTGGTTCGAGCTGCCGAGCGGTCGTCTCTAACAAATGCGAGTTCCGCGTACTGGAGATCCGCAATGACCTGACGCGGAACGGAGCTTCCAGGGGCAAGCGTACTACGAATGACCGTGTCGAATTTCGGCCGGCGACGAGCCGGCTCCGCGGGCTGGCGCAGTTGCTCGCGAGCGATCAGCACGGCGCATCCCATCAAGCAGACTGCCGTGATGGTCAGCTGGAAAGTCGTTCGAGAAGCCCTGCCCGATTCGGTCGCAGCTTGGGCTGCTTCGACCTGCGCGCTCGGCCTCTCGGTTCCAGTAGCCGAATTGCCCGTGGCGTGAAGGGGTTCCATGGTCGACATGGTGCCAAGGGGCAGCGCGGGTGCTGGACTGGGGGCCGGGTCATCATCGACGTCGAGCGCCAGGGACACGCCATCGGGCAGTTCCAGGATGTCGGTGTCGAGCCAGTTGCCACTTTGGCTCGGCATCAGGACTTGTCCACCCAAGAAAATCTGCTGCGTTCCACGGTTGTAGACGCGATAGGCACCCTGTCGGTATTCGATCGTTAGGGCGTGAGGTTCCAGGGCCGCGCTGGGGACAGTCACATCGGCCGATGGCGCGCTGCCAAGACGAATCACAGGACGTTCGATCCAGTGGATCGTTCCGGCGGAGATGCCGGATTGGATCATGATTCGCGCGCCCATATTGGAATCCTTAGTCAAAAATATTGAAAGCCGCCGGGAGTAGAATGGGAGCGATGATCACGATCAAGCAGGCGATCATCACCAACATGCCTGGAAAAACGATCTGCACTTCCGCTTCAGCAGCAGCCTTTTCGCCCCACTGCGACCTCTTGAGCCGCATCTGTTTTGCCTGCCCCGAGAGGATCGCGCTCAGAGGCGTGCCAAGTTCTTCGCCTTTGGTGATGGCAAACACGACTTCGGAAACATCGCCGTCGGCAATGCGATCCTTCAGATCACTGAGCGCGTCGCGTCGCGTCCGTCCCGAATCGACTTCGTGCAGGACCTGGGCGAGTTCGATGGATAGCGGATGCTGGGGATCTTCGTCGACCAGAGCACGCAAGCTATCCTCAAAGTTGGCGCCCGCTTCCATCATCAATGCAATTTGATCGACGACCATCGGCAACCTGAGTCTTTGAAGCTTCAGACGCCGCGCTGCTTGCTGTTGCACGCCCCGGATGACCAACGTCGGATACGAAAACACCAGCCCCAATCCAGCGAACGCAGCAAGCCCTACGAATCCGGTGGGTGCCACTAGCAAGAAGACTCCCATGGCCACCAGGAACCCTTCGACGGTTTGGGTTGCCCAGAATTCACGCGGAGTCCATGGAGACCAGCGAGGCGAGTTTCTCAGCGAACCAGCCCAACCCGGCTGCGAGCTTCTGTCTCGGAACGCAAGCGATGCGAGTTCGTCTATCAACGGCTCGAACCATCGATAGGTACGACTGGCGCTGCGCATTTGCGCGCGGCGCTCTCGCTCGTAACGAGAATGCTCGGTCGGCGGGCGAGGAGTAGATATGACCTGGGCGAGCACGAGTGTAGCCCACCCACCAGCCAGGCCCATGCCTGTCGAGCTGAGTACGATCATCAATTCGGATGGTACATTCATGGTGCTCGCTACTTTAGTAAGTGGCACTGACCGGCTAGTGGTCTGTCAAAGCTTAATCTTTGGGTCGGGTAAAGGGGGCAGGAGTCCATTGTGTACAGCACCCGAAGGGCCGCTGGCGGCAATTGACTCCTGACCCCTTTACCCAAATCTTTAGTGTTGACAAAGCACTAGTTCCCTTGCCGCAAAGGTGGTTCACTGTAGCTCGAAGATTCTCTGTAGAGTTGCAGTTGTTGTTGCGAGTCCGTTTCAAAGGTGTACTTGTTGTCACCACGGAGTCGGTAAGTCTTTTCGGCTGTACCGCTAGAAAATCGGATCAGCCAAAGTTGCGTTTCGTTGAATGTCTGCGCCTCGCCGGGTCGCATCGTGAACGCGTACGAAGTGTCGCCACGGAGCAGTTGGTACGATACTGGCTGAGCAGCTGATCTGGGACAGCGAATCACGATGGGCCGGTTGCTAAAAACTTCCTTGGTCGCAGGGGGTTCCAGCCTCCGGATGCTCGATGACCGATTCGTACCAGAAGGAGTTGAGTAGTATCGCGCGCGGTTGGTTTGCGACCCTCCGGGAGGCGAATTGCCATACGTTGGGTTGGAATACCTGGGGGGAGAACTCGACGGTGGCAAGAAAAAGCCGTTGTCGCCAAACCGATTGCGATTATTTTCACCTCCGCTCTCTCCAGGGATGCTGCCTCTGGTCCTTGCGGGCGGCTGAGACCCCGGAGGTCGCCGTTGAGGCTGCGAGCCGAATTGGGGAACGGAATTCTGGATCTCTCGCTCGACGCGCTGTCGCAGGCCATCTAGAAAACTTTGGCCCTGAGCTGGCCTGCTGCCGCAGACGCACCAGAGTGCTAAGAAAACAGCGGCGGAACAAAGCGTTGGTTGCCTAGGCATCGTCATAGTCCTCCAAAATGGTTTTGATAGGTGTACGGCGCGGCGGAGCGCGCCCGCTATTTCGAGTGGGTTTGTATCTGCAAAACGTTGGTTCGCTTACTGGATTCGGGCGCAAAGGCCACCGGATAGAGTTTGCCTCCGGACAACTCACGTATCGCTTCGGTCCAGGCGTGTGAGATTTCCTCCGCGCTCAGCAGCGAGTCGGGTGGCGTAGGCTGAGTGTCGGCAGACGTATCGGCCACGGTACGGAGCAGAGCTTCGGCCGAGTATCCTCGAGAATCCGTTGATAGAGTCAGGTTCGATTGCTGGAGAG
This sequence comes from Pirellulaceae bacterium, assembly GCA_028281725.1. Lineage (GTDB taxonomy): Bacteria > Planctomycetota > Planctomycetia > Pirellulales > Pirellulaceae > Aureliella. The sequence goes on along the minus strand of JANQJJ010000368.1, from coordinate 4,949 downwards.
AATTGGAGGAGAAAAAGATGGTGGCCAGTTCTGGAGCGGCCAAATCCAACAGTGGGTTGCGAATGCCGGGCGCGATTGCTTGTTGGGTTGGATGGATGTCCAGGAATACAAGACGTCGGCAACGCGGTAGATCCTCGTGGAGCGTTTGCGTGAACTCGCGCCAAGAGAGGGCAGTTGCTCTTGGCCTTTCGATGTCGACCTCGTGCGTTCCCACGTAAAAGTTTTCTGACGAGTCGATAAAGCCGTGGGCCGCGACGAAGATGGCCGCTGAGTCGCCGTCTTCAGTCTGGTCGACCAGCCATTGCAGGCCGTCGAGGATTTCGGTACGCGACGCCTTGGAGTCGGTCAGTATCCGTGACTCGGCGGCCGAGTATAACTTGCCATCGGCCTGACGCTGGACCATCGACGCGAATGCGCGGGCGTCGCTTGCTGCTGACGGCAAGTCTTGGAATCTGCTCTCGGAGCTAGCATAGTCGGAGATGCCGATGGCGAGCGCATGGAGCCTCGGCAAGCGTGTTGCTGCCGGCACATTCGCGGTCACATAGATTGCCCTGGCGCCGGATGTCGACTCGGCGTTGGCGGCGATGAACTCGATGTCATTTCTGCCCGGCTGGAGTGCGACGGTGTGGTCAATCTCCATCAGCTGGGCACTATGAGCCTGCGGCACAAAGACTCGGTCCGCAACGCCGTTGACAAGCAGGGTGACCTCACGAATCGGCAAACCATTGCGGCTTTTGATCGTCGCTTGAACACGGACGTCGCTAGACGTCAGCTGGTCACCACGTTGGGGACTAATGAAATTGATTTCAGGTGGATGACGCAACGCCAGATCGGATGGACTGCGGAAGTCGACTTCCTCCCTGTTGCCACGAACCTGGTTGGCTGACTTGACCGCTTCCTCAACACCTTGTCCTGAGAGAATACGATCGATGATGTCGGGTCGGTAGAGTTGCTTCCTGAACTGCTGGACTCGGTAGAAGTTCGCGCTCTTGGAAGGTCCACGGTTGATATGCCAACCAATGAGTCCTTCGGCTCCAGGTGACGCGTCGTAGTAGCCCTGCGGTGTCCAAACGATCCATTGTCCGTCGTCGCCGATGTAGACGCTCAGGATCGGATCGACAAAATCGTAGCCCTCGGCGAGTTGCATCGCGAACGCATAAGGCTCCTCTCCTCGGCGCATCTGGACCCGGACCGATTGACCGGGGCGATAGTCGAAGGTCCCGTCGAGCATCATGCGGTACATTTCGGCCATCGACTTGTCGTCGATCGAGACAATCCGATCACCTTCCTGAACTCCCGCCTTAGCCGATGACGATCCCGGTTTAACCCGCGTGACAACGGAGTTCTCGAACTTGAAGTCAAAAATGCCGGTGGGCTTGGGGTTTTCGAGACTCCAAATCCTCAGAGTCCGATCGACGGATCCGCTGAGGACCATTTTGCCTTGAGTCGATCTGCTGACCGAGGAAACCATTCCGTCATGGCCTACAAACGCACGCTTGAGCTCGTCGGTGTCGGAATCCCATAGTGCCAGCAGCCCCAGGTTGTCTCCGAGCAGGACCGGCGTCTGCACCGAGAGTTCCGGTTGGTCGAGTACGGAGAAGATGGTTGGATTGCGACCCGTCGTGAAGTCATATCGCGAAACGACTCGGCCGCCGATCGATTTCTCGATCGCCATGTTGGCTTGCCCCGAATCGGATGTCACCTGCAGTTGCACGTCGTTGCTGAAAGAGCGCTCCTGAACGAGCTGCAAGTCATCCACATCGCCGGCCGAATAGATGGCTCTCTTTTCCAGATCGAGAACTTGATCAACCGGCCCATAGTTGTTGCGCGCCCACTTATCGGGGGCGAACGGCTGGGTACCAAAGGCAATTCGCCGAGTATTCCGATCGAAGGCTGCTTCATAAATCGGCTTGCCTTGGCCGGCAAAGCGGTGCACTCGCTCTGCCGTCCCTAAATCCCAGACGTGAATTTCACCAAATTTGTCACCACTGGCAACCAATCGATGCTCGGGGGCCAAGTCGACGGTGGTCACGCTCCACTTGTGTCCGGCATAGACCGTCGAGGGTGTCGAGATGGCTGGCTCATCCAAAGTGTGGGCTGGCCAGACCGCAACCCAGAATTTATTACTTCCCTCTCCTTGACCCACTCCGGCTGCCGCCCATAGCCCTCGCTCGAGCCGCAGGTCGACGTTGCGCGGGTCTTCCGTACTGTGAAACGGGTACTCGAGTTTCCGAGATAGCACATCCAGTACCCATGCATGCAGATGCGGTGGTAGGACATCGCGTCCGCCGAGTCGTTTCAAGTCCGGCGTGGAGAATAGTACGGGTCCTTCATAATCAATGCCACTAAGAACGGGCTCATCGCCGGGGAAATGGAGTTCGTCAAAGATCGGATGCTGCACGTTCCTGGGTGGGATACTGCGGACCAACGTGCGTTGTTCCCAGTTCCAAATCGCCACGTGTCCATCCGCGTCCACACTAGCCATCCACTTGCCATCACGCGAAAAATCGAGTTTGCGAACCGGGGCGGTGTGCCCAGGTAACAACGCATCGATTTCATCGAGCGCATCCGTGCGGTAAACACGAATCGAGCCGTGGGGTTGATAGTCGTTGACGCCCACGACGAGAAACTGGTTGTCAGGCGAGAATTCCACCGCATAGCAGTCACCATACGAGGTGCGCGCTCTGTCGCCTCGGAGTGTTTCGACTAACTTGCCCGACGCCAATTCCCAGATTCGAACTTCCTTGGCGCCAGTTGCAGCCAGCCAACGGCCATCGGGGCTGATGGCAATGTCCGTTACCTCCGACATGAACCCGCCGGCGTCGATTACCAACTCAGCCTGTCCCTTGAACTCTGCGATCAACTCCGAAGGGTCGACTTTGGTGGAGACGAACTCGAGCTGCGGAGCCGGGGCAGCGACTTCGGGTAGCGGAGGTTCCGCACGGTCTTCCGGCTCAGGTTCCACAACCACCTGGGCTTCCTCTTCAGAAATAGCCTGATTGTCCGCTAATGCGTTATCGGTCGGACTTTTCAGTGGGGTTACCGGTTCAGAGACGTCGTCGATCTCCTCTGCTTCTGCTGACTCGACGGTTTGAGGTGTCGCGGCCAGTTTGGGATCGGGGGATGGCTCCGGCGCTGCGTCTTCGGTGGGATGCTGAGCGTTGTCGGTCGGCTGAGCGAGGAGTCGTTCCGGCTCGACCGGTTCCGAAGTGTCTGGTTCCGGCGTGCCCGCCTCATTCTGGATGGACTGGCCGGCTTGCTCGATCACGCGCGTCGCGGAAGACGATTCTTCTTCTGTTGCATCTTGCAAAACGTCAGAGCGCGGTTTCAACTCGGATTCAGAACCGACGGCGACGGGGTTCCTCGTGACAGCTCGTCGGGATTGGCGCAAAGCCATTCCAGTCGCCAGGGCACCGACCAACATCGCGGCGCACAGCGGATAGAGTACGAAAGGCTTACTGATGGCTTCATTCAGTTTCTCACGCGGCGTCCGGCTCGCCGAATTCGAACCGACCTGAGCACTCGAGCCAAAGTGAATCGCTTGTTCGCGCGGCAGTTGCGGAGGCGGTGCGCTCTTTGCCGAGGCCGGCAGGGGTTCGATCTCACGAACCGCGGCGGGCAGCATGCTCTGCTGCTGGTCGGCGGCCGAATGGACTGTTTCTGCAGCCGGTATTGCGAATACTGGGACTACCGCTTGTTCGGTCAAGATTTTCGCGGCGGCGCTCGCTGAATCACAACGCTGGTTCACGTGCTTTTTCAACATTGAATCGATCGCTTCGGCGAGGTCTTCGGGAACAGAAGGAATCAGCGTTTGAGTCGGCGGAAACGGTTCCTCGCTACTGTGCCAGCGTAGCCAGGCCACGTCGGGATCGATTGCCGCTGTAGCCAGGTGTGGAAATTTAGAGTCGAAGCTTGGACCGGCCAATAACTCGAGTGCCGTGAAGCCCAGGCCATACAAGTCCGTCGCCGGACCCAAGCTTCCGAACTCGGCGCGAATTAGCTCCGGCGCAAGATATTTCTTGGTGCCGGTCGGCGCTCGCAGCTCACCGAGGGAGTTGGACTCTTCAAAATCGCTGAGCTTTACCGTTCCGAGTTCATCGATCAGGATGTTGGACGGTCGCACGGCACCGTGAATTCTGTTGCGTCCATGCAGGAACTCGAGCGCCGGCAACAGCTGGCGGAGGATACTGCGTACCGCTTCGGCGGGCAGTGGCTTGTGGTGGATTTGAGCTGCTAAGGTACCCTTCATCAACTCCATCACGATCCAGCCAGGTTCGGTTTCGACGCTATAAATGCGGAGGATCCCTGCGTGTTCAAATTGTGCCAGGAACTGGGCCTCCTTGAGGAAGCGGTCGCGTCGCCGTGGGTCCGGCGGTTCTTCATCACTCAGCTCTTTGATCGCGACATCGCGTCCTAAGGTCAGATCGTGCGCCCGGTAAACGGTCGTGCCTTCACCACGGCCAATTTCTTCGAATATTTCATAGGAAGCATGTCGTCTGCTCACGGTCTCAACCCTTTTCGGATCTGATCTGGAACGGTCTGTGCATAACGAAAGTTATCGATCGCCCTGCCCTTCTCCGGCTTTTCGCTTGGCAGTTTCGGACCAGGCGAAACGGCCGCTACGTTTGGCTGATTCTGACGGTAAAGGGTTATCGGAACTTTGCCGGTTCCGGGCGATTTGAACTCGCTCTCGACATCTCTGCTTCGCGGCTGCCCGGCATCTGTTACACGAAAAGTAGGTCAAGAGCCTGAAATAACTGCCAGCTTCATGCGAACTAGGGCCGGAGGGCGTAGGGAACGAGGCTTGGGCGGCGTTCCAGAACCGGTCTTCAAAAATCCGTTTTTAGGGCTCGGTCGCACGCATTCAGAGGTGAGGCGAGTCGCGAAACAGCTCGTAGCACCGCTGCCCAACTAGTTTTCCAGCCAAGGAGTTCTCGTGGACGCAAAAG
>JANQJJ010000350.1 GCA_028281725.1 Pirellulaceae bacterium | reverse complement strand
CGGCCCTTCGGGTGCTGTGCACAATTGACTCCTGACCCCTCTACCCGACCCAAAGATTAAGCTTTGACAGACCACTAGCCTCAAGACTTCGCTGGATAGTAGCGCCGATGGCCAGCCCGAAACGATTCGATTGCATCGTCATCGGTGCTGGCCACAACGGACTGTTGACTGCCGCCTACCTGGCCCGCGCTGGCAAGCGAGTCTGTGTGCTCGAGCGCCGCGACGTCATCGGCGGATGCAGCGTGACCGAGGAATTGTGGCCAGGCTACAAGATCTCAACGGCCTCCTACGTCGTCAGTCTCCTTCTCCCGGAAATCATTCAGGAGTTGAAACTCCGGGAAAACGGGCTCCAGATCCTTCCCCGCAATCCCTCCTCGTTCACGCCAACCGGTGACGGCCGGTCCCTACTGCTCGGCCCGGACTCAGCCTTCAACCAGGAGCAAATCGCGCAGTTCAGCTCTCGCGACGCGGAAAGATATCCGCAATATGAAACGATGCTCGAAACCGTAGCGGAGCAACTCGAACCGCTACTCATGGAGGCTGCACCCGATCTGCTGCCCCTGCCGGGCAACTGGCGCAGACACTCCCTTGGCAAGCGTCTTCGCGACGCGCGCGCGGCGGTGCGGATTCATCGGCGACTGTCGGCGATCGGCGCGCGACTGCCCGAGGCAATCGAGCTGCTCACCGGAGCGGCCCGTCCAATTCTCGAGCGCTGGTTTGAGTCCGATGTAGTCAGGGCGACTCTGGCAACCGACGCGGTCATCGGAGCCTTTTCATCGGTTTCCGCTCCCGGGACCGCTTACGTACTGCTCCACCATGTCATGGGAACTGCGGGCGGTGCACGCGGCGTCTGGGGATACGTTCGCGGCGGCATGGGTGAATTGGCGACGTCCATTTGGCGTGTGTGCGAGCAGCTGGGTGTCGAACTCCTGCGCGAGTGCGACGTCCGACATATCGAAACGAGTGCGGGCAAAGTGGTCGGTGTGACCAGTGCGGCCGGTCAAACATTCGAGGCCCAGGTGGTCGCTTCGAGCGTCGATGCGGACTGGACGCTGAGAAGGTTTCTGCACCCGTCCGTGCTGCCGGAGGATTTTGCTCGGGCAGTTTCGAATATCGATTACTCAAGCGCGACCACCAAAATCAATTTGGCGATTTCCGAGCTGCCGAACTTCGTCTGCCGACCGGGAACGGACGTCGGACCGCAGCATCGCGGAACGATCCACATCTGCGATTCTATCGACTGGCTGGAACGGGCCTACGATGATGCCAAGTATGGGCGGCCCAGCGAACGCCCCATTCTGGAGATTACGATTCCAAGCAGCCTAGATCCAACCGTGGCGCCGCCAGGCAAACATGTCATGAACATGTTCGTTCAATTCACTCCTTACGAGCTATCCGGCGGCAAATGTTGGGACGATGTGAAGGAAGGATTTGCCGACCGCTGCATCGACCTCCTGGTGGAGTTTGCGCCGAACATGCGAACTGCGATCGAACACCGACAGGTTCTCAGCCCGCTCGATCTGGAGAGAACGTACGGCCTGACCGGCGGCAATATCTTTCAGGGAGCGATGAACCTGAATCAACTCTTCAGCCTGCGTCCAGTCGCCGGCTGGGCTGACCACCGCACGCCTGTCAGAGGCCTGTACCTCTGTGGCGCCGCGTCGCATCCAGGCGGCGGCGTGATGGGCGCCTGTGGTCGAAATGCCGCACGAGCCATCTTGGCTGATCGGCTGATCTGAAACTGCCGGTCTCCGTGGCCACCGAGCGAGTGACCGTCAGCTTTCCACCGCGACCTTCACCACCACCTTGTGGACCGGGCCGGTGCACCCCAGCGGCGCGTGAGCGTCTTCCGGGAAAAAAACCGCGAAGGAACCGGCGGGGACGCGGCACCACGTACCGGGGCGGTCGCAGTAGAAGCCAAGATCCCGGTCCGCATCATACGCCTGCTTGACGCGCCGGCACTGGTCGGTCGGTTGCCAGCCGATCAGATCCACACCGCTGACAACGAACTGGATATCGATAAACCGGCGATGAAATTCGAGAAACGCGTCCGCTTGGCCACGACCGAGGTCACGCGCAATGATCGCAAAGATTTGCTCGCCGGCAATCTCATACCGGCCGTCAACCAAACTGGCCAGATCACCGCGCTGAAGAAACTCCAGGCCTGCCGCGAGCCCCGGATGGACTGCCGCGTACCGACCGGAGTCTGCTAGGTTGCCAAGAATCATACGGCGGAGACCCTGCTCTAAAACTGAGAAGATGAAACGGACTGGTGTTGCCTGGTGCCCCGTTCCGTTTCCACTACCGGCGAGTACGATAGGCGTTTCCCAGATTGTAGGTGATACAACTTCTTTTTGAAATTCGGGACGATGGAAGTAGGAATTGTCGGCTTGCCGAACGTCGGTAAGAGTACTTTGTTCAATGCACTGACAAGTACTCAAGGGGCCCAAGCCGCGAATTATCCGTTTTGCACGATCGAGCCGAACGAAGGCATCGTCAGCGTTCCGGACGAACGATTGGGCCGGATTGCCAGCATCATCAAACCGCAGAAAGTCGTTCCCGCTTTTCTCAAGTTAGTGGACATCGCCGGCATCGTCCGTGGTGCCAGCGAAGGGCAGGGCCTGGGCAACAAGTTCCTCAGCCACATTCGTGAAGTGGATGCCATTCTCCAAGTGGTTCGATGTTTTGCCGACGACGACGTGATTCACGTCAGCGGTAAAGTCGATCCGGTTGCGGACGTGGAGACGATTGAAATGGAATTGATGTTGGCGGACATCCAAAGTCTGGAGAATGCTCTGCCTAAAGCGGAAAGATCCGCCAAGAGCGGAGACAAAGAGGCCAAGTTGCGCGTAACCGCGATCGGTAAATGCATGCAGCATCTGTCTCAGGATCAACCGCTGAGAAAACTGCAGTTGCCCGAGCCGGAGGAAAAGGCGATTTCCAGTTACGGCCTGATGTCAGCCAAACCCATTTTGTATGTGGCCAACGTGGATGAAGACGACCTGCATGGACAAGCCGAATTGGCCAGCGCGGTTCGACAGTACGCGGAAAGTACAGGAGCTCATGTGGTACCCGTATGTGCTAAGCTGGAAGCCGAGCTGGCGGAATTGGATGAGCCCGATCGAAGTGAGATGTTGGAGTCGATCGGTCTCACCGAGCCTGCCCTAGCGACGGTGGCACGCGACGCCTATCGGACGCTTGGCTTGCAAAGTTATTTTACCGCGGGTGAAAAGGAAGTTCGCGCGTGGACCGTGTCGGTCGGGGCCACGGCTCCTCAGGGAGCCGGTGTGATCCACACCGATTTCGAACGCGGCTTTATCCGCTGCGAGGTCTATTCGCTCGAAGATCTGGAGGCGCATGGCAGCGAAAAGGAAATTCGTAACGCTGGCAAGCTCCGCACCGAAGGCAAGTCATACGTCATGCAAGACGGCGACGTTTGCCACTTCCTGTTTAACGTTTAGCCTGAGCAACGCTCAGCGGAACCGTGAATCGTTTGCGCAGTTCGTGTCGCGTTGGAACTGGGTTTCCACTGGATTTTGGGCTGCTAACCGCGTCTTTGTTTCTAAGTACAGCTTAGTTGGATATCAGCCAGCACTATCGGTATGTCGTCGTTGGCGGCGGATCAGCGGGTTGTCTACTGGCCCGCTTGCTGGCCGAAGGGCAAACCGATCCGGTCGCTTTGATCGAAGCAGGTAAGAGCAGGCGTGACGTTCGAACGGTGGTGCCCAATCTTTACCCGCGGACCTTCGGCAGTTCGCTCGATTGGGGCTTTACCACAGAACCTCAAGCGGGTCTGGCCGACCGCCGTCTGGCGTGGCCGCGGGGAAAACTGCTCGGCGGCAGCGGCGCGATCAGCGCCATGATTTACTTGATGGCTGCCGGCGCGGACTACCGGCGTTGGGGCTGGACCGACGCTGCCGGACAAACTCCAGTGCGCCGAGATCCGGTCGGCGGCATTCGATGTCCACTGAGTGCCATTTCGCTTTCTCCCGTGCGGGAGCCCCATCCCTGGTCACTCGCATTTCTGGAGGCAGCCCGAGGAGCGGGACTTACCTGGGCCCCCAGCTTGCGACAATCGCAGGCCAATTCCTGTGGCCTTTACTGGTTGTCGCAGTCGGGCGGCCGCCGTCAACATACGGGGCTTCTGATTGCCTCGGCTCTCCGGGATGCCGGCCATTCCAAAAGAAACTTGGATGTACTCGAAGGGTGCCATGCACAAAAATTGTCTCTTGAGAGGGATCGAGTCCGTGGAGTTCGGATCGTCGACTCCCAGGGGCAGCAAAAATTGGTTTATGCCGACGAAGTGATCCTGTGCGCGGGAACGATCGGTTCCCCCGTACTGCTGATGCGCTCGGGAATCGGGCCGCAGCAGCCGCTAAGCAAAGCAGCAATCCGCTGCCAAGTCGAACTGGACGCCGTCGGCTCGAACTTGCAGGATCATCTTGTGTTTCCGGTCGTCTACCGAGCCAAGTCGCGTCAAGGGTTGCCCAGACGGCATTCGGTCTCCGAGCGAATCCAGTATCGCCGACACGGTACGGGCAGCCCCGCCAGCAACATTGCCGAAGCGGGGGCGTTCTATGGAGCCGGCGGGCAAACCGAGGCTAGCGATTTTCAGATTCACTTCACGCCCACTCACTACCTCAAGTATCCCAAGCTCAAGACGAACGACGATTTTTTTTCCCTGGGAGTCACCGATCTGCATCCCCGCTCTCGCGGTACGATCGATGTGCTGGCTACCGCTCCGGGGCGGATCGTACCTCGTATCGATCCCAGGTACCTAAGCGATCCGTCGGACGTCGAGCGTCTGCGAGAGGC
>JANQJJ010000293.1 GCA_028281725.1 Pirellulaceae bacterium | reverse complement strand
GCCCGAGTAGCCATACACGTTGGCGTCGAGCTTTACCCTGGCGCGATCAATTGCCGTTACCGCAGCGAAAGTCCACGCGAGTGGTTGCAAGAGAGCCGGAACACCATTGCGGTCGTCGCGGCGAACGATGGGTTGCAGGACGTCTCCGACCGTGATGGAAGCCGGATTCTCGTCGCTCACAATCAATCCACCGGCGCGCAGGCGCAGCTTGGCGGTTTTGGCTTTCGCATCCTCCACCCGCGCCACGGGAGCAAAGGCCTTGTTGAAGGTCGCCGAGGCGATGCGCGAAGCGAGTGGCCAGTACGATGTCGTACTTTCGAAAACCGGTCCCAAGAACTGCATGGGGCAATCCAGCTCTCGTACCTTGAAAGTAAGATCATCCCCGCGGGAACCGATCACGAGGAAAAAGAGTTTGTCGCGCCTTCTGAGCAGCGTATCGGATTGCCAGGGAAGCAGTGTAATCAATGGTCGAACTGCTTCGGCCACATCTGGTAGGGCCGAGCGCGGAATGAGAGCGCCACCAATGGAAGACGAGAGCAGTTTTTCTTCAATCGCCGCCAGGCCGCCCTCATCGACGACGCACTTCTCAACGAGCTTAGCCGTAGGCGAGTCATCGGGGACTTGAAACCGGGCTGCGGAAGCGTTGAGTAAGGAAAGAGCGTCGGCAGAGAGCGAGATCTCCGAGAGCGCTTCCAGTGCGGCCTCGAAGGTGCGCAGCGACTTGGCCTGCTCATGCTTCAGGGAGACCACCAGTACCAACTCGTTGTTGGTCAGGTCTTGCAAGGAGAAGCTCTCGAAGTTGCGAACAACGTGTCCACCGAACTCTGGAGAGATTGGTGAGAGGCTGGTATTCCAAGTTGCTCTGAACGTTCGATCCAAATCAGCTTCGAGATCGCGAATAAACATCTCTCGGCCTAGCTGCGATCCGGTGAAGGATGAGTCGAACGTGTACCAGATCTCGACATCGTAAGGAGAGTACTCCCAGATTTTGATCTCCTGGGCGGCTGCACGCGAGTGCATGCCCAGCAGACAAATCATCACCGCCACGACCTGAAGCACTCCCCACGGCGGTGTAGGCGGTGGCCAAAGGACGTTATGTCGAGTCGGGTTGTGGAGTGGGTTGAACATATCGCTACAGGTTGCGATGTTGCCAGCGGTTGCTATGGAATCAATGTGAATTATCTTTGGGCCGTTTTCAAGAGGTCAAGATTGACACGCCAAGATGCAACGTCCTGGTAGAGAGAGACGGGGTCTTCCTCCAGCCCTTCGACGTAACGGCTTACCGCAAATCGGTCGGTCACTTGCCACAGAGGAAGGACCGGCAGGTGGTAGTCGACTAGTTGGTGCAGGTCTTGCATGGCCAACCGGACTTCGCGCCAATTGCGAGCAGCTCGCAGTTTCTCTAGAGCCAGAACAATAAACGGGTTGTCCGTAGTGGCGATGCCATTGCCTCCGAGCAATCTTTCTATGTCCGTCGCCGGCTCCCACATGGTTGTCGTCAGGTAGAGCAGGTCGCATTCGACCGACGGATGGGAGGTCTCGCCCGGAGGCAGGATGACCATTTCGGCTTCGATACCGACGCTCATCCATTGCTGGATCATGCCCTGGACCGCGACTCGCGCAAATTCAAAATCCGGGCAGCCAACGGTCAATTTTTTTCGTTCAGGCAGAGGCTGTTTGGTTTTTTTGGCACTCTCCTGCAATTCCTGTTCTGCCATTACGATCAACAGCCGCGCCAGATGCGGACTGTACTCGGTGGGGGTGATGTCCGCGTTGTACGCGTACGCCAAAGGATCCGATTCGCCTCCTCCGATGGGAAAAGGCCCGCTCACAAGACGTCCATCATCCAGATTTTCACTGTTCAAAAGCTCTCCTGTGAGCATAGCCTGGCGATTGGTCGCATACAGCAAGGCTCTGCGGAATTTGTCCTTGGCCAGATAGGGATCGTCCGAAACGGGGATCAACATATGGGTCGTCGGCAAGGCATAGGAACCGATTCTCAAACGCGTGCTGGCGGCCAAGCGTTTCGCATCGGCCGGATAAAGCTGATCGAGTATGTCGATTTCCCCACGCAAGAGGTCGTTTACCGCATCTTTGGGATCCTCGTAGAATATCTCAACGATCTCTACCGGTTGGCCTTGCCGTTCATTTCCAGGGCGAAGCGTAAAGGAAGACTCGAATTCGTCGGACATCGTCCGCTCATACTTACCCGGTAGAGGGCTGGCGCGGGCCGGCTCATCGGGCAGGGTCCATTGGAGCAGCGCCTGTGGTAGAACATTCGGACGTTTGAGTTGCACGACCAACTGCTTAGCCGATTTGGCAGACACGCTTTTGAAAATCGCCGCCCACGACGGGTCGTAGTCCGGGTGCTGCGGATCTGCCCGTTGCAGAACCAGTTGGGCCAGTCCAAAGGCGTCTAGGGACGAAGATACATTCGGATCGAGTGACAGAATCAGTTGTTGCCGGTCATCGCTCTGCCGGGCGGGAGGCCCCAGTGCAAACCCATACCGGCCTCCTTCGGCGCCTGTCTCCAAGAACTGGAAGACGGACTGGTAGACTAACGATCCGGCACGTCGTGCGGGCCAATTGATCAGGCTGCTCGGATTCAATTCGCCGCTACGCTGCATCACGCCGACACGGATCATCGGGTGTTGGCTGTTGATCTCACGAATCAGCCGCTTGCCTTCTTCCAGGTCAGGAAGGATGCTCAGCATTTCCATGACCGCCTCGCGAGCCTCGCGAAATCGTTTCGCCTCAATTAGTGTGACGGCCTGCGCCCTCTTGGCCTGCGCCAAGTCCTGCAGTTTTCGTTGCCAGGTTTGGACGACCGGCAGCGTTGGGCCATATTTTGAACGCAGGCGGTTCAGCAGAGCTTTGGCACTACCGAGATCTCCCGCTTGTTGATAAGAATCGATCAAGGAGCCGGCGACTTCCGAAAGGACGCGCTCCACAGTCGCTGATTGGTATCCCGGGGCCGTGTCTCGCAGTTCTTCCAAAGCCGATAGCGTCTGCGGGAACTCGCCGGCGGCGTACCGATCCGCGGCGCTCTTGAGCAAGAACTCCTGACGCAAGCCCTCCAGACGGCGCATGCCTGGATAGTTTTTCATCAGGAAGCTGAGATTCTGAAAAGCGGCGATGAAGTCCTTTTCCCGCATCTTCGCGAGTGCTTCATCGTAGATCCGCTGTTCGTAGAGCTCGATTTTCTCGATAGCACGCCAGGCGATTTCGTATTGGCGGTCTGGATAGTCCTCCAAGACGACTTCGATTTTGTCGGAATCTCTCGGGTTCGATGGGAGCTCTCGATTGGGAAAGGGGATCGGCAGGACTTTGACACGTTCAGGTTCGCTACCTGCCTCGGCCTTCAGAATGATCAGGTCGGCTGGGGTCTGATCGATCAGTGGCGGCTCGAACATGTCTATATCTTGGCCCGAAACGGGAAGACATAGCCCAACCGATAAAAGCGCAGCGAGCAAAAGATGCCAAGGGCCCAGGCGCGACTTTGCGAATCGTTTGGGTTGGGTCGACGGAACCACTACAATCCCTCCGCACGTGACGTTGGAATAGGCAGGGCCAGGACGTCACCTTCGTCCGTTCCCAGCAGCAGCGCCATGGGCAGTACCAAAGGAGCGGAGCTGAAACTTTGGCCGGCGTCGACACTGGCGACGACTTCACCGCTGTCGGAGCTGACCAACCAGACTTCACCTGAACGCGTAGCCAATACCAGGTTGCTGCCAAGTTGCGTTGGTGCGGCGACCAGTCGTGAGCTGGCGAACTCGATCGACCAGAGCTGTTTCGATTCTGGTGAGATGGCAACGAGTCTGGCATCGGTTTGCACGACGCAGCCGATCTCACTCGGATACGGACCGGCGATGACTCGGCCCTGGAGCGGCAGCGATTCGCCCTTGGTCAGACTGGTCGCATCGAAGAACACGAGCGAGTCGCCGGCAGAAGTGGACTGGACAGCAGCTACCTGGCTTCCCAGGGAAACAAGGGGGCCAGTCAGTGGAGCTTCCAAGTCCACTTCGGTGAGCGAACGGAGCGCATCGCCCACACCCAGTCGCACCAGCTTTTGCAAGTCGCTGGCGACAATCAGTGTTTGCGAATCAGGCAAGTAGACCGGAGTGTTCCACTGGACCTTCTTGCCCGGTCCCATGGGAGGCAGGTAGGGAGTTGTCGTCAATGAACCGTTGGTGGGATCGATGGTCACGAACTGGCCATTGTCCAAACCGACTCCCAGGACTTCCCCCACGGCTACCGCTTCGCAGGACGGAGCCGCGCCACCGAAGTTGGCCGACAGGATCGTCAGCTTGGTCCCAGCAGCGGAGTAAAACGCCAATTGATTCGATCTGGATTGGTTGAACAATGCCGCCGACTGCTGACCCATGAAGACCGGGTTGGTAAACGTCATAGCCGGCCTGCCCTGCCCCGGATTGGCGTCTGCTTGGTTCGTTAGTGGACTTTCACTGAGTTCAAAGAGCATGCCGCCCGTGTTCACCGCATCGTACTTGCCTTGGCCCGATGATGTGACCAATGTCACCGGCACACCGAGGTCCGTTTCCCAAAATGCGTCGCCGGAGTCTGCATCCACCGCGGCGACGCGGACACCCCGGTTACCGCTGAGCGTTCGCGCGTGGACGACCACATCGCCGAATTTTTGCGGTGGCGCGGCAAATTGGTCGCCATCATTCCTGATCCAAGCGCGGCTGAGTTTCTGCAGTGAAACCTGTAGGTCGAAACGAGTGAAGCGATTGTCGGCTACCCAGATCTTGTTCCGCTCGGCAACCATCCACGAGACCCGCGGCTGGTGAAGTGTCTTGGGAACGCTGGCGATCACAGATACTTTCTGAGATTCCGCCGTCGGTTCAATGTCCAAGACTAAAATTTGACCCAAGTCGGACTGGACGATCAGTCGTCGTCCATCGATCTGCGGAGGCACCACGATATTGCCGCCGATCGGAATAGGCGTCTGTGCGTTGGTCAGGTTGAGACCATCGTCGGACGTCTGCAGGATTCGAATGCTGGCTGTCTCTGAGTTGCGGTTCTCAAATACGAACAGTTGGCCCAGCAGCAAGATCGGGGGTACGGCGATCGAGCCGGAGCGATGGCCAAGATAGTGAACCTCCCGGCAGCTTCCGTCTTTTCGCGAAATGACATATAGGTTGCTATGCTCGGCCGGCAAATAGAGATTCGGTTTTCCCAGTGCCGCCCCCAGGGGAACTTGAACGGGTTGAGGCAACTGCGTAGCCCACTTGGTCTGTCCGCTGACATTATCCAGGCTCGCCACCATTCCGTCGAACGACGCAACGAACAAGTCTTCGCTCTCGGCGACCGGCATGTGGACCGGAGCGCTCAAGTCCCAGTGCCACCGGGTTTCGCCCGTTCTTCCGTCGACGCGTGAAATCCGTCCCTTTTCCGGTTGGCAGATCAATGCGTCGCTGCTTGACGTTTCGCCGAGCCGAATCGGGTCGCTTCGGAACTCGCGGCCGACGTAGTTGCGCCACAGCACGTTCCCACTGGCGCCATCAATGCCGTAGACAGACCCTTTGACTTTAAAAAATAGCGTTTGTCCGGCCAGGTCAGGTGCGCCGTCGCCGGTTCGGTTCGCCAGGGCAAATCGGCGTCCGACGACCGACGCGGGGGCCTGCGAGTTGAGTTTGGCGTTGACTGTGCCGAGTGTCACCAGCGACTGCTGCAGGACGGTTGCTTGGGTGACACGATCGGTGAGCGACGAATCAGCCTCCAGCAACGGGTAGCGGTTGATCAGTTCCCGCCGGATGGCATAGGCGCCGAGCGTATCCTTGGCCTCGAGCTTCTGGTCAATCTCGCTCAGCGCGGTTGCCAGTTCCTCGTCCCGGTTGATCTCGCGGAGAATTCGTTGACGATCTTCTTGAATGCGGAGCAAGGTAGGCGCTTGCTGATTGCGTTGTGTCGCCCCAACGAACTGAGGATTGTTGATCAAATCCAGGAGCCGTTCCATGTCCCCCATCAGTTCCTTGCGCTCAGCGGTCGTGGGAGCTTTGTCTGCGCGTTCATTGAACTTGCCCGCCAGGGCGATCAGCGCTCCAGCCAAGTCCGACTGTTGGTCGGCCAGTCCGGGCTCGTCGACGATACCGGGCAGGACCTCGAGGGCGGTTCGCAAACCGATCTTTGGATCGGGAGCGCCTTCGGAATCGTCGCGCAAAGTTGCCAAGGCGGAACGCACGGTCGCGTAGGATGCTTGGGGATCGGTAGGGAAGTTTGCGGTAAACTCTGTGTACATTCCGGCTGCGGTCTCATAGGATCGCTGCTCGTAGGCGGAGTCAGCTTGGGCCAAGCGTTCCTCAGCATTGCCCCGCCAGAAATGATTAATCAAAAAGTAACCCACGATGATCACCAGGGCCAGAATGATCCCGACGCCCAAAATGCGAAAGGAGTCCCAAGGATTGGACTTAGGCTTGGCAGCTCGAGCCACCTTCGCCGTTGTCGGGCGTGGGGCCGAGCTACCAAAATCGTCCTCCGCAGCGGGCTCCGCGATCGCTTCCACCACCTCGACGGGCTCTACATCCACAACTTCCACGACATCGTCGGCGACTTCGACAACCTCCACTTCGGCCACTTCGTCGTCATCGATAAAGACGGCCGCTAGGTTGCTGTCGTCCAGAGCGGCTTGTTGGCCGGCCTCAGCTGAATCCAGCTCGCCGGACGGTGCTAATCCGAGTTCGTCTTCCTCACCCTGTTGATCGGCCTGGCTAGCATCTCTGATTTCCGCGATCAGTTTGGTTGCCTGAAATTTGGTCAGGTGCCCGTTGTCCACAAGCAGTTTGGCCAGCAGCTCAGGAGTCAACTTGGTTTTGCTCTCAGCAACCTGACGGAGTAGCTCGTCGACGATCTCCGGAGAGAGCAGTTGCTGAGACTTGAGTAACTCGATGAATCGTTTTGCCTGCATTTGAATTGATCCAGGGCTTCTTGGTTGATTGCGGGCTTCGTATCAAAACTGAAGGGACAGCCGTCCGCCGGAGCGGGCTCGTATGTCGTCAGTCAAACTGCTCGACCGTACTCACTTCAAAACTTTCGAACCGGGCCTCGCGGCCCGCGTCTAGAGCGGCGATGACGGCGGCATGAATGCAGTCTTCGTGAGCTTGCACGACCAATTTCGTCGGCTGATTTCCGGACGCATCGCCCGCAGCCGCGTCGTTGAGTGCCACAATCAGGTCCTGTTTGCTGCCGGCGACTCGGTCCCAATCGGAAGTGATCACACTGTAGGCATTGAACTCGTCGACTTGTACCGTCACCAAATCACGATTTTCGTCGGGGTCCTGCGGCTGCACTTGGGTGCTTGGATCCTGCGGGCGCTGGGCGGGACGTTGGATGCTCTTCTGAACACTGAAGGAAGCCGTGATCATGAAGAAGATCAGCAGGAGGAAGGTTACGTCCACCATGGGCGTCATATCCATGTCCTCACCCGCGGGCGGTTTGGGGCGAGTGAAGTTGGTGGACGCTGCCGCGAGCACTTTCTCTTCGGCCGCCAGTCGTTCTTCTTCAGGCTGCTGCGGCTCCGGGTCGATCGCTTCCGCTGCCACCTGAGGAGCCAGGAGACGGCTCAAAGCCTGATCCCTTTCCAATTCTTCCTGGCGGGCCTTTTGCTTTGCCCGCCGGCCGTCCTCAATCTGCTGGCGCGTTGGGAGCTGAACCGGGTGGGAGCACTCCGGGCATTTGATTTCACGCCCAAGCAACCGTTCGTTGACGGCTCGGATTGCATTACAGGATGGGCATTGGAAACGGATTGCCATCAGCGTCACGGGGCCTTACGTTTGTTCCATAACTGCAATATTGATCATTTTGCCTTCCTCCAACGATTCGGAGATGGCTTCGCTGACACGCCCAATCTCGCCGTGACGGACCGAGCCTTCGGCCCGGATAATGACGTGTTTCTTCCCCGCATCGAGGCCTTTTTGCACGTACTCCGCTATTTCCGCATTCTGTTGTTCGGTATCCGCTGAAAAGCCGCTTCCGTCCGCCTTCTGAACTTCTGCCTGTTCGCCCGTGCCACGTTTGACGATGATGATGACCGCCTCCTTGCCTGCTACCATACTCCCGTGCCGCGCCTCGGGAAGGTCAACGGCTTCCTCCGCATTAATTTGGGAGGAAACGAGAAAAAAGATGAGTAGCAGAAAGGTGATGTCTATCATCGGCGTGATATCCAACTCGTCATCGTTGCTCGGCGCGCGCGGACGAAGAAAGTCCTCTTCGACCTCGATCTCCTCTTCGAAAGCTGGTTCCGTGACTACGTTGGACATTCGACTTAGGCGTTGACAGGGGAGCAGCTACCACGGGTAGCCGTAGGGTTGCAAACTAGGGATACGCACGACACGCAAACTAAGCAGATTTTTTGCCCTTTCTCGTCAGGCCCACGCGATACGCCTCCAGGAAGCGTGTGACGCCCGAACCGACCAGTTCCTCCATATGGCGAATCCGGTTGTTTACCGCGTTGAGCGCCATGACGAGCGGTATCGCAATGCTCAGTCCGATGGCCGTGGTGTAAAGTGCCACGTTGATGTCATGAGCTAGTTCGGTGGGGTTGGCGCTCTGCTGTGAGGCGAGCGTAGCGAACGCGCCGATCATACCTACTACCGTTCCAAACAGCCCGAGCATGGGAGCCGTTTTGATGATGGTCGTAATCCAACTGATGTTCTTCTCCAAGCCAGCCAGCACATCGCGCTGAAAGCGTTCGGTCAACAGGTGTTTGACCTTGGCGTATCCCAAGTGCCGATTCATAACGCCCAGGGTGATCATCATGGGAACCGCTCGTTGGTCACCTTCGCAGGCTGCCTCCACGGCTTCGAAATCTCCCTGGAGCAGGTCCGGTTCGATACTTTCTAGAAAGGCATCTTGCTCTTCTTCGGATTTGAACCATTTCTGCCCCACACGCGTCCAAACCAGCACGCTGCAGAACGCGCCGAAAAAGGCCACCGCGGCAAGACAGCAATAGTCGGCAAGGCCAATCCAGTCATAGATCGTTTGTGGCATGAACGCGGTTTCCTTGAGACTTCATTGGACGAGAAACGTGGACTTCAAACCCGGTTAGAAAAGATCAAAGGCGCGGGGGGCAGCAAGCCCCAGATCGCCAGTTTGGGTTCAATGTGCCTAACATCTTGATGATAACCTCGACGACGTTCCAAGTGGACGGCCCGAGGCAGAAATGGGGCTCGCTTTTCCCCAAAAAACGCCCCCTGTCTCACTGCCAAACACGAAATAGAGACGTCCTGATAGCGGCCAATTCGGCCACTAGGACTTGGGTTCACGATAACGCTGCTCAATCACCACAAACTCGTAGCCGCCCGTGGCAGCCGACCTGGACTCGAAAATCGTCTGGGCGATCTCCTTGACAGAATTGTGGCCTTGAGAAATCGCGTATCGCATTTCGGCTTGAGCCAGAGCATCCTCTAGTTCCTTTGGAATGAACTTCAGCAATTGACGTCCCTGCGTTCGCACGCCCGCCTGACCGAGCAGCTGTTGGTCAAACCGTTTGAGCGGACCGTCTTGTCGCCACATGAAGTAAAGGCGGCTGCGTTTGTTCTCTTCGGCGCTGGTTCCCGAACGCGTCTGAGGGGAACTTGCAAGCGAGAATGCGTAGTCGACGGTGGCAATCCCGCCGCCGACGCAGCCGAGTTCGATCTGGTAGAAATCAAGCTGAGAAGCATAAGCCCTGAGACCCTTGGCCTGAAACTTGAGTTCCCAGCGCTCGAACCGTGGTACGATATCGTCCCCTTCGCCCAGGGGGCCGGGAGGGCGGCTGTCTCCACGCCCCGATCCTTGAGCAGAGGAAAGGGAGTTGGAATCGACCGAGTCGAGCGATGCCGCCACACTGGTCACCGCGTCGGTGACTGCTTCGAGCGTTTCGGCGAGCGTCGGTTCGACCAGTTCTTCTACCTCGTCGGCCCCGGGCGGTTCGATGTCCCTTTCGAATCCCTCCGCATGATCACCGCGGCCGGCAACTTGCTCATCGATTTTGATGTCGCCGGCCTTCCAGGTAAACGTCTGCGTCAGCCAGACCACAAACAGGAGAAACACCACCAGACCAATGACTACCAGCAGGCTCATCAGCAGGCTGGCCACGACATCCACGTTTTGGGTGCGCAGGCTGGTCCTGCCTTCTGCATGAGAGGAAACCTGGCTTGGTTGGCTGGCGGTGCTCATTCGGCTGCTGGTGTGGCTGGAGTCGGATTAATCCTGGCGGAAAACAATTTCGACGATTTCAAATTGGTAGGTGTCGCTGGAACCAGGCACCGAGCGAAAAACCGTCTTTTGAATGGTATCCATCTGGCGATCCCGCTGGCGCGCATGCTCCCGTTCCAGCTCAGCAAGCTGCGAACGAAGGCTGTCGGGAATCAATTTCAGAGGCAATCGGCCCTGCGTAGCGATCCCCGCGCGCTGCAGTAAACGCCGTTCATAAGTGGCGAGCGGATTCTGGTCCCGCCAGAGGAAGTATAGTCTGGATTCGTCCGCGCTTTTCCCGCTTCGGCGAACCGGCCCCCCTGCCCCAGCGAACGTGTGCGCGTAATCGATGGTCGGAACGCCACTGCCGATGCAGGCCAATTCGATGCCAAAGAAGTCGAGCTGAGCCGCGTAGTCGTCAAGACTCTCTGCCTGAAACTTGAGAACCCAGTGGTTGGTCTTGGGGATCGCTTCCGTGCCCGAAGTGTCGTTTTGTCCGTCGCCAAGGCTTGCCCCGGCCGCGCCGATGGCAGCTCCAGACCGCGTGGCTTCCAGTGCAACGGCCTCGGCGCCCTCCAGAACGCTTTCGATTTCGAAAGGAAAGTCACGGCTTTCCAGCGAGTGGGATTCGGGGGCTTGGATCTCTGACCTCAGGCTATCGACGCGGCCTGAGCCGCCCTGCTGCGTCTCAAACGAAATCGGGGCCAACCCTGCTGGCCGCTGAGCCGGCCTCATCAGCCATAGTGCGGCAAGCACGGCGACAAGTGAACCGCATACCAGCAGCGCGCTTAGCAGTCCGCTGGCGACCAAGTCGACTCTGCGGACTCGCATCGCCGACCGGGGATCGCGGGGACTCGTATGGCTGGAAAGGATGGTCATAGGGTGAAACCGAGCCCCGAATACGATCCATCCGGGGCTTCCAGGAAAACTAGCGAGCAATAAAAATGTAGTCCGGCCGAAGCCCCAGGTACCACTGTTTCCAGAAATTTTCAGCGGCCTTTTTTTCCGCCGGCGTCGGGTCTGCTTCGAGTTTGCCGGATATCAATTTCCGGCTCAGTAGCCGCAGGCCTTCTTCGGCAATCATGGGCACGTGCGGATCTTCGTCCGTCAACGCGTAAATCAAATCGGGAACCTGATCTAAGTCTTCACTTCGACCGAGCAGCTTGGCCGCAATTCGGCGAGCTCGGTAGTCTTTGCTGACCAACAATCGAGAAAGGCGGGCGACCTGTTCCTTGCGCTGCGCCGGATCCTTCGTCAGCTGCAAATTCTTGGGCAGCAAGCCCACCTGGACATCTTCCGCCTGATCGCCCTCGAGCATCGAGAGCAGGTTTTCAACAGACGCCTCCTCGTCACTAACCAGGCGGTCGCCAACCATCTTGAGCGTGGTCAAGTCATTGGGGAGTACGTAGCCGCCATAGGCAAGTCCCTCATCGAGTTTGCCGATTGCTTTCTGCGTACTGCGTATTAGGAACAGAATCGCAAAGGACGTGGATATTGCCGGGCCGACGACGTCTTTGGAGCCCCAGGCCCCATTTTCCTCCTGAAGGTCTTCCAGGTCGCTGACCCCATCGTTGTACCAAGCGGGACTCTTATTCTGTTTGCCTTCGACAATTTCAAGAAAACTCTCGTAGCGCTCTTGAGAGTAGCGCCAGTAATAGTACCAATTCAGGCCGGTAAATCGCGTGGCATTTTGATACCTGACCGCCAAGCTCACTGGACCGTCTACATCCTCACGGCTCAAGGAGATTTCTCTTCGCGCGGCGCGGCGCTTTTTTTCCAAATCAATTCGCACAAAAGCCTCTGGGATCCCTTCGTCTTCGTCCGGCTTCTCCTGCATGCGTTTCCCGTAGATTCCCAAGATGTCGGCGCCAATGATGAGTGCACCGACGCCGGCGGTCGAGAGCGACTTGGTGACTCCATCTTGGACGACCAGGCGTCCGGTGGAGACTTTGCCCTGGTAACCCCATCCGCCGGAAGGATCCCGCGTGCTCCTGAGATAACCGATGGTGCTTTCCACCAGCTCGACCGGGATGTCCATGCCGGTCGCGTTCATGGTCCACAGCGCCAGCATCACATACTGGACCTGCGAAGTGTCACCGGTCGGTTTGCCGAGGTAACCAAAACCACCGTGCGATTTCTGAATCGACCCGAGCCAATAAAGGATCTTCCCTAACTGCGGTTGGTATTTTCCTGAATCGACGGTTGCCAGGAGAACCGCGGCAATGGAAGCCTCATAGACGACCTTGCTTTCGCCTCGTTCGCGGAAGTTGGCCAGCGAATTGGCCAGGCCGACGGCCGAAGCGATCCCCTGCTTGACTTTGGGATGGTCCGCATCCCCAGTCACCTTCAGCAGCGTGTAACCGACCAGGATGGTTTCGCCCGCCTCGAACCCGGAGCCTCCCGACGCCCCGGCCCACCCGTTGAGGAACTCGGTTCCACGGTCGACCATCGCCTTCACTTTGGGATGCTCGGGCGTATACGACTGAGCGAGGATACTCCCGCACTGCGCCGCTACGATCAATGCCGCCAACACCGTGGTGTGCAGGCGTGAGGCACGGAAAACCATTTCGTGGCAGCTCCAGAAGTTATGGGGATAGAAGAGTGTGAACGATAAGTAACGAAAGTTGGTCGAGGTTGGAAGCTTCCGAACATCGGACGTGAGTCATCTCTATAGTATCCCCCAGGCCGAAGTGCGCGTGTAGTCCGCCCACCGGAGAATTGCCAACAATTCTCGGCCTTCTCGTTGGTTGCCACCCGGTCTCATTGCGATCAGGTCGGCAGGGGCCGCCCTGAGCTTGGGCCTGGCAGTTGACATCTCAGTCGATTGAAAATAGCATTTTCGGTTTCGTTGAGCCAACTTTTCACGGCGAAGGCTATTTTGATGGTATAGCCCCGTGTGTCTGGCCAGGTAGCTCAGTTGGTAGAGCAACGGACTGAAAATCCGTGTGTCGCCGGTTCGATCCCGGCCCTGGCCACTCCTTCAAATGGATTCCAGGCGTACTTGAGGAGCAGCGCTGCCTACGGTTGGCTTTCTGCTGCAGCACTGCATAGGCTCTTTCCGTGCATCCTCCAAGCTCGACAATGCCGGGCGAATCGTGGCCAGACCCTCGCGTTGCCGTAGCAGGCAAGCTCGGCTTTGCCGTCCGCTTCAGCTCCTCTGAATTTCAAGCGTTCCACATCCTTCGCCGTCCTTCGCCAGGATGCTTACGCAATCCACGCCTCGCCGAAAAACACCCTGCTTCGGCCATCAGGCTGTCGGGTCTCATCCAGGCTGAGTCGTCCGCAGATCGAGGCCCAAGCCGCCGGCGACACCGTACTCGAAGCAGAGATCATTTCAACGGGACGTGACCTGGCCAATCAGCACGAAGCCGTTGCCACGGGCGGTTGGCTGGAAGCGGAAGACGGGATTATCTGTGAGGATCCGGAGCAATGGCGGCTGTCGCGATACTACGAGATCCCCATCGACATCGCGAGTGAGTTTCAACCGCCCGCCGATTCAGGATTGCCCGAACGGCCGCAGTTCAATTTCGTCGAGGGCTTCACGCTCTCGATGTGGTTTCGTTGGGCTGAGATTCGCCAAGAGCAAACTTTGTTTTCGCTGGACCCGGCCTTACGGTTCGGAGTCAGCTGGCTCGGAGAGTTGATCGTCTTCGCCGAGATGGCGGACGGAACAAACGACGACGAATGGTCCGCAGAACGGTTGACCAGCGGTCAGTGGGCGTTTCTCGCACTGCGTTTCCAGCCGGCTGTACAACGCATTGATGCGTTGCTCGATGCCCAGCGCGTATTGACGCTCGATTTGCCAAAGCCATTGGCCGAAGTCGAGGAGTGTTTTCTAGGTCGATTCCGTGATGGTTCGTTGCTCAACGGCGATGTCCAAGACGTAAGGATCTATCACGACGTCAGGTCAATTGAGTTTCTGGAAGCAGAGAAAGACAGCTACTGTGCTGATTGGGTCGAGGTGACGTAGTGACCAACGCAGGACAATTCGACGAACAATCTGCGGTTCGCATCGGGCGAACCGTTCTAGCACACGAACGCGGGCTGCCGGTCCCGACCAAACGTCGTCGCAGGCCGCCGCAAGCTTCGTCCGAGCGAATCATCGTAGTTCGTTTGCTGACTGATGTGCCGGCGGCGGCACTCGCCAACCAAGAGCGAGCCAGCGATTTCTACCAGGCTTGGAGCGATGAGCTCGCCGGGCGCAATTGGTCTGAGCTGTCCAACGCCGAGATTCAGAACTTCGCCACTGCCTACGAGGAGCCGGAAACGGTTTTCGGCGCGGGCTTGGCTCTGCGGTGCGAGCTGGACATCGACCAAGACGGATTGATTCGAGAGCTCGGCGGATGGTCTCACAATGTGACTATCACGTACGGCCAAGTCATCAAAGTGTGGAACATGCACCTAACATCGTTCAGCCCTGATGAGGACGGCGGCGTGTTTGGCAGCGAGGCGGGTAGCCTGGGTGGTGGATTCTGCGACGCGATGCGTGGCCCCGGCGGTAGCTACTGGCTCGTCGGGCCCGACCGCCGATTGGTTGCCCGCGCGGTAGATGACCTCGACATTTTGTCAGGTGCGATTTCAAATTTATCGCAATCGATCGCCGATCTCGACGACCGCATCACGGCACTGGGAGGCTAGCTATGGCAACCAAACCGATGGGACGCAGAGTATTTCGAGCGCAAAGAACATCTGTTGTTCTACAGCGGCCATTCATTGCCCCTGCGGTGAACCACGCATTTGATGCGTTTTCCGAAACACTGCTGAGAAGGGTGGCCGCATTACTCGGATTGCCGGCAGTGCTTCCGGGCACGTACCGTTGCCCGTTTGATTTCCTGACCGAATTCGAATTGTGGTTCGAGTTCCATCGTAGGAAACTCTTCGCCAAGGAACCAACCTGGATAATCATCGGTGAAATGCTAGCCGATGACGATCGCGACCCACACGACTACATGGATACGCGTTACTCGACGTACAGTTCTCAAGTTTGGCCCGAGAAGTTTGAAGCGGATTAGCCGCTTCCTCTGGATACTCGCCTTGTTCAAGCATGTTGCCGCGCTATGCAGCTGGGCTGCTGCGCGAAAGAAAGTGTGTCTTACTATCCGACTGTTCCCTCCGGGGTCGGGGCGTACCAGACGCTGGGAAGGACCCAACTACTATGGCACTTCAGCGTTCTGCCACGCCTTCCACCCTTTAAGGTCGGTCGCCGGTCTTTCTTCGCAGATTACGCGAGCGAGCTTTTTTAGCCAAGTCTTCGGCGTGAAGCCGTCTTTGGCGGCCCGAGCAACAGTCCCCGTGAGATTCCAACCCGGAGACCTTGTCCCTTGATCCAATAACCGACGAATACTCGCGAGGTGTTGCGCACGGGCTCCGGTGGGCCCATGTGCGTATGCATAGAATTCTAACTCTAGAACTAATTTCGGGTCCTGTGCTAAACGTCTGGCGACCACTAGCTTCGCGTTTGCACTGGTGGTCCTGCCCAGTTCAAACAGAAACTGGGCGTAGTTGCCCAGGTGATTTGCATTCTCCGGGTCGGCGGCGATGGCTCGCTCGTACAACTCCTCCGCCCGATCCGCATCCTTGCGATCGTTCTTCAAGAAGCTCGCATAGTTGCCCAGGTTATTTGCATGCTCCGGGTCGGCGGCGATGGCCCGCTTGTACATCTCCTCCGCCCGATCCGCATCCTTGCGATCATCTGCCAAGAAGAGAGCGTAGTTGCCCAGGTGATTTGCATGCTCCGGGTCGGCGGCGATGGCCCGCTTGTACATCTCCTCCGCCCGATCCGCATCCTTGCGATCGTTCTTCAAGAAGAGAGCGTAGTTGCCCAGGTGACGCGCATTCTCCGGGTCGGCGGCGATGGCCCGCTTGTACATCTCCTCCGCCCGATCCGCATCCTTGCGATCATCTGCCAAGAAGTACGCGTAGTTGCCCAGGTGGTTTGCATTCTTCGGATCGGCGGCGATGGCCCGCTTGTACATCTCCTCCGCCCGATCCGCATCCTTGCGATTGTTCTTCAAGAAGCTCGCATAGTTGCCCAGGTTATTTGCATGCTCCGGGTCGGCGGCGATGGC
>JANQJJ010000056.1 GCA_028281725.1 Pirellulaceae bacterium | reverse complement strand
GAGCCTGCGTGAGCGCGGAAAGATCGTGTACGAGCCCATCGATACCATTGAGCTGTGACTCAAAAATTGCTCTCGTGAACCGGGGTCGGGTAAAGGGGTCAGGAGCCAATTGCCGCCAGCGGCCCTTCGGGTGCTGTGCACAATTGACTCCTTACCCCTTTACCCAAATCTTTAGTGTTGACAAAGCACTAGGCTTGGGGGCGCTGACTGGAAAGGCTATGGTATGCCAGAGTATTTCCAATTATGGTCGCGCCTGCGGGCAAAGCAGTCGCCGGGGGCCGTTTGCCCGGCAGCCATCCGAGATTGTTTCGAGTAATACGATGTCTAGCAGACGTAACGGTTTTTCCGAAGATATCACCAACTGGCTACGGGGCCTTTGCATGGGAGCGGCAGATATTGTTCCCGGTGTTTCCGGGGGAACCATAGCGCTGATCCTGGGACATTACGAGCGATTGGTTACCGCCATCAGCCATATCGATCGTCATTTGATTCGGCTAGCGCGAGCCCGCAAGATCGGCGAAGCGCTCCAGTACATGGATTTTCGGTTCCTGATGGGCTTGGGGATCGGGATGGTGAGCGGGATGGTCGCGCTGGCCTCGCTGATGCATCACTTGCTCGAGCATCAGCGGGCTTACACCTACGCAGTCTTCTTTGGTTTGATTCTTGGCTCAAGCTATCTTGTAGCCCGCCGGCTGCGGCAATGGAATCCATCGAGCGTTTTATCCGCCATCGTAGGGGCGGTGTTTGCTTGGCAAATCTGTCGTCTCCAGCCGATGCACGGAGAGCTGACGCCGATGACGGCGTTCCTGTCGGCTTGCGTGGCGATCTGTGCCATGATTTTGCCAGGCATCAGCGGGGCGTTTGTCCTTTTGCTCCTGGGAATCTACCACCCGATTACCGAGTTGCTCAAAGGCATGCCACGTGGTGAGGTCTCCGGCGAAGGAATCGTGATCGTAGCCACCTTCATACTCGGTTGCCTAGTTGGGTTGCTGGCGTTCAGCCGTCTGCTGAAGTGGTTATTGAAGCACAAACACGACGGCACCATGGCCTTTCTGGTCGGGCTGATGCTCGGAGCTCTTTACAAGGTATGGCCTTTTCAAGTGGTGACGGCGGACACGGTCGAGTTGCCATTCAAAGAGCAACGGTTCGACCCGGTCTGGCCCGCAGCCAGCCAAGCCAGCTGGGTTGGAGTGCTCATCCTGGGCGTGCTGGCTTTGTTGGCAACCATTGGGCTCGAGTGGGTCGGCGCCAAGCTATCGTCTTCCAACGTCAGTCGCGCGGACACGGAGCGGGGATGATTTGAACTATAGCCGATCGCTCCGCCGTTCGTAGCGCGCCGACTCTGGCGAAGCCAACAAAAAAAGCGGGCGTGGATCACAAGGTGGAATCCACGCCCGCCGCTTAATCTCGTGCGATTATCTTGGTGATCTGCACGAGGGGATGACTGCCATTGGCAGCCCGCCGGCTACCTATGGGGAATCACCCCAATGGCTGGTACAGCAACTACTCACGCGATCACCTCCTTTCACTACAGGATCCCGCCCGAAACAAAACCACCTGATTCAGCCAAGAGGGTTTTGGATCGAGTCTGAAACATGCCAATCGCGATGCGTTCTCGCGATGTCGGAAAGTCTTAGCTGAAAGAAACGGGTTCCTTCAACTGCTTTAAGTCTGCATGGTTAAAGACCGAAAAGCAATAGAGATGTTCGCACATTTTGAGCGCTTTTAGGCATTTGCCCACGCCGAATTCCGTCCGTTTTACCGCCATAATCCTTCTGTTTTACCTAGAGTGACTGATCAATTGGCCTTGAGAATCGTTGATTTTTGGCACTCAGCAGTCCGATTCACAAACTGAAGTGACAGTTTTGCAGGGAAGCAGCGGGCGCGGAGAAATCCACGCCAACTTTCATGACAGGGAAGGTCAGTGGCAGCAGACACCTAGCCATCGACCCGTCCTCTCAAAATTGGCGCGATTGATGAGCCAACCAGGAGGAATGTTCTGTGCCACGTCTCTCGATCATTATTCCGCATCGTCATAACGATCAACGACTCGAAACGACGATTCTCTCCATATTAGAGAACCGACCCGAAGACAGCGAAGTCATCGTGGTTCACGATGGATCCTATACTGATCCCTACGAGCTAGCCGATGAAGTCATCTTCGTGCAGGAAGATGCTCGCAGCAATTGCGTTCAGCTAATCAATGCGGGAATGCTGGCCGCATGTTCTCCGCTGGTCAGCGTGGTGCTCGACGGCGTCGAAGTCGGCCCGAACTGGTCGGAAACTCCCGCTCGGTTGCTTCAGGGCAGTGGCGTCGCTGCGGTAGCGGTCGCCCTCGAGCACGCAGAACGTCAGACGACGTACGGAATTGAAGCGGAAGCACTGAGCGATGCGATGGCACTCCAAGCCGGGCGCATAGATCAAAAAAGAGGCGAGCGAGGCTGTGCTGGTCCCAAGTTGGCATGCGGATTTTATAGCCGCAAGGTTCTGCTGGCGCTGGGCGGGTGGGACGAGAGGCTGCACCCGTCCGTTGCCGACGTCGATTTTGCCTGGGCACTTCAAGAACTTGGCTTGAAAGCGGTATGTGACCTGGAGAGTACCTGTGCGGCGACGACATCCGAGCCCCTGCGCGCAAAGCACCCGGTGGCGAAGATCCAGTTGGCTGGGCTGTCTGTGGCCTACGGCTTGACCTCGGGGCCGGCCTCGGCGCTGAGTGGTTTTCTCAGAGGCTGCCTGACCGGACGGCTGGCATCTGCCGTAGCCTGGGGAATCGGCATCCTGACCGCTCGACAGAGCCCGCGCGTAGCCGAGCGATTAAGGCAGGCCGAGGAGCAACTGGCCCTGGCAGAGCAAGAGCGTTCTCTAAGAATCTACGGCTCAGATTCTGAGCAGGCGAGTATCAGCCATCGTCGTGCAGCTTAGCATCTTGCGGAGACATAATTCTCGCATCTCCCAAGGTGCTCTCGCACTTAGGACAGCAAGTCGGCAAAGGAACCGTAGGAGAAAGGGCACAACACAGAATCCACCTGCTGTTCGCAGCATGTCGATGGACGTGAATACCCGTGGGTGTCCTTTCTGCCCTACGCGTTGTTCCCTTCTACTAGTTCACCATTCCAAAGTCGATATGGCGGCGGCCAGCGACGCTTCAAATCTTTCTCGTACTGCTGTTGAGAATATATATCAGACGCAGAAATCCTCAACGCGTCGAACCTCGTTATCTGATATTGAGGATAAAGGATATTTTTTTGACTACCAACAGAGAACGTGGGGACTCGCTTGTCCTTCAAGTTACCGGATTGAGTGTTGCCACTCTTCAATCTATATCGGTCGCCGAGAATCTGATGGAGCGCTCGTAGTGGGGGTGATTCTTGACCGACCGCCCTGGGCTTGGTATCAACAAACTTGATCGTTTGCCATGGATCTTGATCACCTTTGTGTATTGTTGTCCACAAGTCCAGCTTGGTGCCATACTCCGTGTTGATCCGTCCTAGCTGCTTACGCAGGCCTGGCACGACGCGACCAAGGTTGGCATCTTCCTGTCCGTTCTTGCGGATCTCACGAATCGCTTCTATCAGGTTGCCAATAATCTCTTCTGCAATTTTGTCGCTGGTTTTATCATCCGACTCCGAGGTGGAACCTACATCTGCGGCATGGCTGAGGTTTCCTTGAGACGCCGAGTTGCCGCCTATTTGGCCGCTTGTGATTACGCCGCCGGCAACCCCCACACCTCCGACGACGCCCAGTTGCGCGATGCTCGCATCCGCCAAGCCGTGTAAAACGACATGTGACGTCGTGATTCCCGCAGACGCTGACTCAAGGAGGCTGTGGGCAGACGACGCACCCTGCCAGATACCCACCGATGCGGCGCCAACGACAAAGCCACTGGCGCAGAGTACGGCAATGGTTGAAAGAGCTGCACCGGCGAGCGCCGAGTATCGGCCGACGTTCTCTGACCACGCGGAATCTGCGCCGACGAACTTCGCAGTTGCCCGCGCCGCCAATGCCATCGCCAGTTTGAGTGGAGAACCGGTAGTTCGCAGCAGCGATTGACACCAAGTTGCCTTGTCACAGTGTTGGGCAAACGGCAGGCAGGCAATGTCGTGAACAAGACTGACGACCAGTAGTGGCGACGTCACGATCGCAAGTGCATTGCTGACCAGGCCGCCGACTGCTCCGGCGACGAGGCCGGTTAGCGCCCCCCCCGACCGTGACGTCGCCACTACTGGTCGTCAGTCTTGTTCACGACATTGCCTGCCTGCCGTTTGCCCAACACTGTGACAAGGCAACTT
>JANQJJ010000247.1 GCA_028281725.1 Pirellulaceae bacterium | reverse complement strand
TGCGTCGGCAGCGGCAACTCCACCGGCATCGCCGCCGCAGCGCCGTGATTCTTCAGCAGTGCGTAGGCGCGAGCGCCGAGGACATCCTCGACCGCAAGGGGCACGACGATCCGATTGCCCTCAAAGTACTGCAAGGCGTGAGCCTAAAGGTCGTCCGCGGCAAGGCCCCCACGGCCGACACGATTCTGGACTGGATGGAAGGATCGCTCGAGCGGGAGTTGGTTGGCGCGGTCGTGGCCTCAAGAGGTCTACCGGTAATGGGGCTTGCCGGCAGCTGCGCGGGAATCATGAAGACGCTTGCCGCGATTGCCGGCGGAGCGAAGGACGTGACGAACCTCGAAGCGGTCTCCGAAGCGATGGCCGCTGCGTTTCCGGCAATGGCGATTGCCATCTCCACCACCCTGGCCGCTGCCCTGGTAGGTTCGCTCCTGTTGATGGGCCTCGTCGAGCTAGCGAAGGCCCGGATTCAGGCGTTCCGTGACGAGCTGGGGACCCAAATCGACATGTTTCCATTCTTCTCCGAGCAGCGGGAGGATTCAGAAGATGCGTAGACGACGCGGTAACTCCCAGGGCAGCGACATTGGCATGTCTCTGGCCGACCTGTTTATGAATTGCTTCAGCGTAATGCTGATCCTGATGTTCTTGTTCATGCTCAACCAGGGCGTCAAAGCGGTCGCCACGATGGTCGACCAGTCGCTACTCGAAGAGTTGATGCGGGCGCAGCAACAACAGCTCGACGACGCCGAGCAGCGCGTCAGCGATTTGGCCGCGGGCCATGAGCAACAGCGCAAGAAGTCGATGGACGAGAAGCTCAAGTTACTCGAAGGGATCGAACAAGCCGAGCAGGAGGCGGACGACGCCAAGCGAGATCAGGCGGAGGGGGACGCGGCAAGGTTGCAACTGGAGGAAGACCTGGAGCGGCTTGGAACGGTGGTCACCAAAGCGCGAGAGGCAAGCTCACTCCGAGTCGATCTGTTGCAAGACTGCACGGGTAGCATGAGCGACGAGATCGGGCACGCTCAAGGCAACGCGGTTTCGATGACCCGTGCGCTGCCAATCGTGCTGACGGAGGTGGAGATGGGCGTGATCGGGTTTCGAGACGGCAAACTGGCCCAAATCCCGATTGAGCAGGTGAAGTGCCGGGAGGAAGACAGTGGTGCGTCGATTGAACGGGTCACGAACATGGTCGGTCGGCTGAATGCGGCGGGCGGCTCGGCCAACATTGAGCAAGCGATTCGTGCGTCGATGGCGCGAATGGACAAGAAGCCAGGGGCGCCACGCGAGTGCTTGGTCGTAATTGGCGATGTTGGCCCCGATGAGGTATCGCGCGATCCGGCCGTCGCACAGCAGCTGGTCGCCGACGTGACCGCCTGGTGCAACCAGTCAGGCAAAGATCGGCGGGTATTGGCGTTCTTTAGTGGCGGCCAAGGCACCTCGCACGAGACATTCTTCCAACTCCTCGGCAGCATCAATGAAAGGTCGGTCTTTAGCCGCCACAGTGAGGAGCTATTTGAAAGAGTCCTGGAAGCCACATTCAGTACGACGCCGGTGCTGCCATGAGAGACTACGACCGCAAAATCCTGTCGCTGAATTTTGGCACGAAGCCGAGGCCAACACCTCAGTCGGTGGATGAGGGTGGGGGAATACCCCCGACGAGCGGAATCCACTGGGACAGCCTGTTCTGGATGTTCATTTTCGCGTCGCTGGCAACCGGTGTGTACTTGAGTTTTCGGACGTTCTAGTCCTTTCGTTCCACCAGCACAAATTCCAAGGAGATTAATCATGCATGCCTTACCCCAAGGCCGGCCCCAACAGAAGTTCCGCCCCGCATGGATCAGCATGTTGTTCGCCATCGTCGCCTTCGGCGTAACCTACTGGCTCTGGGACCGCGGTCGAGCCGGCGATCACTGGGCCAGTTTGGCGACGTTCATCACTGGTGGGTTTGCGATTGTGCAGCTTTATCGCGCCGTGATCGACTTTGATCGTGAGAGAGCACATCGCCGCAAGCTCGAAGATCACGAGGCCAAAGCGCGGGAGCAGGGCGATAGCCGCTGGGCGACTTGGAGAGACATCGAGCGGAACCCTAACTTCTCAGAGGTTGACGGCATGCTCCTCGGGACGATCGTCGACGAGCGGGGGCGCAGTCGGGACGTGCGGCTGAAGGAACGACGCAACGTGATGGTCACGGCGCCTGCCGGCGCGGGAAAAACAACTGGAGTGACTCTGCCCGCCATTATTAGCCTTAGTGAATCGAGGAAGGCGGAGAGCTTCTTCTGCTTCGACCCGGCTGCCGAGGTCCTGGCGGTCGCTTTGCCCTGGCTTATTCGTCACCACTACAAAGTCTTGTTGATGAGTCCATTCATCGATCTGGTGAACCAGATCACCGCCGAGTCGCGGCGGATCGCTGGTGTCGACGAATTCGAGGACGTCGGAATCGACGTCTTCAGTTCGATCAGTTTCAGTATGCCGGAGCGCATGATCCGCAGTGAGTTAAGGTCGATTGCCAAGCGCGTGATTCCGGACATTCGGGGAATGGATCAAGAAACCAGATTTTTCTACAACTCGGCTCGCAAGTTCTTCTGCTACTTCGCCTGGCGGGAAATCTCGCGTGGCGTAAAGCCGTCGTTGCCGACGATCGCCAAAGAGTTCTTGCAGGGACCGCACTACCTAAAGGACGTGTTTTACCAGGATGAGAATGATGACGCCTTCGATGGACTGCTGGCGGAGATGGCAGCGTCCTACGGAGGAGTCCTGGGTACGGCGGGAGAGCAATTCGCGGGCGGATATGAAGACGCAGAGCACCACCTCCAGGACTTTCAGCGGCGTGGTGCGCTAGGTGAACATGTGTCCAAAAGCCAGCTCGACCTGCGGCGCTTGAAGAATCGCGGGGAGAAGATCGCCCTGTTCTGTATCTATCCGCTGGAGCATCTTCAATCGCACGCGCCGCAAGTCTCGATGACGATCACGCACATTGCCGATGCCTTGGCCGCCGACCGACGCAAAGGCAAATGCACGATGTTCATTCAAGAAGCGGGTGCCATTCCCCTCCTGTCGCTCGCTCAGAATCTCAATCTGTATCGCAAGACGGGCCAACGATATTTCATGGATTTACAGGATATTCTTGGGCAAACCGAGGCCCACTACGGCACCGCGATACGGCACCAAATCATCGCCGGCACGCAAATCCACATCGGTCTGAGCGGCATGGTCGAAATGGAGTCGCTCAAGATGTTCTCGGACTTGTGCGGTACCCGCGGCATCGTCAGTTCACAACTGAGCGACCGAGCGCTAATGGGCGACCGGCTGCCCGACTTCTCACCAAGCATGGGACATGTCAGCGTGCCCCTGGCACGGCCCGAGGACATTCGTCTGATGGGACCAGGCAAGATGCTCATGATCGCCGAACATCTGCATCCGGCCCAGCTCGATACACTCCGCTACTGGGAACGCAAGCGTTGGCGTGACGGAACCGCACCCAATCCCTACCACTTCGAGGACTGACCATGCGCATCCTGTTTGGCAGTGCCGATCCCCATGATCCCGGCGTGCGAACCGTGCGCCAGTACGTGGTACGAGCGACGGCGATTGGCGTCGTACTGATCGCGCTGGTCGCCGGGGCGTGGCTGGCAGGCCTGCCCCATCTGCAGGTGACCTACCGCTACGTCGGCCCTCGCCAAGCAGGATTCATCCCGGCCGAACGAGTTACCGACGCCTGGTACTTTGGCCCATGTGGATGGCAATACGCCACCAGCGGTGAGTATAGCCCAGCTGGGTGCCCCGTCCTGCTTTGGATCCCACTTGGCGATTGCCTGCGGGGCGACAACGAACGCCACCCCAGTTTCTAGAGGTTAAGGACCCCCGTCGATGAAACCCAACACTCGTCAGTTCAAAGAACTCCCACGCGTCGAACCAAGACTGGCAACCGCCGGGGGCGGTCAACGCGGTGGCGGCCCACCATCCCGAATGGAGACCGGTGACATTAAGCACCGACCGCCAAGCCTAACCGAGACGTTCAATCGTGCTGCCCAAAGCCCAGCGCCGGAACAGAGCGCCACCCGCAGAGTCAGCAGCAAGGCCGAAATCGAGATACTGGAGAAGAAGCGATCCCAGCCTCGCCTGGCTTGCGACTATTTCGGCAAAGGCAACGTGAATAACGCCATCAATACTCAGCGTGATCGCAAGATCAGTGAGCGAATTGCTGAGATCAAGGAACGCCTAGCCGATCAGGCGGCCATCACTGCCAAGTTCAACAAGGCGGCGCCACAGCCGACCTTGACACGGAAGTTCAACCAGGCGTCACTTGGCCGAGGGTTGTAGGAGGCGCCGTTGAAACAGAATTTGCAATTCGATGCCAAATCGTGCGACTCTTGGTAAGGACTAACTGCAAGCAAGAGGTAAGAACGTGTCGAATAACGTAATTGAATTCCAGAATGAAGAGACGCGGCTATTGGAACTTCCCGATGGTACGAAGCGGCTGGTGCGGATGGATGAGCTGTTCTGGTGGAATGTGCAGTTTCTGTACGTGGTGGAAGGCTACACCGAGCAGCAGATATCGGCCTGGGCGATAGAAGAAATGGAGTTGCAGAATCTGAGCTTCAATGACGCGGTGAAATGCGTCGTCGCTACCTTGGGAAACCAAGACAAATACTGGGAGTAGGGCACCCAGTTCACTAAACGGCAGGATGCTTGGGCTTTGGAAAGAAAGAGTACCGTGATGATCCTAAAGTTCTGTACGGCGACAGCCGTAACGATCCTCGTCGTGGTTGTCTGGGTGTGGACCACCGAAGAGCGGGTGGAGACTTCGCCTGATCGCTCGGGGAGCGGGAAAGTCGCGTCCCCGTCGTTCGAGGACTGGCCGCTAACTCGGATTCGCGAGCAGCAATGGGACGTGACTTGGGATGAACAGCAGCTCTTTCAGTTTCACGGCACTATCGACGGGGGCAGGTTGAGAGATGCCGGGGACAGCGATGGCTACTACGGCCCCACGACCATCGAGCCGCTTCGCCCAGGTGCAAGGCTAAAGGCCATAGGACAAAAACCGGTCGTGATGATGCTCAAGCGAGTGACGTTCGTTGACAACGTGGCCGGGCGTTGGCACCGGCTAGCAACGGGAGACGTCGATGCACCGTTCGAAGAAGAACGGCCGCGCGATGTTGTGCTCCACAAGAGTGGCGAGTTCGAGGAAACCCGCGTGCTGCACGACGGCGATGACCTGTTCGGCCCAGAGAATGAGTGGCTGGTGGCGGAACTCCAGGGCCGCTGGACGATTGATCCCCACAAGCGAACGATCACGGTGACGGTAGAGAAGGCACCCGTACTCGAGCAGATGGACTTGAGTGTTTGGGAAAGTGAGCAACTGCGACGGATGGTCCTTGGCGAAGAGATTTGGCGCATTGAAGAGGTAAAGCGGGACCAGCTGTGCATGGTTACCGATAGGGGGCTCACGTTCGACCTGGTGAGACAAGATTCCTCTTCTTCCCAGAGGAACTCCGGAGGAGCACTATGAAGGAGTTCGTGCGAGAGCTGAAGGAGGCGATGAAGTTGGCATTGTTTACGTTCCTCTCCGGTGCCACCTGGGCGCAGCTATGGTTCCTCTACGCCATCGTCATGACCTACTTCAGATTCGAGAACGTGCAACCGACTCCGACTGACAGCCTCGTAGCCCAAGTCGTAACCTGCTACCTGGGCTTCGTCATCGCGTGGTCCTGTACACTAGGGAGAAGCTGGGTCGATAGGGTGCTTAAAAGACGTTCCCGCCCACCGAGTGGAGGTGTGATCAGTGAACAACCATCGCAATCCATTTCACGAGGCACACCGAAATGAACGTACTAGAAGAAACCATCCGGCTCCTGGAACAACAGCGCGAAAAGAACAAGGAAGAACTGAAGACAGCGAGGCGCAAGAGGCAGGAAGCCAAAAAGCAGCTGGCCGCTGCAGACAAGGCGGTCGACGAGCGACTCGCTGCCGACAAGAAGTTCGAGGAATCGATCAGGGATTTTAGAAATGGCGGCCAGAAGAAGTCCAGCACCGCCCAAAAGAAGGACTCGAACGACAAGACACAGAACAACGCGCAGTCGGTGAAAAACGTCAACCAGCAACACGTGCTGGCCTACTGCCGCCACCTCGTTACCAAGAATCCAGGCATGGCGGTGAAAGCTTTGGAACAGTCGGTGCAGCGGACACTCGAACAAAAAACCAATCTGGGATTACGTGGTTATTCACACCGCTTCAAGGAGGTAATGAAGAAAGACGAGTTCCGCGTGGATGAAGCGGGCCAAGTGTGGTTGCAAGGTGGCGGTAACGAAGTTGATCAAGCCGCCGTGGCCACGAATAGCGATAACCCCACGCTGGTTGTGGAAATCTCGGCCGACTCTACCAAGGGTGGTTGATTCATGGGCGGCGAATCGGCGATGCTCGAAATCGTGCCAAGCGAAGCTAGGAGTCTGTGCCTGCTGAGTCAGGTGACTGTGTTTTCATAAGTGTTTTTCCGTATGTTGTTCCAATTGCTAGGCGGTGAAATCTCAAGAGTTCGCACGTCTGTGTTCCATAGGCATGGGTAGATCGGTTCGATGGCGTTAACTGCTGTTCAGTCCAAGAGCATCGACGCGGCAGAGAAGTATTTCTCTGAAAGCCTGTCTGTCGGTGACTACTACATGGGCGAGGCCATTCGTGGCACGCTTCATGGCAAGGGAACGCAAATACTGGGGCTCGATGAAGGCGGTATCGTCACGAGTGAAGCCTTCAAACGTCTTTTGCGGGGACACCATCCTGCTACGAATGAACAGCTGGCTCAACGTGTACGCAAGGATCGACGGCCTTGCCTGGACCTTACATTCAGTGTGCCCAAGAGCGTCAGTGCGTTGTACGCCGTGAACGAAGACCATGCGATCTTGGAAGCTTTCGGTGAAGCGGTCAAAGAAACGATGGAGCGAGATGTCGAACCACTAGCGGCCAGGCGAGTGAGAAGTGGGGAACATGCCTGGAGCCAACAGCAACAATCGACCGGCAACCTGCTCTACGCCAAGTTCCTGCATCGCACTGCCAGACCTGTCGATGGCAAGGTTGATCCACATCTTCATTTTCATTGCATCGTGTTCAATCACACGACCGATGACGGTACGCATTATGCGTTGGAGCCTGAACAGATATTCCGGCAACGCTATAGTCTGCAGGCGAAGTTCGAAGCTCGCTTGGCCCGCAAACTGAAGTTCAACCTCGGCTACGACGTGGAGCGTGTGAGCTTCCGCCAGTCCGGCAAACTGAAGAAAGGCTGGGAGATCAAGGGCATCGACCGCTCGACCATCGAGAAGTTCAGCCGGCGGACAGCCGAGATCGAAGCGAAGGCCAAAGAACTGGGGATCAAAGACCCTAAGAAAAAAGAGGCTTTGAGCATCGACACCCGCGAGAAGAAAAACGCCACGGAGAACTTTCACGACCTGAGGGACGAATGGCGATCAAGGCTTGATGACCGGGAGCGTCAGGTGTTTGAGAACCTAAAGAAACATACAAGAAAGCAAGGTCAGCAGGAGGATGAACGAGCGATGGCGGCTGAGGCAGTCGGGTATGCGTTGGATCATCACTTGTATCGTGCCTCGACCGTGGAGAAACATACGCTCATCGGCACGGCCGCCCAGCACAGTCTCTTCCTGACCCCTGAGCAAATCGAGGCAGCCCTAGAGGCCGGGCATATCTTGCACGGCAAACGTGAAGAACGGGGTATTGATCGTCAGCTAGTGACCACCCTGGAAGTCTATAAAGCCGAACAGCGGATGATCGAGTTTGCCAAGCATAGTCGCGGGATGCGGCAGGCGATCGCTCGCCAGCCGCATCCGTTCAAGCGGACGTTTCTGAATGATCAGCAGCGAGCCGCCGTCGAGCATATCCTCACCTCCCGCGACACGGTGATGACGGTGACCGGTGGAGCAGGGACCGGCAAGAGCTCGCTACTGGAGGAAGCGGCCGAAGGCATCGCAAAGGGCGGCAAGCGGATGTACGCATTCGCTCCTACGACCGGTGCCCGAGACGTGCTTGTGGAGAAGGGCTTTACTGAAGCCCAAACCGTCGAGCACCTGCTGCGA
The DNA here is from genome assembly GCA_028281725.1 of Pirellulaceae bacterium. Classification (GTDB taxonomy): domain Bacteria; phylum Planctomycetota; class Planctomycetia; order Pirellulales; family Pirellulaceae; genus Aureliella. The sequence goes on along the minus strand of JANQJJ010000247.1, from coordinate 2,939 downwards.
AATCCAGAGCTGCAAATGAAGCTGAAAGATCAGGTATTGCTGATCGATGAAGCGGCCCTCTTGGATGTGAGGAGCATGAACTCAATCTTCGACGTGGTCGAACAACAGAACGCCCGTCTGATCCTCGCCGGCGACACGGCCCAGCATAATACCGTACGTCGTGGCGAAGCCTTGCGGATATTGGAGGAACACGCGGGCCTCCAGGCCGTGCAGGTCGAAAAAATCCAACGCCAGCAGGGAGCGTACAAGCGGGCGATCGAGATGATCGGCCTCGGCAGCGAAGTAATTGACCATCGCACCGGACTAACAGGGATCGTCGCCGGTTTCGATATGCTCGACCGAATGGGCAAGATCGTGGAGATCGATGGAGAAGAACGTCTCGACAAACTGGCCGAAGAGTACCTGGCCAACTCCACCCAGAAATCGGCACCGCTTGTGATCGCCCCGTCGCATGCCGAGGGAGATGAACTCACGGCCCGCATACGTGGCCAACTTATGGAAAACCAGGCAATAGGGAGGGGGCGAGGATTTTCCATATTGCGGTCGTTGCATCTTAGTGAAGCGGAGAAGTCACAAACGAGCAGCTATGAAGAACCTGGCCTGGTGGTCCAGTTCCATCAGAACTCGACCGGTTTCCAGCGAGGTAACCGTTATCGGGTGGAGCAAGGCAACGAAGGCCCGCAACTGAAACCGCTGGCAGGCGGACCGGCCAAGGCGATCCCGCTGGAGCATGCCGACCGGTTTGAAGTCTACGAGCAGGCCGAAGTCGAGCTGGCCAAGGGCGACAAGATCCGCTTCACCTTAGGTGGCAAAGCGGCCGATGGCCGGCGACGGATCAGCAACGGCCGCGTGGACGAAGTGAGCGGCTTTGATCGGCAGGGGAACATTCGCCTGGCGAGCGGCATGACGATCGCCAAAGAGTACGGGCACTTGGACCACGGCTACGTCCATACGAGCTACGCCTCCCAGGGCAAACAGGCCAAGCTCGCCATGGCTGCCATCGGTTCGCAGTCGTTACCCGCAGTGAATGCCAAACAGCTGTACGTAACCTGCTCACGCGGTGAAGAGGACGTCGTGATCTACGTCGATGACAAAGAAGCGGTCCGGCGTGCGATCCAAAATGCGGACGAGCAGTTGTCGGCCACCGAAATGATCGAGGGGCAAGCGGCCAAGGCGAGGCGGCGTCACCGTGACATCTCCCTGCATCGACGCCAATTGATGGAGCGAAGTCGCGAGTGGTGGAACAAGACCTTTCGAAGCCGGCATGCCGGTTGGTCGCCAGTCGCCGCGGAGAATAGGGCAGTCCGGCATCCGTCCCAGCCATCCTCACCTCAACTGGGCCTAGGGTAGTTGCCATGCAAAGTATGCCGTTTCCAAGCAATGCCCAAGATGCTTCGCTGCCGAGTATGCGAGATGTTAGTCCCCGTCCAACCCAACCGTGGCAGTGGGCCGCCCCCAGTGAAGACCCACCGATCATGTTCAAGTTCGAGATGTCTGGTGGCACCGAAGTGAGCTACTGCTACAGCGATCTGCGGGAGACACGGCTGATCAATCCTGGCTACCTGCAGCTATGCATCTACGGCTTTGAGAAATACCTGATCACGATTGAAGGCCGAAAGCTGGAAGAGTTGGCATCGTTGCTCAGCAAGGGACGCATTAAGTCGATCCGCGAACTGGGCGAGCGAACGTTCGACCGACCTGAAAGCGAGCCGGCGATCGACCGAGTATCCGTGGATCAGCTGACCGGCACCGGGTGATATCCCCAGTGCCGGATCAGCCTTAGTGCACCGAGGGCTGGATCGCCTTGAGATACGCCCGAGCGTCCTTAATCCAATCACGCACATAAACCCGAGCATCGGGAGCCTCGATATGCCCAATCAACGCATGGGCTACGATCAACAGCGAAGCGATCGTTTGCGACGAAGCTAGAGCCGGGTCGACCTGCTGCAGGTCTTCCACCAGCTCTTCGAGCTGACCTAGCAAATAGCCCCACTCATTATGTGGAAAGTGAGTGATTTCAATGGTCATGATAGTTCTCCTTTGGTTTGAGGTTGAAAGTGTGAGTTCATGAGGAACCGATCGAATTGTCATACGGCTCCAACCGTTTGGCTTGACGGATGGCCCAACGTGCACGCGGAACGAAGGTCTGCAAGTAGCCTTCGATACCACCGGTGTCGATCAATTGGATCAAGAACCTGGCGGTATCTTGCAGTTCGAGTTGATCGACAAAGTGCACCGACGTGTGGGCACCGCATTCGTGCAGAATGTCGTCCAGCTCGGTAACAATTGCCGCAAGTTCGGCCTTCCGGCTATTGGATGGATTGAGAGTTTTCATGCTGTCTTCTCCTATTTGGTTAGTTGCTGAAAAAAAATGGTGGCCGCTGACGCGGCCACCAAGAGGGTTAGACAGAAGCAGGTTTGTTGTCCTCCCTGACTTCGGCTCTCAGCTGCTGCTCGGCCCGATAGGCGTCGAGTGCCAACTGAGAGATACGCAGATAATCGGTGCCAGAGATCGACTTGGTCTCCTTCCAGATGTTCTCCTTCCTATCGAGGTAACTGAAAGAAGTCTTCCCAGAGAACGTAAATCCCTGATCTTCCGGGAGCGGGTGCTTGAAGATCGCGATCTTAAAGCGGCTCCCATTGGCTGTGTCGATTACTTCAGCAACCGGTTTGTTGTTAGTGTTTGTTGGATTGGACATCGTTTTTTTCTCCTATTGGTTGGGTTGATGTTGTGAACGAGAACCGCCGGGCGAGCCTGGGGAAATCAAATGCTGGCCCTTGCGGTCGACTAAAAAAGTGTTCTTGTCCCGCCCTGGCGGGCACACTTTTTTTGCGACATTTGATTTCCCCAGGGTCGTCTGGCAAAGTCACATACTCAGCAAGCCAACCAAGAGGAGACAAAAACAACCATCAACATGCGGCAACGCCAGTTGCCACCT
>JANQJJ010000215.1 GCA_028281725.1 Pirellulaceae bacterium | reverse complement strand
TCTGCCAGACGGCTTCGTAAGACAGGCAGACTTTCGAGAATCACGTCACGAGCTGCGGCGGTCTCCGTCGATAGTTTGGCCGTCATATCACGGCCTTCCAGACGTACCTGGACATTGAGCGACCCGAGCTGAGGTGGGTGGAGTCGCAGGTTGATTTGTCCGCCGGTCGGGCCAAGTCGCGCAAAGCTACGAGAGACTCGTTGGACTAGCCTGACGCGTTCTTGCTGCGACAGGTCCCCCGCTTCACTGGTGGCATTTCCAGCTCCCGTGGCCGTCGTCTCCGGCGTCTTCGTACCGGGAGATTTACTGGCAGATGGGCTGCCCAAGGCAGCTTGCGTTGTTTCGGCGATCCGAGTCGCACGCGTGTCAGAGGTTTGTGTCGGGGCCGCCACGATCGCTTCAGTCGCCGCTACGGCGATTGATTGGAGTGATTCTGGAGTTTGAGTTGGCGCGGTGCCGATCGGCTCACCTTGGGTCGGCCCTGGCGTGGGCGCTTGACTCGGCTGAGAGTTTCCGGTCCGTTCTGGACTGCCGGGAGCGTCAGGCGGCGACTGACGAGCGTCTGACGGGCCCGACGATGACGCCGCTTGACCCGCGCTGGTTTCCTTGCCACCGCGCTCGTACCATTTTTCACGTCGATCGTTTCGGCCCTGATCTTGCCGGTCATCGCTCGGCTGTTGCGATTCCACGACAGGTCCATCGCTTGACGACTGTTGTGTGGAATCCGACTCCTGGTCCGCAGAACGGTCGACGTCCGACGCGCTCAGCGGCTGGGATTGAGTTTCCACCTCTGCTGGAGCCGTTGATTGCTTCTCGGAGTCCGTTTTCACCTCGCGCGTTACTGGCGTTTCGACGACCTCAGCCTCTGGCGAAGATGCCTGCGTCTGCTCAGCCGGCCTGGATGTGGAAACCACGGTCTCTACCGCGTCGGCTTTCTCAGTGTCGATGCTCTCGGTACGGTCGGCCGCCGTGATATCGGTCGTCGGTTCCGGCTGGGTGTCGGCCACCTGGAATGCTGGGCGACCGTCGGATGGTTCTGCTTGGTCTTGCTGTAGCTTGGTCGCGGTCTCTACCGGCGTATCCGCCGGCTGTTCTTGAGGAGCCGTTTGAGCGGCCGCTGTATGGAGCAAGGGATCTGTTTGCTGGGCGATTGCCGCTGCCGCTGGGTTGGAGGCCTCGTCTGCGTCAGACCCCGTGTCGCGCTCGGAGTTCGGCTCCGTATCGGACTGTTCTTTGGGCTCCGTCTGACTTGTTTCTTCAGCCGGCTTGGGCGGCGGCGATTCGTAGGGTTTTTCGACGCTGGTGAAAGCGATCGGCAGGCTAAGAATCTGTTCAAAGAGTCCGCTGTGAATTGAATCGGCTTCCACGCCAACGCCGACTTGAAAATGGGCGGCAGGTTGCCGCGATGGATGCGCCCCTACGGATGAAATAGTCCCATCCATTATTGTCCCCCCGGACGAAATGTGAGTGGATGCAAACAGGCATCATTGGGGAGTACTAGCCGCTCGGCTGGTCGCGGGCATCTTGAATCAGGCCAGCTGTTGGTTCGCCCAGTCGCAGCCTCATGAGAATCTCGTGAAGCTGGGCAGCCTCTTTCTCATTGGCAAACTCTCCTAGTATCTTCTTTCGTTTATCTAGAGGCATGCCTTTAACTATTGCGACAACATCGTCCTTTTGTCCGGCGTCATACATTCTGAGCAGCTGGTCTTTCGCTTGTTCGGGGGTAAGCGATTCGATCGTTCTTTGGACTTCCTTGAGGCTTTCTTCCAGGAGATCGGTCTCCGTACGCTTTAGCAGAGTGTGGAATTCGTCCTTCCTAAGATCAAAATCCGCCACCTTGGTTTGGAGCTCCGCTAGCATTTCTTCGGTCTGTTGCTTCATCGCACTGATAGAACGTTCGCGCATGTCCAGGATCGAGTTCTCCCTGGCTCGCTCTTCAATGATGTCTTCGAGCGTAATATTGGGCTGTTCGCGAGAGTCGTCGAGCATCTTTTTCAGCTGATCGCCCGTGATGTCGATGCCATTGAGCAGGGCGATTGCACGGACGAGCGTATCGCTCTTGAGATTGCCACGGAGACCAGCCAAGGTAATGATGATGCCTTGGGCAAGTACTGTGGCAACGCAGAATGCGACAAACAGTCTAATCAGCATGCGCATTGGCTCGCTCCGTATCCCATCTGGTGTCACCAGTATTCAGTGTTGGGCACTAGTGTTCTGTCAAAGCTTAATTTTCGGGTCGGGTAAAGGGGTCAGGAGTCAATTGTGCACAGCACCCGAAGGGCCGCTGGCGGCAATTGACTCCTGACCCCTTTACCCGAATCTTTAGTGTTGACAAAGCACTAGGGGCCCGTGTCTTTTTCCAAGTCCGCCCGCGGACTTGGACTTACCTTCCAATACCGAAATCCCGCCCATTGGTCCAGCGCAAGTTGTTCTAGACGTTGTCGATCAGCTTCCCACTCGGCTTGCTGCTTGGAACGCAATTTTTCCAATGAGCTGACATTTTGCTCATGCTTTACCAGCGTCAGACGCCGTTTTTCGCATTCGGCCTCAACGAGCTGTATCTGAGACTTCAGCTGGGCCACCTCTTGCAAAAGTTGCATTTGATAGCGTTGTGACTCGAGTAGCCGTTGCGGATTCACTTGGCCTGCAATCGAATCCGATTGCAAAGGAACCTGAGAGGCGTGCTCTTCTAACAATTCGTCCACCTGCAGTAGCAGCTTCTGCCGCGCGTACTGGGCCTGCTTGAAAGACTCCGCAGCGACATCGCGTTCCCGCTCGCGCAAGCGGACCACATTTTCAAGCCGGAATTGAAACTGATTCAAGTGATCGCACGCCTTGATCTATGGAGTCACCGGTACCTTGGCAGTCAGCAGACTTTTTTGCGTCGCCGATGGCTCCGCGGTCGACGACGATGTGTGATTCGTTAAAAATCAATTTGAGGCTCGTCATGGATCAAGCCGGTTGTGCTGGTGCCGGACTGCCTGCCGGTGGCGAGCTCGCTACGGGTGGGCCGGTGTTGGCATTCACAGCTACTTGCGCGCCGTCGGTCTGGACGGGAGGGCCGGAAGCGATCGTCGCCTGCGCAGCCAACTGCATCAAAGAGGCCACCGTCTGATCCCACGAGGCAATGTCCTTAGCGGTCTGGGATAGGAATTCGTCGATTTGCGGCATGAGGGCGATAGCACGATCGACCTGTGCGTTGGAGCCACGTTGGTAGGCGCCAATGGAAATCAGATCTTCATTATCTTTGTAAACCGATATCGTCTGGCGTAGCGTGCTCGCCGACTGTATGTGTTCGGGTTGAACCAAGTGGCTCTGGAGGCGGCTTAAGCTGCCAAGAATGTCGACCGCAGGATAGCGACCGCGTTGAGCAATTTTCCGGGACAGCACAAAGTGGCCGTCGAGTAATCCACGTAGCGTATCGCTGATCGGTTCATTGGTATCGTCTCCTTCGACGAGTACGGTATAGATGCCGGTGATCGTTCCACGTGGGCTGGTTCCTGAACGTTCGACCAGCCGAGGAAGCATCGAGAAGACGCTGGGTGGATATCCCCGGGTGGTCGGTGCCTCGCCTGCGGCCAAACCAATTTCTCTCTGGGCCATGGCAAACCGCGTGACCGAGTCCATCATCAAAAGTACATTTTTACCTTGGTCTCGAAAGAACTCAGCAATGGACGTGGTCGTTAGGGCGGCCTGAACGCGCCTCAAAGCCGGCTGGTCGCTGGTGGCAACGACCGTGACACATCTTTGCCGAGTCGCCTGATCCAACTCCCGCTGCAAGTACTCCTGAACCTCACGTCCTCGCTCGCCGACGAGTCCGATCACCACGACATCCGCGTTGGTCCCTCTGGCCATCATGCCCAGCAGAGTACTCTTTCCGACTCCCGAGCCGGCGAAGATTCCGACCCGCTGGCCACGCCCGAGCGTTAGCAGGGCATCGATCGACCGCACCCCGGTGGTAAGAATCTCATGGATCGGTGGCCGCCGCATGGCCGACACGGGATCGGTATCGAGCGGCGCTTTGGCGACGACCGCCGGAGCAGGCTGGCCGTCAATTGCGTTTCCAGCCGCGTCGATGACGCGGCCGATCAAGGCGGGGCCGACTGGAACCGTCGCGACGGAATCTAGCAAGACCACCTTGTCACCCGGAGAGATTCCATCGGAACCATCCAATGGGGCCAGCAAGGTTGTGGAGCCTTCAAATCCGATGACTTCGGCCGGTATGGGGCGTTGGCCGCGACGGCGGATTTGGCAGACGGCTCCCATGGGAGCCGGCAGCGCCATGGCTTCAATGGCGTTTCTACCGACAGACCAGATCGTGCCTTCAATCAGGCTGGGGACGGCGTGATCCAGGGTGGCCCGCAGGCGTTGTGGGTCGACCAATTCTGGTAGGGGAGAGGAGTTTCCGGTCATGACATGTCCTGCTGGCGCCCGCGTTAACCGAGCTGTTCGACGAGACGTTGAAGCTGGGTCTCCAGTTGCTGATCAATCTGGCCATGGCTGGAGCGTACGACGCATCCGCCCAGTTGCACTTCGGGGTCGGGCAAGACCTCGACACCGACGGCTTGAGGTACTGACTTCGACAGTTGCTGCAAAAATCGACCGGCCACCGAAAAATCGTCCGGATGCACCAGGACACGGACATCGCGAGCATCGCGCCACGAGACGAGCGCTTCTTCCATCCACACCCGGAGCATCTCGTTGTCATCCCGCATTTCACGGCGGACCAGCTTTTCCGCGATGTTCGCGGCCAACTCGACGGTCTGGTTACGCCATGTCGCCAGCCAGGCTGACGTATCTGCGGCCAATCTGCTGACCGCGGCCTCACAGGCTGCGACTGCGGTACGGCATCGCTCATCACTAAGCTTTTGCGCCGAGCGTTCTACTCGCTGCCCGACTTCCTGCTGGGCATCGGCTAGCCCCTGCTGTTTCGCTTCAGCACGAATCTGCTCGGCTTGTTGATTCGCATCCGCGAGGATTGCGTCGGCCTGCTGCTGAATCTGTTGCAAGTAGTCTCGCGCCCTGCCTTGGACATCTTCGATGTTGAACGCGACCGGCTGCGGATGATTGCCCCCTTGGGAGAACACGTCTTGTTTGAGAACGGATGCCATGGAGTACCAGTCTGTGGGGGGCCTTATCGAGTTTATGCAGCGTGCGGCATGGCCTGCCGCGAGCTTTTATTCCGCCGCTCGGCTAGCAGCTTGGCGGCACTTTCGACCACTCGCCGCTGGGCTTCATCGACATCGAGCAAGTTGATGATTCCCATCTGCTGCAGTCGATGATTGAGGGTTTTGGCGTCATTCTTGTCGAGCTTGGAGTAGAAACGCTGGATGAACTGGGGCGTGGCGCCAACCAGAGCCAACAGAACGGTGTCAGAATCAAGATCGCTCAGCAGCGGGGCCAACAGTTGCGGTGGTAGTTCGAGAATCTGCTCAAACTCAATTTGGATCAGCGATCGGTCGACACGCTCATTCCGCTGTTCTGGTGGAGCCGTTTGCCGGGGTGTTGTCGGGCTGGGAAACGGAAGGATGTCCTTGGCTTGGTCTTCACTCCACTCCGGGGTCGCGCCGGAGGGTATTGCCGACGAGCGCGGATCGGGCTCATGAGGCAGGTCGCTAACATCGGTGGCGCTGAGCACCGCGCTATCGTACAGATCTGCGACGGTGTGCTGGGGATGAGGCGATGGCCATACCGAAGGGATAGCCTGGATCGCTGGTGGGGCTGGAGACTTGGGCATCGCAGGCTGGTCGACGCCGGTTTCAGACTTGCCCGTCAGTAGACTATGCCAATGTGATCTGACGTCGGGAGGCGCGGCGGCCAAAAGCGCCTCGGCGCGCCGCGAGTTTTCCATTTCGCTTTCGATCTTGAGCTGGTATTCACTCAGTCGTTCGGACAAGTGTTCGGCGATGGCCTCCATGGCCTCGGGGTCGATCTCCTGCAAATGCGATAGTCGTGAGAGTACGTCGTGGCGGACCGTCTCAGGCAACCGCTGAAGCAGGCCAACGGCCGTCGTGGGGGCAAGCTGGTTGATCACTACCGCGATCACTG
>JANQJJ010000168.1 GCA_028281725.1 Pirellulaceae bacterium | reverse complement strand
CGATGACTTGGTTTCGAGCGAGTGGCTGCTCATCGCCGGTGACCTGGCCGGTTCCATCGGGGACCATCCGCAAGTATCCGGTCGCGATCAGCTTTTCCGTCTCGTCCGGCGTTAGATCTTTCTGCTTGGGAAAGCCAATGATTTCGTCCCCGGCAATCTGTTCGCGGATGAAACGGTCGAACGGCAAATCCTGGTTCAGCGCGCGGATTACATAGTCGCGGTAGTGGTACGCGTTGGCTCGAACCGGATCGTCGACCGTGTAGCCCTCCGAATCGGCGTAGCCGACGACGTCCAGCCAATGTCTCCCCCATCGTTCTCCATACTCCGGCGACTCCAGCAACCGATCGATTAGGTTCTCAACGGCGGCCGGATCCTTGTCGAGGATAAATCGCCGAACCTCTTCCGGAGTGGGCGGAAGACCGGTCAAGTCGAAGGTGGCTCGCCGAATGAACGTCTGGCGGTCTGCGTCCGGTGAGAAGCTGAGTTGTTGCTGTTCGAGTCGACGGAGCAGAAACGCGTCGATCGGTGAGCGCACGCGGTCCTGGTGTTTGACCTTGGGGACCGCCGGTTTCTGAATCGAGCGGAACGACCAAAACTCGCGCTCTTCGGGTGGAATGTACACGCCATCGGGGATCGAGTCGGGTTCCGGACGCAAAGTCTTCGCACCCGACGCAATCCACCTGCGAATCGTCGATAGTTCCTCCGCTGTCAGCTTGACGTCTCCCGGCGGCATGTCTTCGGATAACGTTCGCTCCAGCAGCAGACTCTCGTCCGGGTTGGCTGCGATTAGTGCGGGGCCACTTTCGCCACCTACCAGAATCGAGCGCCGCAGTCGCAGATCCAGCCCGCCGTCGATCTCTTCCCCTTCGCCGTGGCACTCCAAGCAATGGGCCTTCAAGATCGGGCGCACGTCTTTTTCAAACCAAACGTCAGCGGGATTCGCTTGATCCGTCGACTCGCCGAAGGCCGCGAGCGGCCAGCCCAAGACCATGGCAACGGCCACCATGACGTGCAGGCACATGACGAACTTAGGTCGCATGTCATATTCCGAGGTGGGGAGGGGGATTGGCGGAATGATCGCCGGTAGGTAGCCGCAATTGTAACACGAAAGCTCCCTAGGAGGCGAGACAATTGCCTCGGACGCGTCACGAGCGATTGGTCGGGAGATAATACCACACCACAGATCGATGGAAGGTTCTGCGGGGCGTTCCCAGAGTCACTTATTTGTGGCAGCCCAAAATGCTGTGCGCCGACAGGTTATGACGTTGATGACGGCCACCCTAGGATGTGCTTGTGGACTGCTGGTTTCGACAGAACCACTAATCGAGCGCGAGCTCTCCGTATCCCGGCACCTGGCGCAATGTGGGCTTGAGCAAGGAATTGTCGTAACTGAGCACACGCTGCGAGCCAACGAAGTAGGTGTGGAAATCGTCGACGACCAAGTTGTAGGTTGGTCGCTGTTCTGAGCTGAGAATCACTTCTTGGATCGTGGCGGAACCAGTCGCGGTGTGCATGACCATTCCAGACGAGAGATCGCGTGTTTTCACCCATCCCTTGCCACTAATGAACCAGTAGTGCCCGCCAGTGGCCTCAATCGTGTCCTCGTCCAGGACAATCTTGATTGTCGACTTGGGAGGTCGAACGGTCGTAAGAATCACCGGCTTGAGCGTCAATTCTGCCGTTTCAACATCCTGGGAGACGACCAAATCACCGATTTTGATCTTTTCAATCGCCACCAAGCCACTGGCCGTTTGCACCTGAGTCCCCGGTACTAGGCACGAGTACTGGATGGTCATTTTCCCAAAATCGTGAGAGTTCTCTTTGTCGACCGTCGAGTAATTGCGGCTGGCGATCACAAGTCTCTGACGTTGCCGACTATAAGCCGTTGCCGTTGGCTTTTCCTCTTCGTAACGCTCGTTTTGATCGTTCCACCAAGTCCACCACGATTCTGCGTCGTCACCCAACTCGGTTGCTTCGGTCGTTGCACGTAGGAGCGAGCAGATAACATTCAGTCTCTCTTTCAATGCTCGATTCTGAGAAGCAACGGCTCGTTCTGCCTGCTTGCCCTGCTCAGACAGATTTTGAGCAGCAACAAGTGCGACTTGGCGTGGCACGTAGACAACTTTAGCTGCAGACGTGCTTAGATTCGACTTTTTGGACGCCGACACGACGCCGTAGTCTTTGGGGCTGCTGATCGGAACATTCCAATAGTTTGACCAGTAGGAAATGTCGCCAAACGCCGTCGTGTTTAACGTAAGCGAGTGGCTCGATGAAAAGATAGCAACGACACTGATCAGCTTCTGTGCCCGTTGCATTTGTTTGCGGTTCTGTAGTTCGTTTGTTAGCAAAGTCTCCATTCCAATCGTTCCGTTGGGATGCATGACCAGCCGGCTAGACAATTCCGTCTCCGTCGACAGCATCGATAGCAATTGAGGAACGTAGTAGTGTTTGGGATACTCACGGATACGGTCCGCGGCTAAGCTTCGAACTTCGTTGCTGGGATGGGCAATCGCGATTCGGACCAGAGCGGCGCAGGCATCCGCTGATCGAAGTTTCGCAATTTTTCGAATAAGCGGCTTCGCCAAATCGTCATCTATGTTTGACGAGAAGAATTCCAGCGCAGCCAGATTGGATGCTCCATCTAGCTTCTCCAGGTCTTCGAATGCTCGCAGCATCCTTTTGGAGACGCCTGAATGAATGTCTTCAACGATCCTTTTGACACCGGGCACGGAGTCCTCAAGCTGATCCAGATAAAGACGAACCGCCCGTTGCTGCGCGGCCAGCTCGGTTTGATCCACCCAATTCGCACCGACCAGAACGTGTCCCAGGAACTCCCGAGCCTCTCGGTGGTTGGGCGAGTTGACAATCACACCAAAGTAATGAGCTCGCGCCTGATCCGGCAGATCATTTCTTCTGCACCACCGTGCCAGCATTAAATGCCTGTCCGGATGGAGTCCGATTTCGGCTCGTTTTTTCTCGTATGCTTCTTGGCTTGAATCGAGAGATAGTTCCTCGATCGGCTTCCAACTTTGGTCTTGTTGGACGAGACCTGCGTGCCAACGGGATAGATCGTCGACATGCGTCGAGCCAAGGGCCTGCTTCTTAACACTCTGCCGCCGATCGACAGCCTTGCCCTCCGACTCCTGTTTGAGCGTGGCGGAAAGAATCTCTGGATCAGCCGCTTGAACTGAGTGAGTAGCCGGAAACGGGCCGTGAGCGAGTGCCAACAGGCCTAGCCATACGACGGAAGTCGAATACCGAACCATGGTGAAACCTCGTTTAAGAGCGTGAGAAGAGGTGGCCGGGAACCGAGAACATAATTAGTAGAGAGAATTCGACCGCCCGGGTCAATCTTTTTTGCCAAAGTTTGGGCCGTGATGGGGAGGACCGAGTCATGGGGGCCCCTCTGGAGAAGTGATTGGTCTGGCTGGCTCAAGACGTTAAGCTATATAAAAATGCAGCGGGGTCTGCTAGGCGTTCTCAGCCTTATTCAAATTGGGTCTCTCCTGATGGCACATTTCTTCCGTAGCACAACCGCACTCCTACTGCTCGTGGGGTTCGTTCTTCCCATAGAATCGCGCGGACAAGAAAAACCTTCGGCCTTCCAGATCTGTTTTGCCTACGTTTTGGAAGCAACGGAGTTGAACAATAAGTTCCAGCAGCACTGGTCTGATGGGATAAAGCTGCTTGAGGAGCGAAGGCAAGCCTTGACGCGACTGGTCGAGACCAAGTCGACGGTCAACCATTTGAGTTTCGATGAGTTCCTCGGCACCATGGCCTTGTTTGAGGCTCAGGTAGCAGGCATGACTCTGGAGGCTGAGCTGAATGCGGCACTCCAGAATCAGCTCTCGTTCCGGCCGAAACAACTGATCGACGTGAGACATGCTCCGGAGACCCAATTCGGCTCATTTACCCGTCAACTGCCTGGCAATCCGGCCCATCAAGCTGCCGCTACGGCGATGGCAAATATGAGTGTTCAGGTTGACGCAATCCTGCATGAGATGAAGTCCGTGCGGAAGGCGCAGCGTATGGCCATGGAAAGGCAGATTAGTCTGGTTAAAGAATTACAGACGATTTTTGCCGAATTGGTCGCATGGCATTCGAAGTCCGTGAGCCTCTTCGATCAGTATTGGGAATTCTCCGATGTCGCCGGGGTGAGGAGCGATCTCGAGTTGCGCACCGCGCTGCGCGAATTGGAGAAGGCTAGAGAGGACAATCTAGGTGCCACTTTTGCTCGTGCAGTGACGCTCAAGAGATTGGGCAAATACGAGGCCGCAGAGCCTTTATTGACGCGGCTCACTGCGATCCCGACAGTCCGCCCGATTGCGTTGGCTGCCCGCGCGGAGCTACTGGCACGAGTTGGAAGGAAACAAGATGCGAATAAGGATTTACGAGCTACGATGCCGGCAGGCAGGGATGACCCGCGCGTACGCATGCATCGTGCCCAATACTTTAGCGCTGTTGGAGATTTGCGACGTGCGGAAAGCGAGTGGGAGACCGTCCAAAAACAGGGCGGGCATGAAATCGCGGCTCGTCGAGCGATCGCCCTGATCAATGCATCCTATCCCAAGCTAAACGGAATCCATAAGCGGAAAGCTAAAGAACAGGCCTTGCTGGCATCGCAGCTAGCTGGAGACGATTGGGCTTGCGAAGTCGCTCTGGCGCTGGCCGCCGCCGCCCAGGGCGATACGGCAGACGGTATTGAGGCTCTCCAGCGAGCTGGCGAGTTGGCAATCGGCGAAAACCGAATCCTCTGCGACAACTTATTGCAGCGGTTGAAATCCGGAGCTCGAGTCTCTTGGAATTTTTAACTCAACTTCACCAGCAGCCAGCTCTGCTGGTGTGCATTGACTTATCGATT
>JANQJJ010000151.1 GCA_028281725.1 Pirellulaceae bacterium | reverse complement strand
CTGCTCACCCCTGGGCAGGTTCAATTCCATTGGAAACGCTAGTTGCAACAATTCTCGGTTGAGTTCCTCGACATCACCTTCAGTCAATTCGTCGGCGGGTGTCTCGATTAGCGGCTTGAGACGTTTGCGGCGTTGGGCGGTTGGAAAAACCTCCTCGGAATAAAGGTCCCGCGCGTTGACCGCCGCATTGAGCTTGCTGGCCAACTGGCTGGAGGCCAGAGCGCGTCGCTTGCCGCCAGAATCGTCTTCAGCAGCAGCCTCCAACTGCTCAAGAAAATCGGCATCGAGCCTTTTCGCAACTGCTTGGATCGACTGGGGACCGCGCCGCTTGGCTCCGCGAGCCAGCTTCTCGATCAGTTGCGTTCGATTGGCGATGTCTGCACTGGACAACTGAAAACTGCGCTCAGAAACGTAGCCGAACGGCGCCAAGGCAAGCAACAACAGCGACCAACCAATCAACAAAGCCCAGAGTACTTTGTTGCCCACGGCCTCCCAGAATGAGTCAATTAGAATTGCGATGTAGGGTTTCATAAGTTGCTTTGTGTTGTACGGCTCGTTGAAACGGTGTACTGAGGCTCTAAGCTTACAGGGCATCGCCCGAGCTAGCGGCTGCCAGAATGGGCTCTGGATCGGTGGCATCGGATCGCACGGCAGACAAAAATACTTCTTCGAGCGTTAGGCTGGTTCGTTCAAGCTTGTGGATGCTAATGTTGGCTTGCCGCATCCGGTCGACCAGGCGGTCCACGTCTTCTTGAGCCGCGGACGTGGTGGCAAACTGCCATCGCGAATCAGGCAACGGATGAAGCTCACACTCACTGCCGGATTGCAGGGCTTGAATCGCCCTGACATCTCCGGATAGCTCCATTCGAACCTTCGATGCCAGCGCTCCTTGGAACTGGTTCGTCAACTCGCCTGCCGTACCGACGCCCCGTAGTTTCCCGGCGGCCAGGATTGCCACACGATCGCAGACAAGCTCCACTTCTTGAAGGATATGGCTGTTCAGAAAGACCGTTTTCCCCTGTTGCTTCATCAGCGTGATCAGCTGGCGTATCTGCGAGCGGCCCACCGGATCCAGGCCGTCGGTAGGCTCGTCGAGAATCAACAGCTCCGGCTCGTGCAGCATGGCTTGAGCGAGTCCCAACCGTTGCCTCATCCCTTTGCTATACTTCTTGACCAGTTCCTGCTCGCGGCCAGCCAAACCGACTAACTCCAACAGTTCACTCGACCTGGAGCGAATCACCGACTCGGGAACATGGCTCAGGCGACCATAGAGTCGTAAAGCCCGCATGGCCGTATGGTGGGAAGGAAAGTTCAGATTCTCCGGTAGGTAGCCGATCTTGCGCCGCGCTTCCCTAGAGCCGGCCGGGCTGCCGAGCAAATGCGCCTGGCCGCCGGAGCTACGCACGATGCCCAAAAGGATCTTGATCAGGGTCGTCTTGCCTGCCCCGTTGGGCCCGAGCAGTCCAAAGACTTCGCCGCGGCCGACTGTCAGATCCACTCCCTGCAGCGCGTTAAAACCCTTGCGGACCAGCCAACCCTCACGATATTGCTTGTGAACATTTCGTACGTCGATTGCGGGTGCGTCCATCATGCTCGCGAGTCAGCTAGAAGTGATTGGAAGTATGCGGATTCAAAAAACCACCGACCGAGCTCCACATGGGTTCTGTTGAGCCAACCGCCTGCAGATGTTCACGATAGGATAGTCGATTGCCGGCCCCGACGTGAGGAGTGCAGGGCCCCAGCCGTGCACCATCTATTCGCCTGCCCCCGCAAGATCTTGTGGGTACCCTGCGCGATCCGGCAACATCGAACTGGACAGTCGAAACGCAATGGAGCTCTAGCCGCGTCAGGCCAGTACGAAATTCCCACTACAGACCGGTCTCATAGCCTAAGGCCCAATCTCGGGGCGTGCTAGGCGGACCGTTCCATCAGCCAGGCCGCCAAGACGAGAAGCCAGATGGCAGAAAGAATGATGACTGAGGCCAACGTCAGCCTCACCCAAACCTTGGTCGACGGACTGCCCCACACCTGCGACTCCACTGGCCGCACGATCGACTGCAAGAATCGCTGACGATGCTGGGGTTCATCCATCAGCATGGCTCTGCTGGGCTCTAGCAATCCATATTGCACTGAGAAATCTAAAGCACCATACAACCGATGCCTGCGACCGATCGGATCGATACCTGCCGCTTCGAAAAACCAGATTTGGCGACCATATTCGTTCTCATTCTCTTCGTCGAGATGCACGCAGCGTATCGATTCGATTCGCGATTCTTCCGGGCAAAACTCCTTGCGAACTAACGCGTGCATTGCCTGGTCGTTAACTGCTTGCCAAACTTCTTTTGAGAACTGGTAGAAACTTGCGTCCGGTGTCATCCATGCAACCCTGCATAAAAGTAACCGTAATTTTTCCAGAAACCGTTTATGTGCTTCTCAACAGATCGACAGATCGAGGTCTTTTGCCCTAGTTAAATTAAAGTACTTCCGCCTTGCACATTACCAAGAATGCAATCATTTAAGTCGACGTAGATAATTATATGCAAGTAGTCAAACGGCTGTCACCATCGAAGCACAAAAAGTACACACAAAAGTGAAGCCAGCGTGAAAACGTCCCCCCTTGAGACTACCCCCACCGTCTACGGCTATCCGCAACTCCCTAACCGAGCTACTGGCGATCAAAAAGGCTGGTGCGAATCTCCGTTTCAAATGAAGCCTGCCGCGAAATGGCCACATTAAACTGCTCCTGCCTGAGCGTATATAAAATCGTCTCTTCCAAAGTGTCGACGCTAGCATTCCGGGGTTGTCCCGTGAGCAAAGCCATTTCACCAAAGAAATCACCTTCCTTCAGTACCGCAATTTGCTCGTTATCGGCGCCACGCCGCACCGCCACCCCCCCCTTTCGGATTAGGTAGAATTTGTCTCCGATGTCTCCCTCGTGAATCACGCGTGTACCACCCTGAAAGGTCTCCGTTTCCAGGTGATCTGTCATCTCCGCCAAACCTCGCGGCGTGAGATGCTTAAAAACGTCGCAGCGCGTGAGCATCTGGCTAACGATGGCCGCCTCTTGAACAAGTACATCACTGCGAATTCTACCGTCAACTAAATTCACGATTCGATCCGCCACATCGAGAATCCGGTTGTCGTGTGTCACAATAATGATCGTGACATTTTCTTCCTTGGCCATGGTACGCAGCAGCTCAACGACCGTTCTACCACTCTGTTCGTCCAGGGCGGCCGTTGGTTCATCAGCCAGCACGAGGCGTGGCTTGTGGACCAACCCCCGAGCGATGGCCACACGCTGCTTCTGACCGCCGGAAAGCTGTTTGGGTTTGTGGCCGGCGCGCTGCCCCAAGCCAACCGCTTCGAGCATCTCCCGAGATCTTTGGGTCTGCGCCGCTCGCTGGCCCCGAGAATCGGCCAGCTCCAGCGCCATGCGTACATTCTGCGTGGCTGTCAAGGAATCAAAGAGATTGTGAGCCTGAAAGATAAAACCGATCTCGCGACGCAGTTGCAGTAGGTCCGCGTTGGTCGCCTGGTGCAGAGGACGGCCGAGGACGTGTAACTCGCCCTCCTGCGCGCGACGCAAGGTCCCAATCAGCGTTAGCAGAGTGGTTTTGCCCGAGCCGCTCGGACCGGTCATGATGATGATCTCGCCCGGATAAATCTCGAGCGTGTTGTCAAAGAGAACCTGCTTTCTCAGTTCACCCGTACCGTAGTAGTGCTGCAGATCGCGGGCGGCAATCGCCGGCTGCTGCCCGCGGCCAATTCGTTTTCGCCAGCTGGGGTCAAACCGCACGGCAGCTGAGGTGATCGATGAGTCCGTCATCTAGCTGAAGTCTCTGAGAATCAAGGCGAGTAAGGGACCGGAAATGCTACTACAGGTAAAAACGTCAAAATCCGAACTATAGTAGCTCAGACCGCCTGGGTTGTGGCCGTCAAGCTAGCTTAGCACCAGAGTGTCAGCAAAACTAAAAGGGAATCACCAGCGCAATGGATCTTATGCCATACACTATAGTCCTGACGCCCAAAACCAGTATGAACCGCTCAGCGCGCTTTTGCCCCATTTCGTATGGAGTCGTCGCGAAGCGGACTTACTACTGAGAGTTCCCCATGTTGCAATTGAAGTCTCGACGATCGCGACGCAGGCCGCTCCACCGCGGGATGCTTCCATCGGTATTTTGGTTGGCACTCTTTTTGCCAACTGCCGGTTGTATTGACAGTTCCCGTCGTGCGGGTCCGACAGCCAGCTCGCGCGGTTCGGCCCAAAAGAAAGTGATGGCGCAAGGCCAAATCTTGCCGGCGGACGGCTTCATACAGCTCGCTGCACCACCGGGCGATGTCGTCGAAGAGGTGCTCGTTGCCGTGGGTAGCCAGGTAACCGCCAACCAACCGCTGGTCAAAATGCGGTCCGAGGCCGTCAGAGCCGCCCAGCGTCGGACGCTAATTCACCGCATAGGCGAAGCGGAAAAAGAACGGGCCATTGCCATTGATCGAGCGCAGCGCCAGGTCGCCCTAGCGAAACTCAAACTGGACCAGCTCGAGGCCCAGACCCGTGCTCTAGAGCGAAAAGCAGGCCTGCTCAAGTTCGCGCGCCAACAGGTCGAGGCAGCCGAAAAGGTCTTGAGGCAGCTGGAGTCCATTTCAGGCGATAACCTGACAAACGAGTTCGTTGGGCAAATTGAAATTGACCGGCAGCGGGTGGCCGTCGGGGAAGCAACATTGAGCTACAAACAGCAAGAAGAAAACCAGAGACAAGCTGCCGATGACTTGCGGTGGGCCCAAAAAGCCGCCCAGCAGGAGATCACTGCCGCGGAAGTGATGCTGAAGTCTGCCACAGAATCTGAGGCCCTCAAAACTCTCCAGCTCGAACTGGCGACGCTCGATCGCCAGACGGAAGCAGCCCAAATTATCTCCCCGGACGAAGGGGTGATCGTCGCGATCAATGCCACCAAGGGAGAGGCAAGCGTCCGGCTGCCGCTGATCGAAATGGCCAACAACAACCGGTTGGTTTGCGAAGTGGAGATCAATGAAATGGACGCAGCTCATGTGCAGGAAGGTCAACCGGCGACGATTCGGAGTCGGGCTTTTGGCAGCACATCGCTCTCAGGCCACGTACTGCGCAAGTATCAACTCGTTGGTCGTCCACAATTGCGTCCTCTCGATCCCCTGGCACGCGTCGACTACCGTGCGGTTACTGCGGTCGTTGAACTGACCCCGGACTCGACCGAGCGGGCCAAGAACTGGTTACAACTCCAGGTGGAAGTCGAGATCGATACGAGGCGGTCGGAAAACAGATCGACCCAGCCAAGTTCGCAGCTGGAATCGAATTAGATTTGTCGGGGTTTCCAGGCCTAGCACCGCAATGAAAATCCGGCGCATTGCCTGTTCCCAGCCACAACAGCCTAGTGCTTTGTCAACACTAAAGATTTGGGTAAAGGGGTGAGGAGTGAATTGCCGCCAGCGGCCCTTCGGGTGCTGTGCACAATTGACTCCTTACCCCTTTACCCGACCCAAAGATTAAGCTTTGACAGACCACTAGCTCGTCCACCCCACTAGCGTCACACTGTTATGAAAACCCCGCTTGCCATTTGCAACCTCTGGCATCAAGGGACCAGGACGTTGGTTTCGATTGGTGGTGTCGCGTTTGCCCTGCTACTGGTGTTTATGCAGCTTGGGTTCATGGGAGCGGTATCCCATACCGCCACCAATGTCCTGGACAAGTTGAAGTTCAACATTCTGATCCGCGCGAGGGATTACCTGCATCTTTACGAACCTGGACAAATCGATCGCAAGTGGCTCGCCGTCGCCGAAAGCACCGACGGCGTGGTGTCGGCCAGGCCATTCTGGATCACCATTCAAAATTGGCGCAAGCTGCCCAGTGAACAGGAACTGCAAGACGACACGTTCGAGAGTAGGTACCTGCCGATTGCCGTGATGGCCTACCGGCCCGAATTCTGCGTCTTCAACGTGCCGCCGCTGGAAGAGCAAACCGGCTTCCTTTTTCAAGACAACGCGGTCTTGCTCGATGATAGCACGCAAGCCGACTACGGCCCTTGGGATGGTCGCCGATTCTCGGCGAACGACCTAGCGCGGGACACGGAGATCGGTGGTCGACAATTTGTGATCCGTGGCCTCTTCCAACTGGGAACGGGCCTGGCAGCCAATGGAGCCCTGGTCACCAGCCACCACGGATTCGCGAGAATCACTCCGTGGGACGTCCGTCGTGTTTCGTCCCTCGGGCTCGTCGAGGTCGAGGGCGACCAGCAAAGAATCGAGGAAGTCCTGGGACAACTCAGACAGCGTGCCCGTTTGGATTCCGATGCAGCAGATCTGCCGGACGTCCAGGAGCCAGGCCTGGGACAACAGATTGGCCAGTGGCTGGGCATGGGGCCGCCGGCGGAGGCAAACTCGGGAGTCGTCGAAATACTCTCACGTGACGAAGCTCTCCGCAGAGAGAAGTACCGCTGGTTGTGGCAAACGCCCATCGGCCTGATTTTTCAGTTGGGCGTTCTGCTTTCGCTGCTGGTCGGTGCGGCTATCGTATATATGGTGCTCTCCACGGATGTGGCGAACCGTTTGCCGGAATATGCCACGCTGCTGGCGATGGGATACTCACGGAAATACCTGGCCAGTATCGTCATGACTCAAGCGTTCGTGCTGTGTGCATTCGGGTTTCTGTCCGCCTGGGGCATCGCGGAGATGCTCTATGGCGTCACCTCCTGGATATCGGGAATACCGCTGAGCATGAACATCCTGCGCGTGGTGCTGGTTGCCGTACTGGGCCTGGGCATGTGCAGCGCTAGCGGATTGTTGGCGCTGCGTAAACTGTGGAAGGCCGAACCGGCAAGCCTGTTCTAAAATCGCCGAGCTGACTGCCGGAAAATCACCATGAAGACACCTCTCGCATGGAAAAATTTGACAAGCAGCCTCAGCAAGTGCGCGCTGGCGGCCACTGGCGTCGGCTTCGCTGTGGTGCTCATGTTCATGCAGATCGGATTTCGAAACGCGTTGATCGACAACAACATCCAGATTTTCTCGCTATTCGATACCCGCGTCGCGAATCTGGCGATTGTCAGCAAGGCGCGGTACAACATTTCCACCGAACAAAGGTTTCCGCGAACCCGGCTTCGGCAGGCAGCGTCTTTGCCGGGCGTGCGCGCGACGTGCACGGTAAGTGTGGAACGCGGAACGGCCAGTGTGAAGGTCGAAGGCCATGCAGCCCGGCCCTTGCGGGTCATTGGCATCCAGCTGGATGATTCGTCGTTTTTTGCCGACAAGGCGCTATTCGAACGTTTGCGCTCAGCCGATCGGCAGCGTGCTGCTCTGGTCGATACCCGCAGCAAACCCGCATACGGTTTCGCCCGCAACGCGGAGCAACTGCGGGACCAGCAGATCGAACTCAACGGCAAAGCGCTCGCGGTCGTAGACCAGTTTCAATTGGGTACTGATTTTGGCAACGACGGAACGTTGATGATGAGTGAACGCTTGCACGCAGACTACTTTCCATGGCGAACGCAGACAGGCAATCCCGCGGATGTAGTCGACATCGGCTTGTTGCAAGTTACCAGGGGCATGGAAGATGAGTTGGCCAGACAAATCCAGGCCTTCGCTCCTGCGCAACTCGATGTAAGACCCACCGCAGACTTCATTTCTCGCGAGCGGCGGTTTTGGGCGCGGAGCACACCGATCGGCAAGATCTTCATGATCGGCACGATTATGGGCTTGGTGGTCGGCGCGATCATCTGCTACCAGATTCAGTTCACCGATATCAGCGAACATATGCCTGAATTTGCCACGCTCAAGGCAATGGGCTATGGGCCCATGTATTTCTGGAGTGTGATCCTCAGCCAGTCGTTTTATCTGGCATGCCTGGGCTTTCTGCCAGGGACGCTCGTTTCGTATGGGCTCTACCGCCTGCTAGAGAATTCCAGCGGATTGATGATGAGCATGACCTGGGATCGTCTCCTGCTGGTGTGGACGCTCACCATGCTCATGTGTATCACCAGCGGCATACTGGCGATACGAAAACTCTTCAGTACCGATCCGGCCAGCCTATTCTAAGAACGTGCTGCAAAATAGATTTCCCTCCACCGGCTCGCCAACGCGCTGCCTGTGCCCGCTCGAAACCCGGTTGTCCGCCGGGGGAGGCTGTCGCCTACTCGTAGCCAGTGAGCAGCCAGGGTTGGCCCGCACAACAGCGGTCGGCGAGCCCGCCCGTCGCCTCGGCCAAATCAATCTCTGCGATCCTGGCCTCGAGTCGTCGACTGATTTCTTCCGAGCGCGCCTGGAGCAAGCCGGCTTGCGCGATCGCGGTTTGCTCTGGCTGACCATCGCCGAGCTCGCCAAGTTTTTCCAACTGAGCAAGTCTCTCCATCCAGCTGTCAATGGTCTGCCGAGCAAGCTGGAGCCGTTGATATGCTAGTTGCAGCTTGTGACATTTCTCATCGACCGCCTGGCATATCCAGCGCGTATGGGTTTCCACGGCCAGGCTCATTTCACGCCGCATGTTGGTAGCCAGACAGGAGTAATCCGGCGGGCAAATCAGGTTTTTGAGCCCGACAATCGACGGCAAGGGTAGCCCCCAACCTCCAACGATCGTAGTGAACATCTTGGCAAATAGAGGCGCCGACTGATCGTTGACTTGACCCGAGAGATAAATCCAACCACGTAGATCTTGACGAAGGCCCAGTGCCTGTTGCTTTAGCCGATCGCAGGCCAGGGAACACTCAAGAACCTCCAGCCGCTCTTGCCGCACGCGGTCGGTTGCGTAGTCTGCATCAGCAATCTGAGCCAACACGCTGCGCAGCTGGCGATCTTGAGAATGAAGCTGGTACTGCTTGTCTGTGATCTCGATACGACGGCGATCAAAGGCAGACCAGTCAGTTCCTGCGGGCAGTCCCCCTGCATGCAGCGCCTCCTGCTGGGCAAGCTGCCGCGCCACCAGGTGTAAGGACTCTGTGGAAAGCGTTAGCTGCTCGGCCAACGCAATCCGGGTATAGTAGGCTCGCAAGGCGGTCGCCGCGCCAATATCTTCTTGGTGCTTCGCCTGCATATTCAAAAAGCACGCTAGCGCCTGGGCCGCCTGTCTGGTGCAATCATCTTCTTCGCAGAAGAGCTGCAACAGCGTTCTAGCTCTGGCACGCAACAGTTCCGAAGGCAACCAATTCTGGGCAGCCCGACAGCCAATGTCATGTCCGTCGAGCACAGGCAATTCGACAGCTTGAGAGTCGAGCAAGGAAGCATGGCTGTTGACAATCCCGTTGCCAGGCCGATCGAGCCGCCCGCCACTGGCGCTGGCCCTGGCAAGTTGCACACCGCTGATGGGGACCGAGTCGGCGCGGTCTGGCGATCGCGGCTCCTTCACTTCAGCGGCTACCGTCGCTCTCGGCTGAAACCGGACCTCCAGTGGCGGAGGCGCGGAACCTGCATTCGCCGGCGGGGGCCTCACTGGGGATTCCTGGGCGCGCGCTGGAAAAGTGACCGCCGATACCATGGTTAACAGCCAGCCGGTCAGAAAGCGAAGACCGGCTGCAAGTCGGAGCCGCCAGAACGTGCATCCAACTTGTTGAATCATCCATCCCACCCTTACAGCGCGCAGCAGTTTCGCTCTGCAGCGGCAGAACGAGTACAGCGGGTTAGATCGAAACAATCGGTTGTTTCGCTTAAATCACCTTCGTCGGGTTGGGGCTACACCGGCTAGTCAAACTAATCCCACTTGGCAATCTGGGCAAACAGGCCGTTGGTTGGGCGCATAAAAAAAGCTCCCGGATTGTGAACGAGTCCCAGGGGGGCGGAGGACTACGAGCTACGGATCCGGGAGCGAGTTTTGTTGAATTGAAGTAGGCTTCCTGCCTCATTCAATTCGACCGTATGTTTGATATCTGGGAGATTTACCGAACTTCGCGTCCATGCACAAGGTCGATTCTTCTCTGGTCGCGGATGCCTGGAGTTAATCCTCAGATCTTCATCCTTGGTATGCGACCTCGCCATCACCAACACAGTTGTCATCGACAACAGTGGGGACAATAGAAGCCAGGTAGCAGTGCCGTCAAGTCCACTTTCCGCGAGGTTTGGAGACTTGCGACAGGCAGTTGGGCTAGATGCGCGCCATTGGTTCGGCAGTGCGTCGCTCTCGCTCGATGGAGCGGGCGATTTCATTGATTGGGACCACGCTATGGGCCTGTGCGGCTCGTGCTAGACATCCTGGAAGTGGCTTGAAATACCGGTTCGAAGCACCACTTGGGATTCCGTTGCGTCCTGGGCTTCGTCCAGAGCTCCTTCCAGACGATCCAGGAACTGAGCACCGTTTTCCTGGCCATCGACCTCGGCAATTGCAATTGCCAGTCGATCCGGACAGACCGTCGTCTTCCAATCTTCCCGCGAATCTCGCAAATCGGCTTGCATCTTGGCGGCGCGTTCGATGGCGAGGTCCGGCGTTGAACCGGGCATGAAGATGCACAGCGTATGGGGCCTGAAGAGGCAAACGACGTCGATGCCCCGAAGATTCAGCTGAGCCAGCGCCACGACAGCTTCCCAACTGGCGGCAACGTCTTTGCTGGCAGCATCGCTGAGCCCGATGGCTTCGACCATGATCGCTGTGGCCGACAATTCGGCCCGGCGCAACTGATCTAAGTAAGGTTCGAGTAGACCTAGGAACCCTTTGAGATCGTGGACCTCGGAATCTACCTTGTAGATCGGCCCCTCGGAGTCATCCTGGACTGGCTCCCCCGTCCCTGGATCTGGTTTCTGCTGCTGCGGCTCGGCCCCGTCGGTCGCAGCTGGGGTCGCCATTTCCGCCGTGTCGGCCTCGGCAGGTGTTTCTGAAGTCGCAGCGGAGTCAACCTCGGGCGAAGCGGAGGGCGCCGATGTCGCTGGGGCCGGAGAAGCCGCCGGCGCAGCCACCGGAGGAGCTGGAGAGGCAGCCGGTAGGGCTAGCGGCGAGGAATGCTCCAACCGATTGGCAATATCGGCCAGGGCGTTGGAGTTCGACCCGAATTCAGGAAAGGGTACCCATGCGTCTGCGTCGAGCCAGAATCCGCGGTTACGTCCAGCGTTTTTCGATTGGTATAACCCGCCGTCGGCACGCTCATAAGAGCTATTGACGGTGTCGTCCGCAGACAAGAAGCACAAACCCGCGCTGCACGTGACCTTGAGCTGCAGGTCCTCGTAGCTGATCGTTTGCTCGCTCACGTAGAAGCGGATTTCTGCAGATTTTTGAACCAGCTCTCTAGGATTGCTACCGGTGAGAACCACGGCAAACTCTTCGCCACCAAAACGCGCTACGTAGCAGTCGACACCGCTGCATTTCGTAAGCGAGCGCGCAAAGCTGGCTAACACCGCATCGCCAGTGGTGTGGCCAAAGCTATCATTGAAATTCTTAAAGTGGTCGATATCCAGCAGCAATAAACCAGCGATCTCCTGATCGCTCGTAGATGACAGGCAGTTGCCGAGAAACTCATCCAGCGCCCTACGGTTGGCCAAGCCAGTCAGGGCGTCGGTGCGTGCCTGCTGGGCCGCATGCTCGATCATTTGCGCCTGCTGTTCAATGCGTTTTTGCGCGTCGGCCAGCTGCCCCTGCATCGTCTGGTTGGAATGAACGATCTCTTGAATCGTCGAGAGCACTTCCTCTGGGTGATTTGCGCTGGGTGTGCTCAGGCGTTCACTGAAGTGCCCCACCCT
Organism: Pirellulaceae bacterium; assembly: GCA_028281725.1. GTDB lineage: Bacteria > Planctomycetota > Planctomycetia > Pirellulales > Pirellulaceae > Aureliella. The sequence continues at coordinate 3,398 of JANQJJ010000151.1, read as the reverse complement.
CTCCGAGTGCGCGTTGACGTTAGCTGCCACACGGTTAGATATCAACTTCAGTTGAGCCGCGATTCCTTGAATGCGCTCAGCGCCAGCATCATCCGGCTTGGTTTCGAATCGACTTCGATCATCCTTGTGGTAGACGAGCGATACAACTACGGCAATGCCGCCGAGGATTCCCGCGACGGTGCAAAGCAATTCGATCATCAATCCGGTTTCCTACGAGACTGCCCTCCCAAGCAGCGACAAAATGTCTTGCTATTGCAGGCTACGTTACGAAACTCTCGCCCGCCGCAACACCCGGTAGGTTTCGCGCCGATGGCAAGCGAGAAAATCATCCTGTACCGGTTGTAGGGATTGTGCTTGACTATCTCGGATCGATCGCGATACTAAGATCGCAGTTATCGAAAAGTGAGCTTAATCACAACTGGTTTCTGCATGGAATTGCTCACGATCGTTCCCAAGGCTCCCAACGGACGGGCCCAATTATGATCGACTCTGGATTTCGAGACGTTACAGGCCGTATTGAGTATCTTCTGGCCGAAAGCCCTATCGCGGAGGTGCGACGTATTCGGGTCGAGCAAGAGGGGGACCGAATCCTCTTGCAAGGTCAGGTTCGCAGTTTTTACGCCAAACAGATGGCTCAAGAGACCATTCGACGGGCCGTACAAAATCTGCATATTGTGAATTCTGTAAACGTCGACTGATTTAACTGCGGCTCACGCTCGATGTTAGGCTCTCAAGCTGAGAGCCTTAGGAACAAAAAATTCACGCACTCGATTGCTAGCATTTGGCCTCTACGGTGGATCTCAGACTCGCCGATCGATCAAGGTGAAACGGTCGCCTCTCCCGTCTGCTCACAACACGCAATGAGCGCCTGCTCCAGTTCCGGCAGGCCCTCAAGAACGTCCAGCTCGACCGCAACCGCTACCAACTCCAAACCTCCGATCCGGGCCGTTTGGAACTTGACCCAGTCTTTCACCGTACAGACGAGCATTTCTGCTTCTGGAAACTGCTGCGACCATTGCTCGAGCGTCTGGACGTCCGAGGCATCAAAACCGTGATGGTCCGGCCACGTCCGCTCGTCGACAACAGTCGCACCAAGATTGGCCAGTGTGCCAAAAAAAGATTGAGGATTGCCAATCGCACAAAAAGCGAGCACCTGCCTGTCGCGTAGTTCGTCTAGGTCACGCTGAACGTCAGGAAAAACCATCAGATGAGACGGTCTGTGGCATGCTCTGAGTACGGCTGCCCGCCGTGTTTTCTTTCGAACCATCGAATCGATCGCAGTCAATTCACCCGGAGTCGCTTGATCGGACCGTGTGAGCACGACGATGTCCGCACGTTTCAAACTCGACAGCGGCTCCCGCAGCAGGCCGCCCGGCAATAGCCAGCGTGCCGCCGGTGGGTCCGTCGCATCGAGCAATACGATTTCCAGATCGCGTGCCATTCGACGATGCTGAAAACCATCGTCGAGCAGCAGTAGCTGCATCTGCAATTCTTCGTCGGCAAGCTTGGCTGAAACGACACGATCCCAATGCTGGAGGTGCGGGACATCCGGAAGCTGTAGCTCGAGTTCGAGCGCCTCATCGTTCTGTCCGCTATCCAGCTGCCCGTAACCACGGCTTAGAATGGCCACGCGTAGACCACGTCTGCGCAACCATCTTGCCAGCCAAGCAACCGTGGGACTCTTGCCTGTTCCTCCCACTGAGAGATTGCCGACCGACACCACGGGCAACCGAGAACGAAACGGCTTCTTCCATCCCCAGTCGTAGCTCAGATTTTTGACGACGACCGCCGCATGGTACGGTAAGCTGACCAGGCGCAAGCCCCACCGCAGAAGCCTGACTCCTGGGCTTGGAGTGCGGCTAGTCAATAATTGTCGCAAGTCGACCAATACGATGCTCCCACATCGACAACCATCTTAGCCCAGACAGAGCTTCGCAAACGGCACGTGCCGGCCTTTGAGCTCCATACCATGGGACGCCGGAAACCGAGCCACCAGACCATAGAGCCGTTAGAGAACCGGCCCTACCAGCCAGGGAACAAATTCTTCGTCACCAATTCCAAGCTTCTCGCTGCAAGTCGCCTCACCACTAGCGACCTGGAGCAGTCGCAAGAACAAGCTGCGCCCCACCTCATGCACCGACTTCCCTTCGACCACCTGCCCGGCGTTGAAGTCCATGTCGTCACTCAAACGCGCGAAAAGACGCGAGTTCGAAGCGATCTTGAAACTCGGCACCGGCTTGAAGCCGAAACAGCTACCTCGCCCGGTAGTAAATGCGATCAGGTTGGCTCCACTAGCAACCATCCCTGTCACGCTGGCAGGATCGAATCCAGGGCTATCCATCACCACGAACCCCGGACGATCGATGGGCTGAGCATATTCGTAGACAGCCTCCAGTGCCGTCGTACCTCCCTTACTAACTGCTCCCAGGGACTTCTCCGTGATGGTAGTCAGACCGCCCGCCTTGTTGCCCACCGAGGGATTGCTATCGAGTTCTTCCCCGTAGTTTCTGCAGTACCACTTCCACCATTCGATTCGTTCTAGCAACTTTTCAGCTACTGCGCGAGATCGCGAGCGCCGCGTCAATAAATGTTCCGCCCCAAAAATCTCGGACGTTTCCGATAGAATGGCCGTACCGCCGCAGGCCACGATGCGGTCCGCCGCTGCGCCCAAGACGGGATTGGCGGTGATGCCCGAGTAGCCGTCGGAGCCACCACATTCAGTCCCCAAAACCAACTTGGATGCAGGCACATCGGTTCGCTCAGCCCGATTGACCTCTTCAAGCATCTTCGCCACGATTTCCACGCCACGTTCGACCGTCTGCCGGGTTCCCCCAGTGTCTTGAATTGTCAGCACCGGTATCGAGCTACTCGGCTCAGACTGCTGAGCAGTTGCCTGCGGATTGGGAAATGAAATGGTATGCAGGTGTTGTGACTGGACTAGATGATCCAGCGTCCCCTGCTCGCAGCCCAGGCCGACCAACAGGAATCCGCCGATGTTGGGATGCCGTGCGATGCCGCCCAGTACCCGAGCCAACATGCGATGTCGCGAGCCTTCGAACGCCATCGCGCAGCCCCCCTCGTGCCGAAAGGAAATCACGCCATCGACGTTGGGGTACGGAGCGAGCGTCTGCGCGTCAAACCGTCGCGCTATCATCCGAGCCACCGATGCCGAGCAGTTGACGTTGCTGATCACGGCCAGGTAGTTGCGAGTGCCAACTGTCCCATCGGGCCTGACATAACCGCGAAACGTGAACGCGGTCAGCGGCTCTTGGTCCGGTGGTACGTCCGTAGCGATTGCCTCGGGATCGACCGTATGATCGCATCGCAGATTGTGCCCGTGCACATGCTCTCCGGCAGCGATCGGCTTGGTAGCCAGACCGATGGACCATCCGAACTTG
>JANQJJ010000117.1 GCA_028281725.1 Pirellulaceae bacterium | reverse complement strand
CTCGCCTGATCCGTATGGTGACCAGCGACCACAGGCCCCCACCACTGAGAGCGATTTTATGGATCCCATCACCGCCCTTACCAGTTCTAGTGTTCTAGGACAACTGTCAGCGCCAGAAGCTCCTCAGTCGGTTTCTACCGCGAATCAGCAGCGGTTCGAAGACGCCCTGGGAATCGAACAGATCGATGCGGTTGAGGCAAACTCGGAGTCGGCAGTCGCAGAAACGGAGCCACAGGTGACGTCGCAGTCCCTCGGAGGAGCCCTGCTGGAAGGCATCGAGGATATCAAAACAACGCTGGATGCGAGGTCCGAGCGGATCACGCGCCAGTTGACCGAATTGGCAGGAAGCCCCATGAGTTTGCGAGACGCCATGCAGATGCAATACGAGCTGATGCAGATGAACATGCAACAGGAGTTAACCAGCAAGATGGCGGATAAAACGAGCCAAGGTGTTCAGATGCTATTCCGAAACCAAGGTTAGTGAATCGCGATCGTTTCGAATCCAATTTTGTGCTGCGTCACCACCAACTCCCAGTCGTTCCCATGCTTGATCGCCGCTTTACTTCACTGAGTCTCTCGATTGTAGTAAGCCTTGGCTGCGCCAAGGTTGACCTGTATTCGCAGCTGGATGAGCAGCAAGCCAATGAGATGATGGCGATTTTACTCGCTGAAGATCTCTCATGTGAAAAGCTGGAGGGCGAGGAAAGCACCTGGGGGCTTGTCGTCAGCCAACAAGACTTCTCCAAGGCAGTCAATAAACTCCGGGAGCAAGGTTATCCCAAGGAACGGTTCGTCGGCATTGGCGATGTCTTCAAGAAATCGGGGCTTGTTTCCTCGCCGACCGAGGAACGCATACGTTTTATGCACGCACTATCTCAGGAGCTGAGCTCGACGATCTCGCAGATTGATGGTGTCCTTTCAGCCAGAGTGCACATCGTCTTGCCGAACAACAATCCGTTTGGCGATACCATCCAACCCAGCAGCGCATCCGTGTTTGTCAAACACCGACCCGGCGTCGACCTGACGACCCAGGTTCCCGAAATCACGCGTTTGGTGGTGGGCAGTATCGAAGGCCTACAATACGACGCGGTATCGACCGTGCTATTCGCTGCAGATGAAGTCCAACCGATCGCAACACCTCAAGCAGCTGAGACCGTTTCAGTCGACATGCTCTCCATTGCCGTCGCCCCGGAGTCTCTTGGGCGGCTGCAGATCATCATCGGCTCTTTGGCCGGAGCCATCGTGTTGCTATTGCTTGCAGGCATCTACGTTCTGTTTGGCAAATCGAAGAGATCCGCCTCACCGGGCCGCACCGATACGGCACGCGCCGCGGCGCGCCCCATGACCGCCTGAACGGCCTGGGAGTGTTGATATGTCTGCAGCGGTCCCGGGAGTATCCGAGCAACCGCCGAATGGTGTCAAACTTCGCCGGCCAGCTAGTGACCAGACTCGTTGCTCTGCCAATGGACGCCGAGAGGTCGCCCAGCGGCCCGATCTCTTCCGGCTCGCAATTCGATTCAATCATCTGATCGCCGGCGACCTGGACCCAAGTCATCACGCTAAGTTTTTTGACGGGCCTACGGTGTTGTTCGACCGCCTGGTGGGCAGCAGACGAGCGACGGCACGTCTGTCCGGCATGATCAACACAGTGACTCGCTGGACACCGGTGCCCACCAGCTACTTTGCAGAACCGCGTCGGCGCACCGCGTTGCTCGACCGCGCATCGCTGGTGCAACTGATCAACCTCGGTGCGGGAGCCATCCTAACGCGTTTCATCTGCGGTGTGTTGACCCAACGCGAGCGTCGAGAAGTCGAAGGCTGTTTGCCGCCGGAAATTGTCCAGTTCGCACGGCATCGCTGCAGACTGACCACGGCGCCCATTGCCAACCGTCTGACTGAAGTCATGGAGTGGGATTTGAAGAACGACGTGTGCCTAAGCTGGAATCATGCTTGGCAAGTCGCACGCTCCCGGGTTGCCGGCCTGCTGTTGGCTGACTTGACAAATCATCTGACCGACCGCGTGGCGCTCAAGTTACCGGCAGATTGGAACGTTGATCCAGAGCGACTTTTCAGCACCCAACAACAGGGTGCCTGTTGGCAGTTGATCAGGCGATTGATTCATACCGAACTCGACTCACAGGTCCAAACATGTTTCAGGTAGACGAACTCGCGCAGGACTGGCAGCCGACCGGGGCGTTGGTCAAAGCCGACGACTATCGAAAGCTGTTGGATGCCGACGCGCTGTTGGCTCAGACGCGGGAGCAGGCCGAACGGATCGTTGCGGAAGCGCAAGGAGAATTCCTTCGTCAGAAAGCGGCCGGTTATGAAACGGGCCTGGAGGAAGCTCGACACGAGGCGACAAACCAGGCAGTGCAAACAGCCCAGCAACTGTGCCGGCATGCGCGGGAACTGGAGTCCCAACTCGTAGAGGTCGTTACCAGTGCCGTCGAGCGGATTGTTGGAGAACTGGATGCACACGATCGCATTGTGATGTTGATCAAAACGGCGTTGCCGGAGTTTGCCGGCCAGTCAAAAGTCTCGGTGCTGGTTCATCCCGAGCAGGTCCCTGCGTTGGAACGCAAATTGGAAGAACTTCGCTCTGGCCAAGCGGGACTCGACATCTTGGATGTATCGTCCGACGCGCGGGTGGCCCAAGATACCTGTGTCCTCGCAACCCAGTGGCACGTCGTCGATGCCAGCCTAAACGTTCAACTCGAACAACTGCGTTTGGCACTTACGAACGAACTTACGCGGGGATAAGCCATGGTCGATATGCAGTCGTCAATCAATCTCTCTCAGGTATTGACTCGTTTCTCGACTCGCATAGAGACAGCGAGATTTGGGCGGCGTTGCGGGCGTGTCACCCAGGTGGTGGGAACGATTGTCAAAGCCATCGCGCCCGGCGCCAAAGTGGGTGAGCTGTGTATGCTAGGCGATCGCTTCTCTCCTTGGCAGCTGCCGGCAGAAGTCGTTGGGTTTTCCGATGAGGCCGCGTTACTAACCCCACTTGGCGAACTGACCGGTGTGTCCAGCGGAACGGAGGTCACACCTACCGGAAGAACGCACTCTGTCCAGGTAGGCAAGTCGCTCCTGGGGCGCGTGCTGGACGGACTTGGTCATCCGATGGATGGGAAGGGGCCGATTGAGGTTGAGGCAAGTTATCCAGTGTATGCCTCTCCGCCGAATCCCATGCACCGCCAACCGATCAGCCGTCCGCTCCCGCTGGGTGTACGGGCCCTGGACTCGGTTTTGACCTGCGGAGAAGGGCAGCGAATGGGCATCTTTGCAGCCGCAGGCGGAGGCAAGAGCACCTTGCTGGCCAGCCTCGTGCGAAACTGCGAAGCGGACGTGACCGTGTTGGCATTGATCGGTGAGCGTGGGCGCGAGGTCCGCGAGTTTCTCGATCACGATTTGGGCTCGGAGGGACTTGCCAAGAGTGTGCTTGTAGTCGCAACCAGTGACAAATCTTCGATGGAACGCCTGAAGGCCGCGTACGTCGCAACGGCGATCGCCGAGTACTTTCGCGACTCCGGCAAAAGGGTGTTGCTAATGATGGATTCGGTAACGAGATTTGCTCGTGCCCAGCGCGAAATCGGTCTGGCCTCTGGGGAACCACCCACGCGTCGTGGCTTTCCGCCGAGCGTCTTTGCCACGCTACCGCGGCTGATGGAAAGGGCAGGGCAGAGTGACCGCGGCTCCATAACCGGCCTTTATACGGTGCTGGTCGAAGGCGACGACATGACCGAACCGGTGGCCGACGAAACTCGCTCGATTCTCGATGGCCATATTATTCTGAGCAGAAAGTTGGCTGCGCAAAACCACTATCCGGCCATAGATGTATTAGCCAGTGTCAGTCGCGTGATGAACCAAATTGTGCCGGAAAACCACCGCGAGGCGGCGGGACGTCTGCGACAGCTGATAGCTAAATACGAGGAAGTTGAAATCCTGCTGAAACTAGGTGAATACAAGCCAGGCGGTGACGCCGTGACTGACGAAGCCGTCAACAAAATCGACCTCATTCGCAAATTCTTGCAACAACACACGCATGAAAAAGCGTCTTTCGACGAAACGCTACCCCAGTTGTCCGAACTGGTTCGAGCTCCATGAAGTACATCCTGCAAGATCTGCTAACCGTTCGAGGGCATCGAGTCGATTCGGCAACGAAACTGGTCGCTCGCCGCCGGCAGGAGCTCTCCGATTGCCGGCAGAGGCTGACCGACCGAGAGCGAGATCTACGCTCGTACATTGATGATCGACTCAAAAAAGAGACTCAGTTGTACTCTGAAATTTTGGGGAAAAAGATCGTTTTGCAAGACTTGGAGAACGTGAAAGCCGAGGTGAATCGCCTGCGAGTTGAGGAGGCGGCCTATCAACAGCGGGTGCTCGATGCGCGCTGTGCAGTCGATCAGGCTCTGATCGAAGTGGACAACGCGCTCGCGTCACAGCGACAGGCCATTCGCGCCGAAGAAAAATTGAAGGAACATCGCGACCTGTGGTCGCGCGAGACGTTACGCCTGCAAACGCTTAAAGAAGATCTCGAATTAGAAGACATTCCATTCAAACCTCGCTTCAAGATTGCGTAGTCGTTACGGGCGATGCCCAAGTAGAAAGGTCATAGCCGTGGATAGATTCAAAGTGGCCCCTGCCGAGCCGTCAACCAAAACAGACACTCCCACGACCCAATCTCGTAACCCGCGCGACGAGGCGGTCGCGGAACGGTCCCAAGAACGTTTCGAAAAACTGGTGCGAAATCCAGCTCCCAAGAAGGGCAAGCCCAAGGAGACGATGGCCCGCAGCGATGCGGGTGAATCCTCATTGCTGCAAACGCTCGACGCACACGAGGCTGCGGGCGCCGTTTCAAGCCAGTCTGGAGGCGAAGGATCCATGGGCCATGAAACTGCCGCCGATGATTCCAACCCATTTGGATTCCAAACAGACGATGCGTCTTTAGTCGCCAGTCTCGATGAAAACTCAAATCTATCCAGTTCCATTTCGCCTGCCGCCCTGTTTTCCCGCGGAGCCCGAATCGCGGCTGCCGCTCATCCGGTACGGACTTCGCCAGATCGCATCGTGGCCCTGGCGCAACAAGTTTCCGAGAGGATCCTGGTCAGCGACGCGGCTTCCCATCAGCAGGAGGTCCGCATCCAAGTACGAGAGAGCATCTTGCCGGGCACCGAAATTCGAGTGAGCCAGCAGCTCGGACAGTTGCAAGTCCACGTGTTCACGGATCAACAGCGATCATTGGACTTTCTCCACTCACAGCAAGCAGCCCTAGCCGTGCAGCTCGAGCAGCGTTTGGCTCGAAACGTGGTGGTAGAAATCGAGTTCGATTCCAAGGGACACTCGTTCCATCACGACCAGCCATCCGGCGACCAGCAACGCTCCGGCGGCGGACAGGACGAGCGGGGTACCGAAGACGACGAGCCGGCCCCCAGAAAGCAGGGGGCAGGAGACCGTTTACGCCGGAATTCCTGCCCCGAATGGCTGCAGAGTGCATCAATGAACTGGTTGGTCGCTACCGGTTTGATGGCGCTGCAGAGGGCAAACTCATCTACGAAGCGGACATTCACTGGCAGCCCCATAAAAAACTCGAAGGCGAAACCCTGGTCGCTCGAATCGCCGATCACCGTTTCTTCCTCCAAATGCCCGGCCTAGCCCGCCTTTCGCAAGTCTCCGCTCTCGTAGACACGGTTCGCTGGGAATCACTGGCCCCCGAAATGCAGCTGTCGGTACTCGATGTTGCTCTTTCAGATATCCTCGATTGTCTCGAGCAGGGCGGAAGCGGTGACGCGACGCTTGCCTATTCTCAGGTTGACGATGACGCTGAGTCGGTGCTCCAACTCCGGCTGAGCTTTACTAGCGGAGACGTTGTCGAAGGGCAGTTAACTGCGTCGGAGCGGTCGCTGCGTTGGCTCGCCGAAAAGCTGCGCCTCTTCGGGCCCAAGCCGAGGCACAACCTCAGTCATCTCAAGGTCGATCTGGACCTGATTACTCACCAGGCATCCCTCTCTTTGGCAGAAGTCCAGATGCTCGAAGCCGGAGATGTCGTTCTGGTGCAGCCCGTGCCCTCCCCACGAGCAGCCGAGCCGGAGACGGACGGGGATCCCCAGTCGCAGCCAACCGAGACGATTCCGGTCCACGCAATGATTGCGGTGCGCATCTGTGGCGCGCACCCTACTTCCTGCTCGATGGCCAGTTGCCAAATCAGTAACGACTCCGTGGCGATTCAGTCCCGTTGGACGGCCGGCGGAGAAGACAATCTATCCGGTGACGTCCATGGGCCAGACCAGGCGCTCGCTGCCCGGGTGATCCTGGGCTCAGTGCAAGTTGCCTCCGAACAGCTCGAAGCCCTAGGGCCAGGAGCAACACTGCCGCTCCCCCCGGCGTTTCCCAGCGGTCCGCTTCGACTGGAGGTCAACTCCGTGCCACTGGCTATGGGTAGGCTGGTTACGCTCAGTGGGCGGTCGGCTCTACAGCTGACCCAAGTCTTCTCGCCATCCCGGGTCCATGGAGCGGCGAGAGTCTGAAGATACGTGGGACCGTTTGGTCTGGTGCGCTCTGCACAACCCCAGCCTCCATGCGGCTTGGAAGCGCCGCGTATCTATTCCTCGCCGGCGTCCCCTTCTTCGACTGGCCGGCTGTGGCCGACGTTTTAGCAGCACGGACATTGGTTATTAGCTCCTACTCTTTTCCGCTTCGAAGGCCGCCGCGGAGTTGAGTTCGAGCGCACGTCTTGATCGTCTTTATCCGTTTCTTGGAGTTGGTTCGGTGCATGTTAGCCATAAATCACTAGTCGATCGACTCGCCGAAACGCTGTCGATTCCCGAGTTGGAAATGGATGATCAGCATCGAGTCTTGCTGCAGGTCGGAGAGCGGACCGTATCGCTTGAGTTTGAACACGCGCCTCTAGTCATCCTGCTGACCCCTCTGGGCAAAGTTCCCTCGGCGGACCCCGAATCTGCCTTGCGGACCGTGCTGGTGGGACAGCTTGGCTGGGCCTGTACCGACGGGGCCACCATCGGTCTCGATCCGAGCGACAACCAACTGGTCATGACCCGGCGGCTAGTTACCACGGAACTCAACGGGCCCACATTGCTGGAGCACATCGGTGACTTCTGTGAAGTGGCCGATCGCTGGAGCAAGTGGCTTGTATCCGAAAACGCTGGAAAGCTCACCTCGAGCGATGGCGAGACAGCAGACTCCCTCGCCAACGCATTGCGAGTTTAAAGCGCCAAGATCCACTTCAAACCCCATTCTTCTTGCACACCTAGATGCATTATGCCACCACTAACGACCAATAACTTTCAGGCCGCGATTGCGTCGGCCAGTCCAGATCAGCGGCTGAAGCTGGATAGCTCGGAACAGGTGCGCGTCAGTCCCCATCCGCTGAAAGGGAAGGTGGTCAGTTTTATCAAACAGCAGCTGGCCAAAGTCTCTACCTCGTTTTCCGAAAAGGTCGCGGCCAGCAACGATCGCAATCTAAAAGTCAATCAGGCTTTTTTGCAGGCCTTGAAAAACGATACCTATTACGCCCCGGTGGCCGACCGACTCGACAAGCTCGTGGATACAACCAAGCCGTTAACCAAGGCGGATGTGAACCGCGCGCTGGTTGGTGCGACTGCTCTCAGGCTCGCCCACGATGACATTGTCACTACCATCAAAGACCACAACTCCGTGGCGGCGCTGACAAATCCGTCAGAAAGCGTCACGGACGAACAAACGACCAAGGTGGTGAACAACATTCTGGAATCCGGCGACTTCAATGATCTCGGGACCGTTGATCCGGGACGGGTGAAACAGGAAATCACTTCGGTTAGAGACCAGGAATTTCAAGCGAGAAAGGACCTTCGCCGCCAAGTGGACGACCTAACCGGTTTGCGGCCGCGAACAACCAACGCCATTCTCAAAGCTGCGGGGTTGCTGAACGGTCCGGTGACGGAGGCGAAGAAAAAAATCGCAATTGAGTTTGCTCAGAAGTTCAACGCATCGCTCACCAGCGATTTGGCCCTCAGCTTCGGACAAAGCACATTTACGAATCAATTCACCGACATCCTAGAAGACATCAACGGCATTTCGGATCCGATAGCCCGTGCAGATGCCATTGACAAAGCCAGCAAGCTGACCGGAGCAGAATTGGTCGCCGTGCGTTTATACACGCTTGATGAGAATCCGACGAGTACCTTCGCCGAGCCGCCTTACATGAGTCTCAACCGCGAACTCCGTAGCGGTGGTGTCAAGACACCGAAGTTCCAGGCACTGGAAAAGCAGCTGACTTCGGGGCTTTCGAAGCTGCCCGACTATGACGGCCCGGTTTATCGAGGCGTCAACCTGATGAAATCCGTTTCGGAACAGTATCAGCCGGGAAACGTCGTGACTACCCTACCGTTTGAAAGCAGCAGTGCCTCTCCAGATCAGAAGTTCGACGGAGCCTTTCATGAGGTTATCATGAGTAAACACGGGAAAGACATCGGCTTTCTGTCCAAGATTCCCAGCGAACAGGAAGTTCTGTTTCCACCCAGTACGCAGTTCAAAGTTCTGGACAGACGGGGCAGCACCACCTTTGATCCGGTCAGTGACCGAGGCACCGGGCGAGATGGTGATGTCGAACTAGTTTTGTTAGAAGTCAAAGAGCCACCTCAAAAATGAATGCTGGAAACCAATTATGAACGAAAAAACAAACCCTGAAGCAGAGCAACCCACTCCATCATTGACGCCGGAAGAGCAGGCCCTTGTGGCCCAAGGGCGTCAGCTGCTGGCGTCCCTGGCAGACAAGCCGCCCGTATCGAAGGGCCTTCAAGATCGAGTGCAGAGTGCCGAAGCGGAAACCGAAGAAGAAGCGGCCGCGATGCGCGATGCTACGCGAGCCGGCGACAACACCGACGCCAGCGACCAATAACGTTCGCCGCCCGGACGAGAGTCATAGCGCATTTTTACTTTTGGCGTAGCCAGTGCGCAGCGAGTTCACGTTGGAAACCGTTGATATTCCAGGCTATGTGGGTGCGCGGGCTTGCATTAGTCGCCGACAGTTCCGCCGGTCGGTGGGTGCTAACCTACCCCAGGCAGTCAGGACAAGTTATCGCCAGTCGGGCAACTTGCGACCTGGTGTCCAGGGAGCTCCCAGCTTGTCCAGTTTTCGCAGCAGCTTGGGAACATCGTTTTCGATCAGCTTCTTGAGCTCGCCACGGACCGCTACGTATTCTTCCTCGGCTATTTCGTACTGGCGACGATGCGTTCCCGTCGGGCCAAGCGTACTACCCATAGCGCCGAACATCGCATTTCTCAATCGACTTTGGATCCCCGGAGGCGCGTCTTCGTTGCGTCGCGATCGAGTCGGATCGCCAGAGAATCTCTCCTGGATGTCCAACAAGCGAACTTGCAACTGGCGAATTTCGGCCCACAACCCGGGATCGACCTCGGCGGCAGAGTGAGTCAGCCGCTCGACCGCTGCGAGATGCTGGGCAGCCTCGTCGGCCAATTCGGTGGCCGCAGAAACCGCATTGGCTAACTTGGCCGCCTTTTGGCTGAAGGTCAAGATCTCGCGGCGGTTGACTTCAGGTGTGTCGGCAAAATTGATCGGTTCGATTTCAAACTCCGTCTTGGCGATGACTTCGGTAATCTCGCCATCGACCATTTCAGAGATGTCCACCGTGTACGTTCCAGGCACAGCGATGGCACCACTCCGACCGGACGAGGCGTGGCGAAAATCCCATTGCGTCCGCACCAATCCCTGGCTGGTGGATGTTGACAGTTTGCGAACAACGTTTCCCTCGGAATCGCGAATCGTCAACCAACGTTTGGGGGCAACTTCGCGATCTTCAGCTTTCAGCTCTTGCCAGCTGGGATAAGGCGCATCTTTGCCGGCTGCGCTGAGCTGTTGATCCTTCTTTTTTCGCTCGCCCCTTTTTGTTTGCAGCGAATCTTTTAGGTAGAAGGTCAGGGCCACCCCATAGTCCGGGTTGGGAGCGGCGTAGAAGTTGGCTCCCTGAAATCCACGGCCACCGATTCCCATCGGAGCCACCTGCCGATAGATGAGGCCCTTCTTGATAGGGAACATATGGTTGGTTTTCAACAACTCGGGAGTCAAATCGCGCAGCGGCGAATAATCGTCCAGGACGAAGAAGCCTCGGCCAAAGGAGGCCAGCACCAGGTCGTTTTCACGTCGCTGGATTTCCAACTCGCGGACGGCAATCGTAGGAATCCCGGCCTTCAACTGAATCCACTTCTCACCGCCATCGACCGTGAAAAAGCAACCGGTTTCTGTGCCGCAAAAGAGCAGGTTGGGATTCACGTGATCTTGCTTGAGTGAATAGACGCTACCGCGCTCGGGCAAATCGCCAGTGATGCTATGCCAGGTCCGACCGCGGTCGGTCGACTTGACGATGTAGGGTCGAAAATCGCCGCGTTTGTGATTGTTGACAGCAACGTAGACCGTATCCGCATCATGCAGATCCGCTTCGATGTCGTTGATGTATCCAAATTCGGGAACGTCGAGTGTCCCGAACTTCTCGACCTTGAGCCAATTCTCGCCGCCATCGTCGCTGATCTGAACCAGCCCGTCATCGGTGCCAACATACAGCAAACCTTCCGCCAGCGGCGATTCATCCAAAGCGACGATCGTCCCGTAGAGTGAAGTGGAGTCGTTCTTGGCCACCGCATCGACGCCCCACACGCGCCGCATCACTTTCAATTGATTTCGGTCAATTTGACGCGTCAGATCAGGGCTAACCGCTTTCCAGTTGTTCCCACGGTCATCGCTGCGGAACAGGATCTGCGATGCGTAGTAGACGCGCCGGGAACTGTGCGGCGAGATCAGCAGCGCCGAGTCCCAATTCCAACGCAGCGCAGGCCCATCCTGGTCGGGCTGCGGTTTAATATCGACGCGTTCGCCCGACTTTCGGTTGTACCGTACCAAGCCTCCGTACTGCCATTGCGAGTAGACGATATCAGGATCATCGGGATCCACGGCGGGATCAAACCCGTCGCCGAAGACTGTGATGAACCAATCACTATTACGTATCCCGTGCACGTTTTTAGTCCGCGACGGCCCACCTTGCGTGGCATTGTCTTGCGTGCCTCCGTACACGTAGTAGAACGGTTTGTCGTTGGAGAGGGCCACTTTATAAAACTGAGTCAGGGGTAGATTCTGTTTGAAGTCGTATGTTTGTCCGCGATCCCAGGATTCGTACAGGCCGCCATCGCATCCTAGAATCAGATGCCTCTCGTCCAACGGATCGATCACCAGGGCATGGTTGTCGACATGTTTATCGGCTTCGCCCAGACGCTCGAATGTCTTTCCTCCGTCCTCAGTGACTCGGTTGTAGGTATCGAGCAAGTAGACGCGATCGAGTTCATGCGGGCAGGCGACGATTTCACTATAGTATTGCGGGCTGCTCGACACGGCGTCGCTCATCCGCTGCCAACTCTCGCCGCGATTGACACTGCGATAAAAACCGCTCTTCCCATCGGCAGCCTCGACTACCGCATAGAGGACTTCAGGATTGACCGGCGAAATGTCTAATCCGATGCGTCCCAGATCGACCCGTGGAAGGCCGCGATCAATTTTTTTCCAAGTTTCTCCACCATCGATCGATTTATAAACGGTCGATTCCGGGCCACCATCGATCAGTACCCAAGTATGGCGACGACGCTGATATGATGATGCGTAAATAATATTAGGATTCATGGGGTCGATGTGCACCTCGTTGACCCCCGTGTCGGGACTGATGTCCAGCACTTTCTTCCAGGTGTCTCCGCCGTCCACTGTCTTGTAGACGCCTCGCTCGCCGCCTGATCGCCAGAGTGGCCCTTGAGCGGCAACAAAAACCGTGTCGCTATCCTCGGGGTGCACAGCGATCATGCCGATGTGCTCACTATCCTTCAAGCCGACTTGGGAAAACGTTTGCCCTCCGTCGATTGATTTATACAATCCATCGCCATACCCGACGCTACGCTGAGAATTGTTTTCTCCGGTACCTACCCAGATCGTAAAACGATCGTTCGGGTCAATCGCCAGAGAGCCGATGGAGTAAGATCCGTAGTTGTCAAAAATCGGTTCAAACGTGACGCCCGCATTGATCGTTTTCCACACGCCTCCGGAAACTGCCGCGACGTACCAGATGGAACGATCGATCGGGTCGATTGCTATGTCGCCAATGCGGCCGGACATCAGCGCGGGGCCCAAATTCCGAAAGCGAAGCGGCTTGACCAATTGGGAGTTGAGGCCGGGCGACTCATCTTCGGGAAGATCCGAGTCTTGGCCCTGAGCGGTACAGTGGATTAATGCGATGGCGATCAGCGCCAGCACATGCCAAACTTTGGAGTTCATTCCCAGATTCCAGTTGATGATTCTTCGATGCTCAGAAAACCGATCGCAGTCAGACCCGCTCCGCCAAATTGTGGTCCGCCTACTAACTTAATTCAAGAATCGTACGCAGGGAACGAATTCCCTGGTCTGTTGGCTCACGATTTGCGCTGCGGATGTTGCTCGCCGGAGCATGCCTTTCGATAACGGCTTCCCTCTCCGGCACGCAAGACTCTCCACCTCCCGCCGCGGCCACGAGCTTCATTCACGTCAGCGTTTTATTCGCCTCAATAGAGCCCAACGCTGCTGCGGAAGGTAGGTCCCAACGGAGCTGGTACTGGAGGGCGAGAGGCGATTCGCCGGCCAACAAGATGCCTGCGGCACTTTACGCTGCAAACCGTGTTTTCTCGCCAACAGAGCCGTGCTACACGTTCGAAAACCGTCCCGTAGGCACGCCACGACCTGCGGAGCGATCGGCGACCAAGCCGGTCGGGGCCGGGTTCACTCCAGACCCGGCCTGCAGGGACTAATCGCGGCGAAGTGAAAATGACATGTAGTGCATGCCCGTTTCCTCCTCGACCAAAAATCCACCAGCCGGCGCGAGATACTTGGCAATGACCGAAAAAGGTGGCAGATCGTGTTCGTCGAGCGCCGACAACAGGGCTTTGAAGAATCCGTTGTTGTTGGCAACCTGACGCAAGCGTTCACGATTCTTGGGATCTCTGGCCAATTCGTAAAACAGCTGCAATGATTCCTCGGGCCGCGCGTAAGAAATAGCCGAACACTCCTTCTCTTGTAGCTGAGCCGCGATACGATCGGAAATCATTTCGTACTCGAACCCGTCCTTCAGGGCGCCTGACGTTCCGTTGAGGCAGTCAGCAATCTGCCGCATCATGTACTTGCTGTCGGACAATACCACGTAGTCGTCAATGATGGTCACACAGATCTCAGGCTGGCGGATCGGAGCATCCTCCGGCGCACCGCGTCCAACCTCCATGACGTGGACACGCAGTTTCCCGAACGATTCCAATTTTACCTCGGTGCGCTCAGCGACAAGATCGAGCACTTTGGGTAACACATTCGATTTGAAGAACTCGGGATTCTTCAGCCGCACGGCGTAAACGTTCGAGCCGCTGTTGATCGTAACGGGCCTCACAAAACCTTGTACTAACGTGAAGCGTCCCTCCAGATTCTCTAAAACATCTTTGCTGAGGTCGATTTGCAGCTGCTCATTGACGCGCTCGAATACTTCCTTCTCTAACGCGTCGGGCCCACGAAATTGATTGTACAATCGCTCTACGGCTTGAAGTGTTGAGGCTGTGTCCCAGTTGATGGTCGAGTAGGCGGCGACTGAGTCGGGGATCCAGTCTTCCGGATCAGTCGAACCGCTCTTGGGACGCAACAAGCCCAGCACGGACCGGCGCGGACTACTGAGCAACAGATGAAAGTGGCTAATGGAGTCGAAGTCCGGAGGAGCAATGATCCAGCTGCCTCCCACGGCCTCTATGCCGTCGAGTCCCAGCGCAGGCAACATCGCCAACGTCGCCATCGTGGCCGCATTCTTCGGCGTGAACTCGCGTACGATCGCCATCGGATCGACGAAAAAGGAGACTTGAGGACGTTCCCCTTCGGTCCCCACACAGCGCGCCATGATCGAAGTAAACCGTCGATTGTCCGCCAGGGATTTCCGGTCGCCCGCCCTTCCGAGCCAGACGTTCGCCAGCTGTTCTATCAGGTCTGCATTGGTGCACGCAACCAACACCCCCTCATCAATGAAGTACGCGAACTGCTCTCTTCTTCGGTTCGGATTGGCATATTGGTGCACCGTCAATCGTTCCATCGCCCTCTGACTGTAGACCATTCGCTCGTCAATGGACTCCTCAATGCGTCCGAGCAGGACCTGGATACTGGTAATCTCGTCGCCGGCGTCCACTAGGACGGCCACCGCCGGATCGGCGCGCCGAGCGGCGGGTTCGTTCTCTTCCTCTTCGCCCTCTTTGCGATTCCCCTGCCGCCTGGCGCTGCTGCCCGGTAAAAGCGCGATGGCCATCTCGCCGCTCGGAATCGATAGGAGTTCGTCCAGGTTGAGCCCGATCTCCTCTTGCATCTGCTCGGTATTGCGAACAAGCGACCCGTAGAACTCCATCAAAATCGGCTTAATCTGCTTGTCATTGCTGAGTTTCCCGCCGGAACTCCTGGCGAAATCCTTCTTGAGCTCGGCAACGTCATCGACCCGCAAATAGGCCAACGTCTTTTCAGGAAACAACTGAGGAGCCGTCAGCTTTTCTTGGGGACTGTTCGACGTCTGAGCTACTGCGCTCGGTGAAATCAGCGCTACGCCAAGCGTCGCGGAAACCATCGTGACCACTAAACGATTCATGTGTCCCTCCCAGATGGCTTGGAGCAAGCCAAATGTCCTTTGAAAAAATGGATCCATGGTATGGATTGATGGATGACAGAAATAAGGTAAGTAAAACGCTCGGTGGCGTCCGGCCTCCCGGCACACTCAGGGGAGGCCGCCAGCGAGTGGCGGGTATGGCGGAGACGACCAGATTGTCATGGCACGTTATCCCTGGATCTTGGGCGCTCAAGAAACCCGATTATGCCAGATAAATGGCTGCTGCGACTGCTTCAAGCAACCAAAGTCGGCCTATCCTCAGAGACGCCTAATACCTCATATTGCTCACATAATCAGTCGCCGTGAGGCCATGGCGACCGAAAGCCGATCACTAGCATGCTCTCCGCATTCACAGAGGATTTCGCCCAATTTGCTTGATTCTTGTGAAAACTCCCTAGAATAGACCTTCGGAACAAAAGGCACGGTCATGGGTTTGCATCCCTAACGCACTTGCTGAACCGGAGCCCATCCGGCCAACCGCCCAAAAGTAGGAGAAAAGACTAATGGCAAGGCAATTCATCGTAATCGCTGCCTTAGTGACTTGTCTGTCGTGCCCGGCCTGGGCCCAGAATAATACCGCGGGAGGCTTTGGAAACTTCGGGCTCGATAGCGGCAATTTTGGCTTGGACGCGTCGGCCTTTGGTAGTTCGAACACCGGGGCGGCCGGTGGCAACGGGGCGGGAGCCTCTGGCTTGATCACCTTGGGCGGCGGAAACTTCGGTTCCTTCGACGCGGGATTCGGCGCCACGCCGCTGACGAGTGCTATCTCCGGCTTGGGTGGTGGTGCGGCTGGTTTTGGGCAAAACGGACTGGGAGGATTGGGAGGCTTCGGTACGGGCTTCGGGACCGGATTTGGAGGAGGAGGATTTGGTGGTGGTTTCGGCGGCGGCGGATTTGGAGGCCGCGGCGGATTCGGTAACCAAAACCAGAACAATCAGAATCAGAACCAGACTATGCTTCGAGCCGCTGTGAAACTCGGCTTTAGCTACGCCGGCCCTTCCTCTTCCGCTCGTTCCCAGCAGCTCAACGCCAGATTGGCGCGTATTCCCCTGCCGGCAAACGTGTCGGGTGTGCAAGTCGAAATGCAAGGGCGAACCGCAGTCCTCCGTGGCGAAGTTGCCACGAGCGCGGACGCGCAGTTGGTCGAGCGTCTGCTGGCACTCGAACCAGGCATCGATAGTGTACAAAACGAACTGGTGCTGACCGAAGAAGTCGGTCGAGCACCGTCAGAAGGTAGCGGTCCCTTGTCGCCCGAACTGATCCCGACGCCTTCGCGCTAATCGTTAAAACTTGCCGGCTGTACCCGGCCGGTGCGTTGATACCAGGGTTGATGGGCTATCGGCGAGCCGAGCGGGCCGAAGTTTCGTTGTGTCCCTGGTAGCAGACCTCTGAGTTCGCGTTGCTTGCCGGACGCCTCGGCAGGCACGTCGGCTGGTAGGGCAGGCAGATCTCGCCGGAGAGCATTCGGGCGTGTCACACCACCGCTGGTTGCTGAGGCTCTTGAGGCAGGGTGCTGCGGCCAGCCACCTTGAGGTCCGGAATTCGGGGGCATCGTGTTGGGGTAAGCCGAATTCGACGGTGCGCGCATCTGGCCGCCGGTAGAGACGCCCTGCGCGGCTGAAGCCGAAGTGCGGCCTCCCAGCAAGTACGATTCCGGGGGGGCGTAGGTCTTACGTTTCTTGGGCTGTCTCACCAAAGACGCGGAGGCTGGAACTTCAATGGTCGTCGTTCGCAAGCCTGACTTGGCGCGAGGAAGTTCGATACCTGGATTGGTAGGTATCGAACTTGATCGATAGGAGACGGTCTGCGCGGAAACCTTGGCATCGCGTTCGGGCGTGCGCGAACGTCCCGGAAGATAGACCTTGGCGGGAGTCCCTTGGACCAGACTGCCGGCCTTCCCTTTGAAGGTTGGTATCAACGTCACTTCCTCACGAAAGCCATCAGCGGCATCCCATGGAATCCAAATGCTATAAGACGCGCCCAATTCAGAAGGACTGAAGTGTCCTGTCAGCTGCTCTGCGGTAAAGCCGAACGTTTTGTCAGCTGAGATTTGTTCTGATTGCCCCGGCCGCTCGGTACCGCGATAACCGTGAACCACGAGTTCCCCTTCAACGGGAATCGCCTGAGTTTTGTTGTTGTAGAAGTAGACGCGCCCGCCGAAACCACGCGTTGGAGCCTTGCCCGGCATCGTCAAAATGTCCGGCGACCAGATGACCGCCAGCGACTCCGGTTTCTGATACTCTTTCTTCCATAGGCTGGTCAGAGACCAATTGTTGCTCTTGCTGCGTGTTTTGTCTTTGTTCCAGACACTACAGCCGGAGCAGAGCACGATGGCGAGTACTCCCGTACTGAACTTGGCAGTTAGCGATCGCATGTGAGAAGCACTCCCCTAATCTTCACAGTCCAGTTGACGTGTCAGCGACAAAAAAATAATTTATGAAACCCGACGACCCTAGGCCGCTAGCAGCGTCTTACCGGTACGGTCCCTGCTGTGCAGCGCTAGCGTTGTATCCGACTCCACCGGTCGTCGCGGGCTGGCTAAAGCTGGCGGGCCGAAAGGCCGATTCGGCCTTCACACCGGCAGACGTATCTAGAGCCGGAGCCAGCATCGGTTCGGTTACGGCAGGCCCATCGCCTTCGCTGGATGGATAACCTTCGATCAGCTCCGGTACCATCGGCGGAGCAGGTCCCATACTCCGATCTTCGACAACCGTTGGCTGCAGGTCCGGATAAATGACATGGGATCTGGCTGGTCCCCAGAGCCCGTTGCCGCCGGAAAGGCCGACGTCTCCATGCGCGTTGAGCACGTCTGCCAGACACCAGCTCATTCGCGATGATTCCACCTGTTTCAGGATTTCGTAGTCTTCGTCGGTTTGAATGAGTCTCGGGGTAAGCACGACTAACAGCTCGCGGCGTTGTTCGGTTTCGGTGTCGAACCGAAAGGCGGGGCCTATCCAAGGTAGATCGCCAAGGAGCGGAATACGACGTGTGACGGATCCCCGATTCTTGTTAATCAGCCCGGCGAAGACAACTGTCTGCCCCGAATAGGCGCTGACCGTCGTACTCGCTTCGGTCGAGTTGATGATGGGGGAACGAATCACTTCACCGTTGGGCCCAAATCCGACGGGAATCCCGGTATCGGTGTCGCCGACGCTCGAGTTCTGAACCTGGACTTGCATCACAATCAATCCGTCTTGATTGACACGAGGTAGCACGGCCAGCCCCAGTCCGACCGGCACATCGACGGCGTTGATTGTCTGCCCAACGCCCTGAGTCTGCGTGACCCCTTGAACACGTGGCACTTGTTGACCCACCAGAGTCGAGGCGACTCGCGCGTCCATGGTCGTGACCTGCGGACGACTGAGGATTTGCAACCGGTTGGCGCTTTGCAGGGCTCGGATCAGTACGCCAACGGCTTCGCTGGACGCGGAAAGGACCAGCCCTCCCAGGCCATCCGAGTTCGCACGCCCGAGTGAAAAACCGGTCATTGCCTGTCCCGCAACGTTTTGCGTCAGGCCCGTGGTAACCGCATTGGTAAGCGGCGTTCCCAGATTAAATATGGGGGAACTGAGCGTACCACCGGTCGCTGAATTGCGATCAAACAGGAGCCCATCCTGGATCCCCCACTCGACACCAAACTCAAACTGATCGTCGAGTTGAACTTCGGCGAGTAAGACCTGAATGGCTACCAGTGGAGGTCGGCGGTCCAATCTCTCAATGACTCCCATGATCGTATCGAAGTATCTCGGCGTGGCGCTGAGAACCAGGCTGTTCGTCGTCGGCTCTGCGACTACAAAAACTTCCCGATCTACCTGTTCGAACGTGCTGATAAAGCCACCTTGGAACAGGATTTGGTTGACCGCTTGTCGCTGGACGCCTAAGAAATCGTTGATCGCCAGATTGACATCGTCCGCTGTCGCGTTGCGTAGCCAGATCAC
>JANQJJ010000103.1 GCA_028281725.1 Pirellulaceae bacterium | reverse complement strand
TTTGACGCTGCTCACAAATTCCATGTGCGTGGACAGCAGGCGGCGGACGAACGCGTCGCGCGGTTGCTGTAGCTCCGTAAAGGCAATCTGAATCTGCTCTTCGGTCTCGCCACGTGCCGTGATTTGCACCGGCATGGGCAGCGAGTCTTTGAGGGCCTCG
Source organism: Pirellulaceae bacterium (assembly GCA_028281725.1). Taxonomy (GTDB): domain Bacteria; phylum Planctomycetota; class Planctomycetia; order Pirellulales; family Pirellulaceae; genus Aureliella. The sequence continues at coordinate 14,060 of JANQJJ010000103.1, read as the reverse complement.
GTTTCATAGCCACGGGGACCATTGAGAACCGCAATCAGCCCCTCGGGACGCTTGGTATGCAGCACGATCCATGGTTCGTCTCGGCCGGGAAGCAGGTAGCGAGCGGTTGATTGCTCATCCCACCGCCAGCGCCCTCCGCTGGCCGACTGATGGACCGCCTGGATGAAGACGCTGAGGGTCTCCGCCGGCCAGACAATCGTGCGGCCGGGAGGGAAACCCTTGCGCAGCGAATGCCAACGTTGCTTGAGCACTTTCCATGGCATATGTTTCTTCGGATCGGGCGAGTCAGTGGCCGCCGGAGTGGATACCGTTTTGCCCAGGAATGCCGAACTTGCATCATCGAGCCACTTCCAAAATTTGGCCGTATCTATCTCGTCAAGCGTATGGGGTCTGAGTTCAAGCTCCATCCACGTTCCGGCCGCTTTAGCTTTGACGCGTGGTTCGTTACCGTACATCTCGACCTCTTCCATTTGGTTCAGCGTCGGCAGCTGTACGATGGACTGCAATTGCGCTTTGGAAAAAGCTCGTCGCGGAACCCGAAATTTCAGCTTGAGCAACCAGGTCTCCGCCGTGATCGCGTGTAAGAACCAACCACGACTTTTGACAGGTCCACAAACTTCAACGATGCTGCGATTGTCCCAGTTGGTAGGAGCGAACCCATCGACCGCTTCGATCGCCTTGATCAGCTTGATCAAAATCTGACGATCCCAGCGTATCGGTTGTCCGGCTCGGTCCACGCTATCGCGAGTGTGCCATCGTCGCCCGTCTGCTTGCCAAGGAAGTAGCGTATCGCGGCCAATCTGCTCGAGTTCCAAATCTCCCTCTCGAATTTTCATCAACACGTCGGGGTCGTAGGTTTCGCGTTCGATATATTCGGCCGTTTCCAGCAGGGGTACGAGAGCCTCGCCTGTGTGGCTACGCAGCAGTGCTGGCGATGCGGCCGATTTCTTAGAGCGTTTCGACTTGGCCTTGGTCGCTTGGCTCCCAGCCCGCTTCGCGTGCTGCACCAGTTCCTCGGGAGTCCCGCTGAATACCAGTTGGCCGCCTTCCAATCCGGCTTCCGGCCCCAGATCAATCACTTGATCGGCCGCCTTGATCACATCCAGATTGTGCTCGATGACAAGAACCGTATTGCCTAAATCGACCAGGCGCTGCAGGACTTCGAGCAGCTTGATGATATCGACAAAGTGCAAGCCGGTCGTCGGTTCGTCAAGCAGGTAAAATGTCTTGCCGGTATCCGGTCTGGCAAGTTCGGACGCCAATTTCACCCGCTGAGCCTCACCGCCGGAGAGCGTGGGCGCGGGCTGGCCAAGGGAGATATAGTCCAGGCCCACGTCAGAGAGCATTTGCAAGATTCGCCGGATCTTCGGAATGTTGCTGAATACCTCCAAGGCCTGACCGATTTGCATCTCCAGCACATCGTGAATCGAAAACCCGTGGTATTCGACCGACAGCGTGTCCTCGGTGAATCTTCTACCGTGGCAGCTATCACACTGAACCCATACATCGGGCAAGAAGTGCATTTCTATGCGGAGCTGGCCGTTGCCCTCGCATTTTTCGCAACGACCACCGGGCACATTGAATGAGAATTGTCTGGGCGTATACCCCAGCGCTCGGGCGGCAGGCAATTGGGAGTAGAGCTGCCGGATCAAATCGAAAACGCCGGTGTACGTCGCCGGCGTCGAACTTGGGTTGGAGCCCAAGGGGCTTTGGTCAACGCGAATAACCTTGTCGATGAGCTTGATGCCATCGATCGATTCGAATGTGCTCTTCTTCGTGGCCTGTTTGGCAAGCCGTTTTACGAGTGCTGGATAAAGTACCTGGTTGATCAACGTACTCTTGCCACTACCGCTCGGACCGGTGATCACGGTCAGTTTACCCAGTGGGAAATCGACATCCACGTTCCTCAGGTTGTGCGCTCGCGCGCCGCGTAAGCTGATCGCTCCCTTGTCCTCGACTCGACGCTGGCTGGGAATCGGAATCGTCTGTTTGTCACTGAGGAATGGGCCCGTTATGGAGCGACGGGCCCGAGCGATCTGCTTGGGAGTTCCATCGGAAACCAACTCGCCACCAAAACGACCTGCGGCCGGCCCGAAATCACAAACTCGATCGCTGCTCTCAATCACATCTCGATCGTGCTCTACGACGACCAGCGTATTGCCTAAATCCCGCAACTTTCGCAGCGCTCCGATCAAACGCACGTTGTCTCGGGGATGCAGGCCTATCGTCGGTTCGTCCAATACATAGAGGACGCCGCAGAGGCCGCTGCCGAGTTGACTTGAAAGTCGAATGCGTTGCGATTCACCACCGCTGAGCGTATTGGCTGGACGAGACAGCGAAAGATATTCGAGTCCAACATCCAGCAGGAATTCGCTACGGGCGATCAATTCTCTGACCAGTTCGCCCGCGATTTGCTGCTCGCGTTTGGTGAGTTTCCACGCGGTGACTTGCTCGTGCAGCCATCGCAGCGTGCCTCGAGTGTAGTCTCCGACGGTCAGCCCCCGGAATTTGGCAGCTGCGGCGTCCGCGTTCAATCGAGAACCGTCACAAGCGGAGCAGGGGACTTCGGCGACAAAGGGATTGAGTTTCGATCTTAGTTTCGGGCTCAGTCTGGCGGCGTGCTCGAGGGCGGGGAATAGCCCCTTCCACTGGAATTCGAAGCAGATGCCCCGGGCAGTCTCCATCTCGAACCAGCGTTCGCCGGTTCCATGCAAGAGGCTACGACGTTGCCCTGCCGTCAATTTTTCTACCGGCACATCCAACGGTATTCCGACGGCCTGGCAGAAGGCCGTTAGCATGGGGGCCGCCAGCTCCGTAACGCCTGTTTCCGCCTTAGACTGCTCATCGAGTGCCGGCCACATCCGGATGGCGCCAGCACGCAACGACAGGTGGGGATCGAGCAACAGGGCCGGACTGGTTCCTGTCTGAGTTCCCAGGCCTTCACAGTCAGGGCACCATCCCAGGGGAGAGTTGAACGAAAAACTATGAGGCGTCAATACTTGCAGACTGTAACCGCACTCACGACACGCCAGGTGCTGGCTATGACGAGTCGCAGTCCAATGCACCTCTTCTTGATCATCACGCGGCTCGATCGCCAGCAGGTTGCCGTTGCCGAGTGAAAGTGCCAATTCCACACTTTCCGCGATCCGGCTGCGGTTGGCCCCGCTGATAGTGATTCGATCAACGACGGCTTCGATGTCGTAGCTGAGCGTGGCCGAAAGCTGCGGCACGTCATCAAGCGAGTGGGTTTGGCCATTGACGCGTACCCGCACCAACCCAGACGTTCGCAAGTCTTGCCAAAGGTTGTCCGGGTCTTGCGTCGGTTGCCAGCGCAGCGGGGCGGTCAGAACCAGACGTGTTCCCTCCTCGAGCGAGAGCAAATGGTTCGTAATATCATCGGCCGACTGATTCGACACCGGCTGGTCGCAACTGGGACAGTGGGGTACTGCCAGGCGAGCCATGAGCACCCGCAGATAATCGTAGATCTCGGTGACCGTGCCGACGGTGCTGCGCGGATTGTGCGCGACACTTTTCTGTTCAATGGCGATCGCCGGGGCGAGTCCCTCAATGCGTTCGACCCGGGGTTTCGGCATTTGACCGACGAATTGCCGCGCATAAGACGAAAGGCTTTCGACATACCGCCTTTGCCCCTCAGCATAGATCGTATCCATGGCGAGCGAGCTCTTTCCACTACCACTGGGTCCGCAGAAGACCGAGAGCGCGTGATGCGGAATGTCGATCGACAGGTCTTTCAAATTGTGCTCCACCGCACCACGCACGCTGAGCGAATCAGCCGAAGTCGCCCGCGCGGCCTTGGTGGAGCGCCCTGCCCCAGGTGGCTTGCGACGTGATGCCTGGATGGGTGCCGCTGCCAAATGTTGCTTGAGTGCCTTGCCGGTGTGGGAGCCTGCACAACGAACGATCTTGTTCGGTGGTCCCGCGAAGACAACTTCGCCCCCCGCCTCACCACCTTCGGGACCGATATCAATCAACCAGTCCGCTACCTTGATGACATCGAGATTGTGCTCGATCACCAGGACGGTGTTGCCTCGGTCCACTAAATCCTGCAGCACCTTCAGCAGCAGGCGGATATCGTGAAAATGCAGGCCGGTCGTCGGCTCGTCAAGCAAGTAGAGCGTCCTTCCGGTATCGCGTCGTGATAGCTCCTTGGCAAGCTTGATGCGTTGGGCTTCACCGCCGGAAAGCGTCGGCGAAGGCTGGCCAAGCTTGATGTAATCGAGGCCGACGTTATGCAGTGTCTGCAGCTTGTCAGCGATCTTGGGTACGTTTTCGAACAGCTGCAAGGCTTGTTGGATGTCCATGTTCAGGACATCAGCAATGGATTGGCCTTTGAACTTGACCTGAAGAGTTTCATGGTTGTAGCGCCGGCCGTCGCAAACCGGGCAGGTCACCCACAAGTCGGCCAGAAAGTCCATCTCCAGGCGGTTTGAGCCATTGCCTTCGCACGCCTCACATCGCCCCCCCGACACATTGAAACTGAATCGCCCCGGCTGGTAGCCGCGACGTTTAGCTTCAGGCAATTCGACAAACAGACTGCGGATCTCATCAAAGACCTTGACGTAGGTTGCCGGATTGCTGCGCGGCGTCCGGCCTATGGGTGACTGATCGATGGCGATGACCTTGTCCAGGTGCTCGACACCCTCGAGCGACTGGTGCTGGCCAGGTACGTCCTCGGCGGCATGCAGCTGCCGGCGCAAGACGGGAACGACAATATCGTTGATCAGAGAACTTTTACCGGAGCCGCTGACTCCGGTGACGCAAACCAGATTCCCAAGCGGAATGTCGACGTCGATGTTCTTCAAGTTATTATGCGTCGCTCCGGTAACGCGGATATGGTTCCCGTTGCCGGTGCGGCGGGTTGCGGGAACCGGAATGGTCTCTTGGCCCGACAGAAACTTTCCAGTCAAGCTCCGTTTGTTCGATGCGAGATCTGCCAGATTGCCACAACTGACAATTTCACCGCCACGTACGCCCGGTCCGGGACCAAAGTCGAGGACCAGATCTGCCGCACGCATGGTATCCTCGTCGTGTTCCACAACCAGCAGAGAATTCCCTTGGTCGCGCAGCGCTTTGAGCGAATCGATCAGGCGGTCGTTGTCGCGTGGATGCAGACCGATGGAGGGTTCGTCCAAGACATAAAGCACGCCGACTAGTCCGGAGCCAATCTGGCTGGCCAGCCGGATCCGCTGCGCCTCTCCGCCGGAGAGCGACGGTGCGGAGCGCCCCAGGCTCAAGTAATCGAGCCCCACGTTGAGCAGAAACTGGAGACGATTGGTGATCTCTCGGACCGCCTCCGAGGCGATGCGCCGTTCAATCTCATCGAGTTCCACGGATTTCAAGAAAGTTAAACATTTATCAATTGGCAAGCGGCACAGCTGAGGCAGATTGAGCCACGAATCGACACCGCTGAGCTGGGCAGAGCTCTGCAACCGAAGCTGCCGGGCTTGCGTGTTGAGCCGCAAACCTCCACACGCATCGCAGTGCCGCTTCTCCATGTATTTCTCAAAACGTTTTCTGGCTGTCGGACTCTTCGCCCCGCGATATTGCTCGAGCAACTGCGCTACCAGGCCTTCAAACGTTCCGCCGTACTTCATCGGACGAGAGCCACCGCGCCAGGTGAACGTAATATGCCGCTCGCCGGATCCGTACAGCCACTCCCTCCGGACCTCCTCAGAGAGGTCTTGCCAGGGCTGCGTGAGGCTTTCGCCCGATTGCATGCCGTATTCTTTTTCGATCGACTCGCCGACGCTCATCAGCTGATGCCGCTGCCAACGTCCCATGTCATTCCAAGTGCCCAGCAATTCGATCGCGCCCCGGCGAATCGACTTCGCAGGGTCCGGAACAATCAGCTCAGGTGAAAAAGTGAACTGGCGTCCAAGCCCCTCACAGACATTGCACATGCCGTTGGGACTATTGAAACTGAGCAACTGCGGAGTCGGTGGCAGGCTCGACGCGCCGCATTTGGGGCAAGCGTACTCGCTGCTCATAATCAAGTCCGTTTTCGACTTGGCTGCCTTGCGGCGACCCTTTTTGGGCTTCTCTGCCTCCTGGGCCTTCTCCTTAGATGTTTGTGAATCGTCCCAGGGAGCAACGATCAGCGTGTTTTCGCCCAGCTTCAGTGACTCGCTGACCGCGTCGGCAATCTTGGATCGCGAAGTCGACTTGGGGTGGAACTTGCCAACCACCACTTCGATATCATGCTTTTGCTGTCGTTGTAGTTGAGGTGCTTCCGACAATCGACAGACGTCGCCGTCAATTCTGGCGCGGGCATAGCCTTGACGCTGCAACGTTTCAAACAGATCTCGGTACTCTCCCTTTTGCCCTCGCACCACGGGAGCCAAAACCAAGTACTCCCGCGAATCGTCTAAACTTTGGAGCCTGGCGATAATCTGGTCTCGCGTTTGCGACGTAATCGGCACGTCGCACTTGGAACAAAATCCGGTGGCGACCCGAGCGTATAACACGCGCAGGAAGTCGTAGATTTCCGTAACGGTACCGACGGTACTCCGAGGGTTGGAGCTGGTTGATTTCTGACTAATGGAGATGGCAGGGCTGAGTCCGCCGATATAATCGACATTGGGCTTGGGCAACTGGCCGATGAATTGCCGCGCATAACTGGACAGACTCTCGAGGTAGCGGCGTTGGCCTTCAGCATACAAGGTGTCAAAAGCCATCGAGCTTTTGCCACTGCCGCTGACCCCAGTGAATACGATCAGCTGGTTGCGAGGCAGGGAGATACTGACGTTTTGCAGGTTATGTTCGCGAGCGCCTCGCACTTCGATGTTCGCGTTTTCCATATTCCTCAGCTTCAGCGGATGGGCGAGTCGGGCAAAACCTGCCATTGTAGGCGAATCGGTGAGAATTGAAGACGGGCTCAACCAGAGAACCAGACGATTTGTGCTGCTACGGCACGAATTGCCGCCGGAATCGAGTCAGGAATCGCACTGGGATTTGATGCTGGAGCAACCCAGCGGGTTGCTCGCCCTCCAGATTCACCATTTCCCGTCCCGTCCCGCAACGGGTCAAACGACCCACTTGCCAGCCCAGCGACTGCCCGACCACCGCCGGCTGTACCTCGACTACGAAGGCGCCGTTTCCGGCAATCGCGGCCACGTCAGCCGCCTGGCCCGCGGCACGTATCGCCTGGAACAACTCCCGGGCCGTTCGCGACAACGCCTGCTCCTGCACTCGGACACGCTGACGGCCGAGCTGGAGATTCCGAGTCTCCAGGATTGTCCGCCCGGCAGTGGTCTGAAGATATTGGTTCAAACGTGGCAGTTCGAAAAGAACGAACCTTAACGCCGCATGGCCTGTTGCTGCAGCATGGTCGCCACAAGAGCCGTCCAGCCCGTTTGGTGACTCGCTCCCATTCCGCGTCCGTTGTCTCCATGGAAGTACTCGTAAAACAGAATCAAGTCTTGCCAGTTCTCGCCAGTGGCGTAGTTGGCATCTTCTCCATGGCATGGACGCCGCCCATCGGCCGATGGCAAAAAAATACTGATGAGTCGCCGCTCGATCTCAGCGGCAACCTGATCCAAGGTGCAATATCGGCCGGAACCGGTAGGGCATTCGACCGTCATGGATTCGCCATAGAACTGATGGTACGTGCGAAGCGACTCGATAATCAGGTAGTTAATAGGAAACCAGATGGGGCCGCGCCAATTGCTATTGCCGCCGAACATGTGCGATTCGCTCTCGCCGGGCACATACCGCACTTCGTTTCGATAGCCGTTGCAATCAAAAACAAACGGCTGCTCGGCGTGTTTCGCCGACATCGAACGGATACCGAAGGGAGACAGGAACTCGTTCTCATCGAGCATCGTTCGCAGTAGCCGCCGCAGACGGTCCGTGTTGGGCAGCGCCAACAAACGCATGCCGTGCTCTTCGTCGTCGGGGCAGACGCGTGTTAAATAATTCATGTGCTGCGCCAGTTCCCCCCGGTGATCGAGGAACCACTGTGTACGCTTACGGAAGCCTGGCAGTCGGTCAATCTTCCTTTCTTCCAAAATCACCGGCGTGCAGAGCGGAATCAGGCCGACCAGTGAGCGGATTTTCAGCGGCGTCGAGTGGCCGTCGTTGAGTAAGTGATCGTAGTAGAACCCGTCTTCGTCGTCCCACAAGCCGGTTTCATGCAAGTCGTTGGTCGCATCGGCAATGGCCATATAGTGCTCGAGAAACTTGCTGGCCATGTCGGCGTAGGCAATGTCGTCTTCGGCCAGTTCCAGCGCGATACGCAACATATGTCCGCAGAAAAAGGCCATCCAAGCGGTCGCATCGGCTTGATTGAGATACCCGCCGGTGGGCAAAGGTTTGCTCCGGTCAAAGACCCCGATGTTGTCCAGACCGAGAAAGCCACCGCTAAAAATATGATTGCCTTTCGGATCCTTCCGATTCACCCACCAGGTGAAGTTGAGCAACAACTTCTGAAACGTGCGGCTGAGGAACGCCTTGTCCCGCTGCCCGTCCGAGCCACTGGCCAGATAGACGTTCCAACACGCCCAAGCATGCACCGGTGGATTCACGTCGCTCAACTCCCACTCGTAGGCGGGCAGAGCACCGCTCGGATGCATGTACCATTCGCGCAAGAAGAGAATCAACTGTTCCTTGGCAAAGTTCAGATCGATGTCGGCCATGGGCACCATATGAAACGCCAAATCCCACGCGGCGTACCAAGGATACTCCCACTTGTCCGGCATGCTGATGACGTCGCGATTGAACAGATGCTGCCAATCGTGATTGCGACCGCGCTGCCTTCCTGGAGCGTGGGCTTGGTAGTTGCTGTCTCCTTCGATCCAGGCATCGACGACATAGTGGTAAAACTGCTTTGTCCACAAGAGACCCGCCAGGGCTTGACGCGAGACCTGCTTCTCCTGAGGAGCGAGCGAGGATGAAATTCGGGCGTCGTAGAACTCGTCAGCCTCTCTCTGACGCAGCGCGAAAGTCTCGTCGAATTCCGGGCCGAACCATACCTCGGGCGTCTCATCTTCATCCCACATGCGAGCCCTGAGTACGACGCTACCACCCGGCGCGATCGTGTGCACGGTGTGCGCTGCCACCTTGGTGCCCACCTGCTGCTCGTTAACCGCAGTTGCCTTTCCCTGGACCACGTACTCGTGAAAAGCGTCCTTGAAAAAGCCGCTGGTAGACGGCTGGTCCGGATGTAAATTCGTGTTCGTCTCGTTGTCGGTGAACAAATAGTTGGGTGTCTGGCCATCAGACGTCACGTCGCTCGCCATCTGCCAACGGCCAAGCGTGACATGCTTGGCTTCCAGCCGCCCATCCCGGAGAGTCATGCACGGTTTGGGGGTACAGCCTTCGTGCGTACAATCCCACGTCCAGGTGTTGCGGAACCAGAATTGCGGCAGGACGTGGATGGTCGCCGCCTCGGAGCCACGATTGGTGATGGTGGCCCTGATCAAGATGTCATTGGGAGACTTCTTGGCATACTCGATCGCGCAGTCAAAGTAGTCTTCACCATCGATCGCGCCACTGTCAGTCAGTTCAAACTCCAGCTCTTGTCTCGACCGCCGGGCATTCTCCTCGACCAGCCGAATATAGGGAAACTCCGCGTGAGGATACTTGTAAAGGGCCCGCATGTACGAATGCGTGGGACTGCTATCAAGATAATAGTAGCATTCCTTGACATCCTCGCCGTGATTTCCTTCCGGACCGGTCAGACCAAAGAGTCGCTCTTTCAGAATGGGATCCCGCGTGTTCCAGAAGCCGAATGAAAAGCACAGGCGGCACTGCCGGTCACAAATTCCAAGCAAACCGTCTTCACCCCATCGGTAGGCTCGACTGCGGGCGTGGTCATGTGGAAAGTAACTCCACGCATCCTGATTTTCGGAGTAGTCCTCTCTGACGGTGCCCCACTGACGTTCCGAGAGATAGGGGCCCCATCTTTGCCAATTGGCTTCTCGGCTTGCCGACGCATCGAGTCGCTTCTGCTCGGCTGATTCGCTCATAAAATCGATCACCTTCCAGACTGGTGGACTGGATTCCTGATAGACGTCTGCTGTTGCCCGAAACAGAATGGTATCAGGAGGCTGACCGGTGCCATAGATGACTCGCTTGGGCGCAGGCGCACAAGCGAGCTCAGCCCAGCGTCAAACGCTCCCGCCAGTGCGGGCTGATCTCTGGATACTCGCCATAAAACCGCTTGATAAAGTGCCTTCCAGACCAGCTAGGGCAGTGTCTTTGCCACCCCCAGCGGTCGAGCAGGCGATCGCTGATGCGGTCGTTGGTGACCTGGCAGACGATGGCATGAGAGCGTTTGAGTTTGGCGATTTCATCCAAAATTAAGGTAGCTGAGTAAAATGTCGCCAGCGATGTCTGAGGCCCCGAGTGCACGTAGCTCAGCGTCAGAAAACCAGGGGCGGACAGCGGCTCATGATAAAAAAGTTCGCAGCGATCGCGTTGCACGCCACGAAAATTCATGTCCCACAGAACCTGCATGAGATTCCCGGTATGCGGCCACCACCGACCATAAATGGCTTGCAAGGTGCCTTGATCGACCACAATGCGACCGGTGCGCCGCGCAGCGAGCAACTGCCTGCCCAAAGCGACGTTGGTTACCGATTGCAACCCAAAACCAGCGATGCCTGCCGCTAGGGACCAGCGAGTCCCAGCGCCTGCTTGATCAATCGCCAAATCCATAACATGGCCCCCATCAACGCGACACATGCAACCACAATGCCCAAGATAAAAGGGCCGAGCGTAAATACGTTCGCGGCCCACCCCCGCCAGAGCGAATCCCAAAAAACGAGCAACAGCACCGTAGCAGCGCATAGGTAGGGACCGTAGGGAGTCGCCGTTTCTCCGGTGAGCATCCAACGCAACAACACAAACACAATCGATACCAGTGGCGCGATGAAAAAGATCAGCAGACTCGGTTGCCAGCCGACATACGTGCCAATCATGGCCATCAACGTCACATCTCCAAACCCCAGCGCCTCCACTCCCAGGCCCCAGGTAGCTGACAAACGCACGCCCCACGTGACGCCACCAGCAAACGCGAGCCCCAGGAGACTACTGAGCAAAATCGGCCAACGATTCCAAGCCTGCCACCAAACCAACGTCACGCCTAACATGAGAACCGCGGTGATCACACAGACCGTTTTCCACAACCAGGCATTGCGAAACATGCGGGCAAAGAAGTACCGCGGCGCTTTGTGGATCCCGCGCCGAGTAATCCAACGCCGATCCAATAAGGCAAATCCCCAGCAGCCGACAATCAGCAATCCCAGCAGCAACCCCCACGGGCCGCCGAGCCACAACGGCCAGCCACCGGGTTGGCCCGCGTCGAGTTCCACGACACCAGCGGCTCCGGGATGGAAGGGAAGCCAGGCCGGCGCGAATGTGGCCCCGAACAAACCGATCACCGTTCCGGTGACCGTGACGTAGTCTGGAATGGATTGTTCGTCGAAGTCGATGAAGGTCGCGATGGTCATCAGCGTGAACAGCACGAAGTGCGCCAGGAATTGCCAGTGCAGGTCCGAGTTCGGGACCAGGCCTCTGGCCGCCATCCCCAGTGGAAGCGCTCCTCCAGTTACATAAAAGTGGTAGTACCACGCGATAGCTAGCGGAAAAAGCAGCTCAACGACCAGTGGCCGGATCCAGTAGCCTTGACCATGCTCTTTCGATTCTCGGCGAAGTCGGTACCACGCAATGATCGGCAACTGGTCTTGCCAGCTGCGAAAGGGCGCGTCTTCCGGCGGCGCACTCCAAGGACCGAGCTGATGTTTGGTGTACGACCAGTTGTAGATCGCCCAGTTGACAAATCGCGCGACTGCCAAGGCCAACAAGGCAACGAAGGCGACGCGCAACGCGACGGGCAGAGCTATGAATGCGACCAGCACCGTGTTTCCTCAGTAGATGCCTAAAGCTTGAACTCGGTGAGTTTTTTACATTGGTGCATCGCTGCAAAAGAACGGTCGCGACCGGGCGCGTCCGGCGCGTTTCCCAGTCCAGGCCCCTCCCTGCTGCACCGCCTCCATGCATCCATCATCGTAGATCGGGACAACATGCCCGTTCCAACCCAGTCGGCCGATCCATCGAGCCCAGGAGATGCCACTTGAATCAGATGGTCCCTCTAGTGCTTTGTCAACACTAAAGATTTGGGTAAAGGGGTCAGGGGGCAATTGTGCACAGCACCCGAAGGGCCGCTGGCGGCAATTGACTCCTGACCTCTTTACTCGACCCAAAGATTAAGCTTTGACAGACCACTAGCGGCTCCCGGGGAACTCTATCGTGGAGCCGCCATTGTTTTACTCAACCTGAGATCTTACCCAAACGAGAATCTCCGCCACTACCTCATCGGGTGTCCGATCATCCGTTCCCACAATCTTTTGTGCCGCCTGACGATAAAGCGGTTCTCTAGCAGCCAACAGGGCAGCAACTTCGTCATAACCGCCACGATGGGACAGGGCGGGGCGCCTGGAAGCGGTTGATTCGTCGCGGTTGATCCGGTCAAACAGTTGCTCGGCCGAACCCCGCAACCAGACGCACTCGCCGCTGGCAGCCAGGGCGATTCGATTGGATTCTCGCAAGATCGCGCCGCCTCCAAGCGCGACCACGCAGGGCGTGCTGGCCCGCGAGGCAACGTCCGAGATGGCTTGCTCCTCTCGGTCGCGAAAACTCGCTTCGCCCCCCTGCTGAAAAATCTCCTTGATGGACATGCCACAGGTCTGTTCGACCATGTCGTCGGTATCCACGATTGGAACGCCCAGGCGTTTTGCCAGGATTCGCCCCACAGTCGACTTGCCTGAGCCCCGGTAGCCAATCAGGTAGATATGCATGGTGGTTCGACTTGCCCTCGCTCAGGTCCCTTGGCTACTTTTTAGACTTGACTTCTACTTCCAATTGGCCGAGCAGATTTGCCAAGTCCTCGCCATGCGATTCTGTCTTCACCTTGTCCTCAATGGCAAGCACTTTGCCGTTTTTACCAATCACAAAGGTCACTCTGGCCGCCGCGTTGCGGCCTTCGCGCAGAACGCCGAATAGTGCTGCGTTTTTGCCTGTTGGATCGCAAAGAATGGGATAGTCCAGATCCAGACTTTGGGCAAACTCGGCATTCTTTTTGACCGAATCGGTACTGGCCGTAAAATAGGCCACGTCAAATTTCTTGAGCAGCTCGCCGGACTCCTTCATGGATTTGCACTGCTTGGTGCAGCCGCCGGTGAAAGCGCGTGGGAACCAGGCAATAATCACCGCTTGCTTTCCGATAAAGTCCTTGGCTGAATAAGTTTTTCCATCACTTCCGGACATCTCAAACTCAGGTACCTTGTCACCAACCTTGGGCATTTCGCCCGCGTAACCATAGGCCGCGCACAGGCCGACCAACACCAGGCACATCGCGTTTCTAAGCATTGCCAATTCTCCTCGAAGGGTTCAGGTGGGAAAGAGTCGACCGGCGGTAGTCGACGGGAACCTACGATTTTATCAGAAAAGGGCGACCGCAGGATGAGCCTCAGCATGGCTTAGGCTTCGAGTTCCAATTCACGTGGTCGCCAAAGTGCCTTCAGCTCCCAAACGTTAGCGGCGAAGGACCTCGCCCAGCTATCGATCTCCGCCTGAAAAACGGCGATGGCCGCCGTCGGCATCTCTTGACCGATACCGGCCAGCAGGCTGGCCGCGGCGCTCAAACCGGGGTTGTGCCCGACCAGCATGACGTTCTGCCACGAATCGTGGAGGCTTTGGATCTGGGAAGCGATCTCTTGCGGTGAGGCCAGGTAAAGCGACTTCTGTGGCAGAACTTCCACCTCTTCGCACCACACCTGTTGCATCAATTCGATGGTTTCGCGCACCCGCTCGGCAGTGCTTGCCAGAATCACGTCCACCCGGATTCCCTGGTCGCTCAGATGATGGGCCATCAGGGGCGCAGCGCGCCGCCCACGTGCATTGAGCGGTCGGTCATGATCCGCCAAACCAGGTTGTTTCCAGTCGCTCTTGGCGTGCCGCATCAATAAGAGAGTTCTCTGCATGGACGATGATCGCGTTTGGGACTAATGCTTTGTCAACACTAAAGATTTGGGTAAAGG